>JANLRZ010000106.1:0-63193 GCA_031362155.1 Acidimicrobiia bacterium | reverse complement strand
ATCTGCCGATGCCCCGGGCGCGTGCCGAAGCGTTGCGGACCGTCGCCGCGGCGATCGCCGACGGTGAGATCGTGATCGACCCGGGTGCAGATCGCGATGAGCTCCGAACGCAACTCGTTGCGCTTCCCGGCATCGGACCGTGGACCGCCGAGTACGTGATGATGCGCGCGGTTGGTGACCCCGACGCGTTTCTCGCGACCGACCTCGGAGTCCGCCACGCGCTCGACGCCGCGGGCGTCGAGTCCACGCCCAAGGCCGCCCTCGCGCACGCGGAACGGTGGCGACCCTGGCGCGCCTACGCCAACGCCCATCTCTGGGCCTCCCTCAGCCCCATCCACGAAGGAGCACATCGATGACCCAGTACACGATCTACGACGGGCCGAAGGGGCCGCTGCTCCTGGCGGTCGACGACGACCGTCGCGTCGTGCGCCTCCACTTTGCTCACGACACGCTCCCGATCGCGGCGGAATGGCGCGAGGACCCAGACGCCTTGAGGCCTGTGAGCGATCAACTCGACGAGTACTTCGCGGGCGCCCGGACCGACTTCGACCTCGACCTCGCACCGCAGGGAACGCCGTTCCAACTCGAGGTGTGGGGGCAGCTGCGCGCGATCCCGTACGGCGAGACGATCTCGTACGGCGAGCTCGCGAAGCGGGTTGGCCGGCCCGGCGCGGCGCGCGCCGTGGGCGCTGCCAACGGACAGAACCCGATTGCGATCATCGTACCGTGTCACCGGGTCATCGGTGCCGACGGATCCCTGACCGGATTCGGCGGTGGCCTCCCCTGGAAGCGCTGGCTCCTCGACCGCGAACAGTCCCAAGGCAGCCTCCTCCCCGGCTGAACCCACCCCCCGTCACCGAACCGGCGCTCCTATCGCACCCCCTGGGGTGCGTACCGCGTGTCGGTTCGGCACCGGGTCGACCAAGACGTTTGGCGGATGGTGACGCTCTCCGGACCACCAGGTGCCAAACGCTGACGCCGGCGGCGGGGCGGTCGGACGAGCGTCAGCGGTGACCCGTGTGCGACCATGCCCGGATGGCTCACGATCCCATCACGGCGACGACGGTCCAGGACGCCGACCACCTGGAACCGCACTTCCATTTCCCCGATGCCGAGGCCGCGGTCGACGCCAAGTTGGCCGCCCGGGCCACGCGTCCCAACGTGCTCATGGTGGTGTTCGACGACGTCGGCTGGGGTGACTTCGGCTGCTACGGCGGGGGAGTTGCGGTCGGTGCGCCCACCCCGAACATCGACCGGCTCGCGCGCGAAGGCAAGCTGCTGACGAGCTGCTACTCGGAGCCGAGTTGCACGCCGAGCCGGGCATCGTTGATGACCGGCCGCTTGCCGATGCGCCACGGGCTCATGCGACCGCCGATGTACGGGGAGAAGGGTGGCCTCCAGGGCGAGGTCACGATTGCGCAGTTGCTCAGCGACGCGGGGTACGCGACCCAAGCCGTCGGCAAGTGGCACATGGGTGAGAACCGCGAGTCTCAGCCTCAGCACGTCGGCTTCGACGACTTCTACGGGTTCCTCTCCGTCTCCGACATGTACACCGAGTGGCGGGACCCGTACTTCTTTCCCGAGGTGGTCTACAGCGAAGAGCGCACGAAGTGGCTGGAGAACGCGCCTTTCAACAAGTGCTTCGTCCACGCCGACAAGGGGGGCGAGATCGAGGAGGTCGAGGAGGTCACGATCCCCGTGCTCTCGCTGCTTGACGACAAGTGGTGCAAATACTCCCAGCAATTCATCGAGCGGATGGCCGGTGAGGACCAGCCGTGGTTCCTCTACCACTGCACCCGGGGCACCCACTTCGACAACTACCCGCACCCGGATTTCCTCGGCTCGAGCCCGTCGAAGCATCCGTACAAGGACACGATCGTCGAACTCGACGACATCATCGGTCGGCTCGTGCAGACGCTCGAAGACTCCGGCCAACTCGACGACACGATGATCTTCATCACCTCGGACAACGGTCCCGAGATGGAGACATGGCCCGACAGTGCGTACTCACCGTTCCGATCGTCAAAGGGCAGCACGTGGGAAGGCGGCCAGCGCGTGCCGGGCGTCCTCTACTGGCGGGGGATGATCGAGCCGGGACAAGCGACCGACGGCATCTTCTCGCTGATGGACTTCTTCCCGACGTTGCTGCATCTCGCCGGGGCGCAGGAATCGATGCCCGCCGATCGGTACATCGACGCAGTCGATCAGACGTCGTTCCTGCTCGGTGACGACACGCCCTCGAATCGCAAGTACCTGTACTACTGGCTCGGGACCACCTTCTCGGCGGTGCGCTGCGGTGAGTACAAGATGATGCTGGCGTCGACCAGCGACGATGACCGCGACATCCAGAACTCGGGTGGATTCTCCGGTGTGACCCAGAAGTACACGTACTCGCGTCTCTACAACCTGTACCTGGATCCGAAGGAACAACACTCCTACATGATCCGCAAGCTGCCCTACCTCGACGCGTTCTCCTCCGGTCTCGGCCAGCACTTCCGGAGCTTCGGGAAGTACCCGGCCAAGTCGGTCGTCGGGGGTGTCGGATGACCGCGGCCATGGAGCCAACCTCGGCCCGCTTCGCCCGGCGGTCCATCGGCCCGCTGCTCGCCGACTGGCTGTGCGTTGCGGTCTTCGTCGCGCTCGGTAAGGAGAACCACGGCACCGCCGGGGCCGTGGCCTGGTACCTCACGGTCTGGTGGCCGCTGGCCGTCGGATTCGTGGTCGGCGGGCTGATCACGCGGGTGTACACGTTGTCCGAGGACTGGCCGGCTCGCGTGCTCGGCACGGTGCTGATCGCCGTCCTCGTCGGCGGGCCACTCCGGGCGTTGACCGGTCGGCCGGTCTTTTCCACGTTCTCGTTGGTCGCGATCGTGGTGTTGTCGATCTTCACCATCGGATGGCGGAGCGGAGTGCTCTTGGTGCAGCGATGGAAGGCCATCGACGCCGAATGAACCGGCCGGTGTTGACGAGCCGACTCCAAGGTTTCGGGACGACGATCTTCGCCGAGATGTCGGCGCTCGCGATCGAGACCGGCTCGATCAACCTGGGCCAGGGGTTCCCTGACACCGACGGACCCGAGGTGATAGCCGATGCTGCCATCGCCGCCATCCGGGCCGGGCACAACCAGTATCCGCCGGGTCTCGGCATTCCCCAGCTGCGGGCCGCCATCGCCCGCCACCAGCAGCACTGGTACGGGCTCGAGTTCGATCCCGAGACCGAAGTCCTCGTCACCGCCGGCGCGACCGAGGCCATCGCCGCCGCGCTGATCGCGTTGTGTGAGCCGGGCGACGAGGTGGTGATGTTCGAGCCGTACTACGACTCGTACGCCGCGTGCACCGCGATCGCGGGAGCCGAACGGAAGGTCGTGACCCTCCAACCCCCCGACTACTCCTTCGCCGTCGACGAGTTGGCGCGAGCGATCACGGCCCGCACGCGAGTTCTCCTCCTCAACTCGCCGCACAACCCCACCGGCAAGGTCTTCGACCGGGTCGAGCTCGAAGCGATTGCTCGACTCTGCATCGAGCACGACCTGATCGTGATCACCGACGAGGTCTACGAACATCTGACCTACGACGGAGCTGAGCACATTCCGCTCGCGACCTTGCCGGGTATGCGCGACCGGACGGTGACGATCTCGTCCGCGGGCAAGACGTTCTCGTTCACCGGGTGGAAGATCGGCTGGGTGTGCGCCGCGCCCGAACTTCTCGGCGCAGTCCGGACCGCCAAGCAGTTCCTCACCTACGTGAACGGCGCGCCGTTCCAACACGCGATCGTCACTGCGCTCGAACTCCCCGACGACTACTACACCGAGTTCGCGGCCGACCTCGCCGGCCGGCGGGATCTCCTGATGGCCGGGCTGACCGACGCGGGCTTCGAGGTGTTTGCCCCGCGGGGGACCTACTTCGTCACCGCCGACATCCGCCCCCTCGGAGCGACCGACGGTCTGGCGTTCTGTCGAGCGCTCCCGAAGCGCTGCGGTGTCGTGGCGGTCCCCAACGTGGTGTTCTACGACGACACGGTGGCCGGCGCGCCGCTCGTGCGGTTCACCTTCTGTAAGCAGCGGGCCGTGCTCGAGGCGGGCTACTTCTCGATGATGCGGTCGGTTTGGGCCTTCTGCTCGTAGATCAGGCGAGCGAGCCAGAACCGCAGAAACCCGGCGAGTGACCCGCGCAGGAAGAGGGCCGAACCCACGACGCCCACAACGACACCGATGAGGGCGATGATGATCGAGTCGCGCTGGGCCAGTGAGTTGGTGGTGCTGTGTGACTGCAGGTACCCCGCGATGGCGACGATGATGCCGATCACCATCAGGGTCGCGCCGCCCCGCGAATAGAGGCGGTCCCGTCCGGCCGCGGGATCACGCACCTGCATCGCCGCGATGTCCTGCTTGAACTGGTTGACCCGCTCGGGCTGCTCGATCATCTCGTCCTCACTCGTGTGATTGGCGTCAATGTTCTAGTCGCGTGTCCGGCTATCCGCCGAGGTACGCCTTCGACAGTTCGTCTTGGAGTTCGTTGGGAGTTCCGACTCGGGCGATGCGGCCGTGGACCAGGACCGCCGCGACGTCGGCGACGCCGAGCACCGTGCTCGCGAACTGCTCGACCACGAGGATCGACACCCCTTCGCGAGCAACCTGGGCGACGATCGCGTAGAGCTCCTCGACGATGATCGGCGCCAACCCCATCGACAACTCGTCGAGGAGCAACAGTGCCGGTCGAGTCGCCAGCCCGCGCGCCATCGCGAGCATCTGCTGCTCGCCACCGGACAGGGTTCCGGCGAGTTGTCGACGGCGTTCCTTCAACCGCGGGAATCGCTCGTAGGCCGTGGATTCGATGTCGGGGAACGAGACGCCCGAATAGGTCATCATCCGCAGGTTCTCGCGGACGGTGAGGTTCGGGAACACGCCGCGGCCTTCCGGGATGAGACACATGCCGCGCCGGGCCAGTTCCTCCGGCGCGGTGCCGTTGACGCGACGTCCGGCAATCATGAGGTCTCCGGAACTCACCGGGTGAAGCCCGGCAGCGACCCTGAGCGCGGTGGTCTTGCCGGCGCCGTTGGGCCCGAGCAGCGCCACGACCTGGCCCGCCTCTACCACCAAGTCGACACCGAAGAGCACTTCGATCCGGTCGTACGCGGCGCGAATGTTGCGGAACTCCAAGATGTTCATGACGTGGTCCCGAGGTAGGCGGAGAGCACCGCTTGGTCGGTTTGGATCTCGGCCGGTGTGCCGCTCGCGATGATCCGGCCAAAGTCGAGCACGTGGACCCGCGCGCAGACCTCCATCACCAGGTGGACGTCGTGCTCGACCAGTACGACCGCGATCCCTTCGGCCGCCAGCGTCTTGAGCAACGCCGCGAACACCACGGTCTCCGACTCGTCCTGGCCGGAGGCCGGTTCGTCGAGGAGCAGCACCTTCGGCTGGGTCGCGAGACACCGGCCCAGTTCGACGAGGCGGCACTGGCCGGTGGGGAGCGAGTCGACCCGTTCGTCGGCCAGCCCGGTCAGACCGACCCGTTCGATGATCGCTTCCACGACCTCGGCCGGCTTGCTCTTGTCGCGGGACCAGCCCTTGCGGACGTCGGCCGCGACACGGATGTTCTCGCGCACGCTCAGCAGGCTGAACAACTCGAGTCGTTGGAACGTTCGGGCCAGACCGCGCCGGGCCCGAGTCGTCGGGGAGAGGCGGCTGATGTCACGGTCGTCGAGGCGGATCCGACCCTGCGTGGGGGGCTGCAGACCGGTGATCACATTGAACAAGGTGGTCTTGCCCGCGCCGTTCGGGCCGATGAGTCCGGTGACCACTCCGGGGTCGGCCGACAGGGACACGCCGTCGAGGGCCACGTTCCCACCGAAGCGAACGCCGACGTCTTGGACCTCAAGCAGCGCCATGGGACTCCAACTCCGCCGTCGAGAACATGCCGTCGAGCATCTCGATGTCTTTGTCGTTCCAGGGACGATCGATGCCGACCCATTCGAGCGGCGTGCGATCGGGCGCGTGCTCAACCAGGGCCAGCGCTCGCTGCTTGGTCGCCGCCGACACCGTCGCGACCGCCGATGCCACGAGCGGGATCACCACGAGGCCGCCGACGAAGGTCCAGTTGGTGATGGCATCGGCGAGTCGGAGGCCGAGCAACGCGGCCAAGCACAAGCACATGACCAGGAGCGAGGACGGCGAACCCGCGAGCGGCGCGAACCCTTCGCGCATCTGACTGACCGCACCGTTCGGATCGCGACCGAGACCGATACCGGTCGCACCCGGGAGCAGCGCGAACTTGTTCGCGACCGAGGGCCACAGCGTTGAGATCAACGGCAGGACCACGAACAGCGAGATCCCGGCGAACAACGCGCCGCCGATGGCTCCGATCCCGCCGACCACGGTGAGGGCGAAGACCTGCAAGCTACTGACGAGGTCGAAGTTGCCGGCCTTCACTTGGGTGAGTTGCATGCCGTACAGCGCGCCGCCGAGTCCCGCGATGCCCGCCGAGATCGAGAAGACCAACAGCTTGGTGCCTAGCAAGTTCATGCCGAGCGTGGCGCAGGCAGCTTCGCTGTCCTTCATCGCGATGAGGCGCCGGCCGAGTCGGCCGCGCCGGATGGCCACGACGAGGAGCGCGACGAGGGCGAAGACGATCGAACTCACCACGAGTTGGCGCCCGGGGGTATTGATGTCGAGGCCGAAGAGTCTCAATGGGTCGACCTCGATCGAACCTTGATTGAACAGGTCGACGTCGAACCAGCCGAACACCGAGAATTTCGGGATGGTGAAGATCCACCGGTCGAGGATCGTGGCGAACGCCGCGGTGCCCAACGCGAGGTAGATCCCCGACAGCCGAAGGGCCGGCAGCGCGATGAGCGCGCCGACCGCGCCGGCGATGAGCACCGCCCAGATCAAGGCAACGGGATCGCCGCCGTGACCGAGGTGGGCGACGACGAGTGCGCCGATGCCGGCGAAACTCAGCTGGCACAGCGAGATCTGACCCGCAAACCCGACCAGCGGCACGAGCGAGAGCGCGACGATCCCGATCGGAAAGAGGCGGCCGTAGATGATCTGGTCCGGGGTCGACAGGGTCGCCATCATGACGAACCCGCCGAGGACGACGACCCCGGCGAAGATCAGCGCGCCGCGGATCGAGGGCATGGGGAAGTACTCGCGGCTTCTGGTCATGCGGCCGCGCAGCCGGGGGTTGGGCATCACGAGTAGCACGATGAAGAGCAACAGTGCGGGGCTCGCGATGCGCAGCCCGGGCAGGTATTGGTTCGTGGGCAGGTACCCGGTGAGGTACGCCTCGGTGAGCCCGAGGACGATCGCGCCCACGAAGGTGAGGGGGAGGCTCCGCAGCCGACCGAAGATGGCGGCGGCGTACGCGCTCACGATGAGCAGACTGAGCGACGGCGCATCGAGGGTGACGTTCGGCGCGATCAAGATCCCGCCGAGGGCCGCGAGCGCAGTACCGAACGCCCACGCCATCATCGAGACGCGGTTGGGGCGCGCGCCGTTGAGCGCCGAGAGCGCCGGGTCGTCGACGGCCGCCTTCATCGCGATGCCGATGCGGAATCGGGTGAGGACGATGCGCAGGCCGATCGCCGCAACGATCGCCACGATGATCGTGATGGCCTGGTGCCAGGTGATCGTGGTCGGGCCGATCTGGATCGGTGCCGACGTTTGGAAGAAGCGCGACATCGGTCGCCCGATGCCCGGCGCCCAGATCAGCTGTGCGAGCCCGATCATGAAGAGCAGCAACGAGATCGACACCACGAGTTTGACGGTCTCGGTCGTCCCCCGTAACCCGCGCATGACCACGACTTCGAGGATGACGCCAAACAGCGGCGCCATCACTCCGAGGATCAGGAGGAGACAGATCGGTACCGGCCAGCCCCAGTCGAACCTGAGTTGCCAGTAGGTGAACGCGGCGAGCATGCCCGCGGCGCCGTGGGCGAAGTTGAAGATTCCCGTCGTCGTATAGGTGAGGACGAGGCCGCTGGCGATGACGGCATAGATCGCCGCCAGGCTGAGGCCGACAATCGTGAAGGTGAGGAACTTGTCCACGGTGCTCCGAGAGAGGTGACGGTTCGGGGGGCCGGATGGTCCGGCCCCCCGAAGGTCCGTCTGACTACTTGAGGTCCGCCATGGACTTGCCGACGTCGGCCAGGGTGACGCCCTTGCCGTAGTCGCCGGTCAGCTCGTACACGCCGTCCGGGTCGCACCGGAAGATGCCCTCGGTGGGCTTGATGTCACTCACGACCTCGAAGCCCGACGCCGACGCCTCCAGCGAGGTGAAGCAGGGGGACGCCTTGCCGGACGAGAGGTCGACGGCGGCGTGGAGCCCGCCACCGGTCCACTCCGTCACGCTCGATGCGTTGTCGTACACGCACTTGCGGGTCACGTCATTGCCACAATCGTTCGCGGCGGTGGCGAACAGCAACCACGCCGACCACGCCTGCATTCCGAGCAGGGCCTTGGCCTTACCGTCGGGCAAGTACTTGGCGTACGCGTCGAGGTACTCCTGGGTCGGCGTACCGGCCTTGGCCACTTCGAATGGCGTGAACACACTGCGAACAAACACGTTCTTGATGGCAGGCCCACCGGTCTCGATGAGTTTGTCGTCGTAGTGGTTGGCGTCGGTGCGGACGAAGTCGAGCGTGTAGTTGATGTCGGTCAGGGCTTGCATCAGCTTGGCCAGGTTCTCGGGCTCGCCGGTCCAGAGCAGCGCCTTGACGCCTTTGTCCTTGATGGCCTGGGCGGTCGGCGTCCAGTCAGCCTGGCCGGTGGGCGGATACACGTCGTCATAGACCTTGGTCCATCCGAGCGACTTCGCCGCTTCGTCGCCCTGGCGGGCCACGATCTTGGTCGTATCGATGTCGCCGGTCAGCACGCCGTAGGCCTTGATCGCCTTGGGGAACGTCTTCTCGAGGTAGAGGTAGTCACCGACGGGAATGGAGTCCACCGCGTTCGGGATCGGCTGGACGAGCAGGTCGGCGCCGCGGGCCTGCGGGCTGACCGAGTACCCCGAGATCTCGGGCATCACGCAAGAGAGTCGCGTCTTCACGCCGTCCTGGTCGAAGACGGCGCCGCCGCCCACCACCATGAAGTCCTGGGCGCAGCTCTCGACCATCTTCGAGGTGACGTTGGTGAGTGCGGCATCGCGTTCGTCCACGACGATCTTGCGGCCGTTAATCCCGCCCGCGTCGTTGCACCACTTGGCAAACACCTCGGCCGAATCGAGGAGTTCCTGGTTGAGGCCCGGACGACCGGCGAAGCCGACGTCGGAGAAGGTGGCGAGGCGAACCTCCGTCGGGCTGACGCCCGGTGCCGGTGATCCGGACGGTTTGCCCGGCTGGCACACCACGTCGGACGTGCCGAACGCGCCCTTGGTCCCGCCGCTTTGGGTCTTCGTGTCGGAAGGCGGTTGCGTACCGTCATTCGACCCGGTCTCTTTGTCACTTCGTCCGCATGCCGCGAGCACCAACGCGATCACACAGACAAAGGCCAACCATCGAAAACGCCTCACGAGTCCCCCTATCGACCGCACTGCGGTACTGCTCTCCAACCTGACGACCCGTCAGGTTGCCAGACAATGCCTGTTCCGTGTGGTCAACGCAAGAAATGCCGGGAGATTGTCCGCTTCGGTGCCCGTCAGCCCGGAAAGCTCGGTCCGGTCCCGTCCCCGGCCCGTTCCCCGTTGTGGTCCGGTTCGCCGGTCGTCGCGGCCGCCGCGTGTCGGGCCGCGAACTCCAGGAGTGTGCTCAGCGCGCCCCGGATGCTCTGCGGATCGCGGGCATCGACGGTCAGGACGGGGACGCGAGCGTCGACCGCCACCGCCTCGCGCACCTCCTCGGGGCGGTGGCGGGACACGCCGTCGAACTCGTTGATGGCGATTGCGAACGGGATGCCGTTTCGTTCGCAGGCATCGATGGCGGGAAACGACACCGCCAACCGGCGGGTGTCGACGATGACCAGCGCGGCGACTGCGCCTCGGGCCAAGTCGTCCCACATGAATGAAAAGCGGTCCTGGCCCGGCGTTCCGAACAGGTAGACCGAGATGTCGCCATCGAGTGTGACCCGGCCGAAGTCCAACGCCACGGTGGTACCAACCTTGTCGGGCGCGGCCCGATCCACGCTGCCGAGCGTGCTCACGTCGGTCAGGAAGCCGTCGGTTCGCAGTGGTTCGATCTCTGAGACTGCCGCCACCGCCGTGGTCTTGCCGACGCCGAATCCACCCGCGATCAGCACCTTGAGGGCGAGGGGCTCCAGCATGCTCGAGGGGCCGGGTGCCACCTGGGTGGCGCTCATGATGCCGCGGCCGTGCGGAGATCGGTGACGAGCGTGGGACTGAGCGCCGGTCCCGCTCGCTCGACGAAGGTCGCCATCTCGTACGCAATCAGACCGAGGTCGCATGGCTGTTCGGCGATCACGGCCAGCGTCGAGCCATTGCTGATGCCCATCACGACCAGGAGCGCCCGTTCCATCTCGACGATCAGTTGCTGGACCGGGCCACCGTCGATCGGCTGCCCGGCACCGCGGGCGATGCTGAGCAAGGCCGCGGCCACAGCCGCGAGCCGGTCACTGTCGGCGGGATCGACACCTCGAGACGCGGCGATGGGGAGCCCGTCCGAGGAGACGACCGCGGCTTCGCGAATTCCTGGGACCTGTTGAGCCAGGTGGTCGAGCAGGAAACCCAGATCGGTACGGATACTCGTCATGGTCAGTGTCCTTCCTCGGGTGGTGCAGCGACGACCTCGGATGGGGTCGCGGCCTGGTGTGCGATGGGTGCGCGGCGTGCCGCGCGTCGGGCGCCGGACTCGTAGCGGGCGACGAGTTCGAAGACGGCCTGGGGCGAACGGGGTCGGGGCGCTGTGCGTTCCGGGGACGTTGGCGGCGGACCTGCGGGGCGGGCCGCGAGCGGTGTGCGGCGGGGCAGAGGGACGTGCGCCGGCGTCGCCGGCACCGGAATCGGGGTGGTCGTGATCACCGGTGAGAGCAACGACCCGTCGGCCAACCCGGCGATGGCGGTGGTGGTGGGTGCAGGCGCGGCGAGTGCGGCCGCGGAGTCTTCGGGGCGCGGACCGAGCACGCGACCCTCGCGAGGGTCGGTCGTGGCGCGGTCGGGTTCGACCCAGTCGTCACCGGTGTCGTCGGCCCCGGCTGGGCTCACGATGAGTTGGCCGGGGAGTTTGACGGTCGCCGTGGTTCCGACCTCGGCTGCGCTCCGGAGCGAGACGTGCGCACCGATCCGTTCACACAAGCGAGCAATGACGATGATGCCAAGCGAACGCGACAGATCGAGGCCGGGGAGCGGTGGGTGGCTCAGCACCTCGTTGAGGTCGTCGAGGCGGTCGACCGGGATACCGATTCCTTCGTCGGAGACCGTGATCTCCACGCCGTCGAATTGACGGCGAGCGCTCACGAACACCCGGGTGTCGGGCGGCGAGTAGGTGGCCGCGTTCTCGATGAGTTCGGCGAGCACGTGTGTGAGGTCTCCGGCGATCCGCCCGGTCACTGCGACGCTTGGCGGGAGCCCGATGATGTCGACCCGCTCGAACTGTTCGACTTCGGCCACGGCGTCGCTCGCGATCGACCCGACCGGTACCGCGTCCGGATCGGAACGATGCGCGTCGATGCCGGCGAGCACGAGCAGGCTCTCCGCGTTGCGGCGCATGCGCGTCGCCAGATGCCCGAGAGTCGAGAGCGCAGCCTGGCGCTCGGTGTCGGGTTCCGTGCGGGCGATGTCCCCGATGGCGTCGAGTTGACGGCGTAGGAGCGGTTGATTTCGCCGGGCCAGGGTGACATAGAGGTCGCCCATTTCGTCGCGGCGGCGCCGTTGTTGGGTCGAGATGGTATCGGCGGTGGTGCGTTCGATCTCGCGGAGGGCGCGGTCGATGTCGCCGATCTCGTCACGGGTGCGGACGGGCGTCGACTCGACGCGATCCGTGTGGTGAGCGGGCGTGGTGGCGGTGATGTCGGCCGGCGGTTCGGGGGCCGTGATCGCGCGGGCGTGCGCGGCGACGGAGCGGATCGGCCGGCGGATCGCGCGTCGAAGGGCGAGTGCGACGAGCAACGCGATGACGCCGATTCCGAGCGTGATGGCAGCGGTGCGAATGAGTTCGGTGCGGGCAATCTCGCGCGTGGCAGTGATGCTTGGTTGTGCTCGGCGGTCGAGCGATCGGGCGAGCTGGCGAACGCGGGCAAGCTGGCGGTCGGTCGCCGCGAGCCAGGGCTGGGCGAGGCTCGAGTTGGGGGCCCCAGTCAGTGCGATGCGACGAAGGGAATCGATCGTTCGCCCGGTCGTGCGGAGATCGCGGGCCGACGTCGGCGTCGGGCCGGCCGAGGTATCGAACGACTCGAGGATCACGTCTCGAAAGGTCGCCTCGGTCGCGGCGTCGCGCTGTGCCGCGGCGGCCACGGTCGCGGAGACCGAGCCGCGGCCGATGCCGGCGATCAGGATCGCCTGCTGGTGGGCCGTAGCGGTCTCGAGCGCCGCGAGCGCCGATCGGAGCGCGGATTCGTCGGGTGCACCGTTGACGCGGGTCGTCGCCCACGCGCTCGCGGCTCGCGCCGTGCGCGTGGCTCGGAGGCTCGGTTCGTAGGCCGCACTCGTGGCGAGATCGCTGACGGTGCGGCGATCGATCGCGGCTCGGCCGCGCTGAACGGCACGCCAGCGAGTCTCGACCTCACGCAGGGCTCGTCGGGTCTCGCGATCGGACGATCGGGCCGCGGGGCTGGTCACGCGACGCGCCGCGACGTCGGTGCGCGGGCGGGCCTCGTTGAGCCGGCGCCGAACGTCGGCGTCACCGGTCGCGACGTACTGCGATGACAACGACGCCTCGCGTTCGAGGTGTTCAGTGAGTTCCTGGAGACCGATGGTGAGGCGCGCGTCGTCGGAACCAGTCGGGGCGTCCTTCCAGGCAGTCCATCGATCGAGGAGCGGCGGTCCACCGACGCCGATCAGCACGAGCAGCGGGATCAGGACGAGCAGGGCGAGCTTGGTCCCGAGCCGCAGGCGCGCCATCACCCGCGCTCGATCGGCTCAGTGCCTTCGCACCATCTGCTCACCGGGTGCCTCCGCCCTGGGGAAAACCTGTCACTCCTGGCGCTCAGGAGCGGTCCACTCTATGGGCCAAAACGGGGCAGAAGCCAGTAACAGACTTTCGGAGCACTACGGAGAGGGGTTATCCCCAAGCGGGTGGGGACAAGTGTCACCTATTCCCGAGTTGACAAGTCGGGAATAGGCGATAGGGTGCGTGATATGGGTCGTTTCTTCGATTTTCCCAACCCGGTCGACGAAGTGTCGGCACGGTTGGTCGCCACGGGCGTCGTGGTGATGGTGGTGACGATGTTCGTCACCCGGCAGTGGTGGATCCTGGTGCCGCTCACCTTCGGGTTCATCGCCCGAGTGGCTTCGGGGCCGAGGTTCAGTCCGCTCGGCCGGTTGGTCACCCGCGTGATCCGTCCCCGACTGTCGGTCGCACCGCGGTTGGTGCCCGGCCCGCCCAAGCGGTTCGCTCAGGGCATGGGCGTCGCGTTCTCCGCGACGGCATCGGTGTTGATCCTCCTGGATGCGACCGTCGCCGCCGTCGTGGTGCTGTCGATGCTGCTGGTCGCGGCAAGTCTCGAAGCCTTCGTCGGGCTGTGCCTCGGCTGCAAAGTCTTCGCCGGCCTCATGCGGATCGGTGTCGTCCCGGAGTCGGCCTGCGAAGCCTGCGCCGACGTCTCCACTCGTCTCGCCGCGTAGGCCGCAACGGGAGCCCGTGCCTTTTCGGTACGGTGCGGCCATGGATATTCCCGACGCCACGCAGACGCGCCTTCCCGTCACCGGCGTCGCCACCGACGCCTTGCTCGCGGAAGTCGACGCCCGCCAGGCCCGCGAGCCCGACGTTCACGGTGCGCGACTCTTCGGCTTGGTCTATCCGACCGGTCGTCATGATCTCGAAGAACTGATCGTCGCCGTCAACAATCGCTATCTCTTCGGCAACGCGCTGAACCCGTTCAAGTTCCCGGAGGTCGCGCGCTTCGAGGGTGAAGTGGTCGCGATGACCGGCGGGTTGGTGCACCTCCCCGAGGGCGGCGGCGGCTCCATGACGTCAGGCGGTACCGAGTCGATCTTGATGTCGATGCTGGTCAATCGCGAACGCGCGGCGGCGCGCGGCGTGGCGCGTCCCCAGATCCTTGCGCCTGCATCGGCCCATCCCGCGTACGCGAAGGCCGCGCACTACTTCGGGATGGACTACGTGCGCATCCCGCTCGATGCTGAGTACCGCGCCGACGTCGACGCCGCACGCGGGCTGATCACCGATGACACGGCCGTGATCGTCGCGTCGGCGTTCAACTATCCCTACGGCGTCATGGATCCCGTGGCCGAACTCGCGGGTCTCGCGCACGCGCGCGGGATCGGGTGCCACGTCGACGGATGTATCGGTGGATTCGTCCTTCCGTTCTTGGAAGCACTGGGTCACGAGGTGCCGCCGTGGGACTTCCGCGTCGAGGGTGTCACCGAGATCAGCGCCGACGTCCACAAGTACGGCTACACCGCCAAGGGTGCGTCGGTCGTGCTCCACCGCGACGCCGACTGGTTCGGCCATCAGTTCTTCCTCTACGACCAGTGGGGGTCGGGTCTCTACGGCTCGCCGGGGGTCGCGGGGGCCAAGCCGGCCGCGCCGATCGCCACCGCCTGGGCCGTCATGCAGTCGCTCGGGCTCGACGGGTACACCGAGATCATGCGGGGACTCGTCGCGACCGTCGCGAAGCTGCGCCACGCGATCGACGGGCTCGACAACGTGCACCTGGTCGGTGATCCGATCGGACCGGTGATGGCGTTGCGCTCCGACACCATCGATCTCTACGCCGTCGCCGACGTGCTCGACGCCAAGGGGTGGCACATCAACCGCAACACCGATCCCTACGGGCTGCATCTGATGCTCTCGCCCGCCCACGGGATGGTCGTCGACCAACTCGTATCCGATCTCACCGATGCCGTCGCGCATCACGGAGAATCCCAAGGCAAGGAGGCTCGTTACTCATGACTCCCGACGATCTGGTCGAGATCGAAGCGATCAAGCAGGTCAAGTACCGCTACTTCCGGTTTCTCGATCTCAAGATGTGGGACGAGATGGCGAGCCTGTTCGTGCCCGAAGCGACCTGCGCCTACAGCGCCGGCGCGTACTCCTACGAAGGGCGCGACGCGATCCTCGCGTTCTTCCGGAAGTCGATGGGACGCGAAACCTTCCTGTCCTCGCACAAGGCGCACCATCCCGAAATCACCTTGACCGGTCCCGACACCGCCACTGGGATCTGGGCGCTCGAAGACTGGGTCATCGACACGCAGTGGGAGCTCGACATTCGGGGCGCCGCGTTCTACACCGACGACTACGTCAAGCGCGACGGTGAGTGGCAGATCCTCCACACCGCGTACAAGCGAGTGATGGAAGAGCTGTCGCCTCGCGCCGGTCGCACGGGCCTGCAGCTCACCGCCTCGTACTGGGGCACTGGCGGCCGCAGCTCGCTTCCCGCGCCCGACTGATCAGATTTCGAGAGAGGCATCGCGATGACCGAACCCGAAGGTTTTCTGCCCGTCCCCGCCGATGAAGGTCGCCATCCGGTCGAGGAGGGTGAGTTCTGGGGCGAGTCGTGGTATCTCGATTGGGCGGCCTCGGATTGCAGCTACGGCGGGTACGTCCGCCTCGGGCTGTATCCGAACCTCGGGAAGGCGTGGTGGTGGATCGCGCTGGTCGGCCAGGATCGTCCGCTCGTCCTGACGGTCGAGCACGACATGCCGTGCCCCGACGGTGATGCCGCGCTCGCCGTCGCCGACGGTGGAACCGCGTACTCGATCACCACGATCGAACCGTTCAGGAAGTTCCGCGTGACCAGCACCGCGACCGGCGTGGTGTTGCCCGATCCGGCGCAGGCATTCCACGGGCTTGACGGCGAACGAGTGCCGGTGGCGCTCGACCTCACGTGGGAGTCGCGGGCCGAAGTGTTTCCCTACGCGATGACCACGCGGTACGAGATCTCGAGTTGGGTCACCGGCACGGTCACGATCGGCGACGAGACCATCGCCGTCGACTGTGGCGGCCAACGCGACCACTCGTGGGGTGTGCGGGACTGGTGGCTGTTCCCGTGGAACTGGACCTCGGGTGCGTTCGCGGATGGCTCGTTCATCCACGCGGCGCGTTCGATCATTCCGAACCTCGACGTCTTCGCAACCGGCTACACCGTCGCGCCCGACGGCACGCTCACCCCGGCGGCCGTCGTCGAGAACGCGGTCGACATCGACGCCGAGAAGATTCCCACCGCGGCCCGTCAACAGATCGGCGAGGTCGAGTTCACGACCGACCCCATCGGACACGCGCCGATTCTGCTCGTCGCTCCCGACGGACGCGAGACCCGCTTCCCCCGGGCGATGTGTCGCTACACCACCTCCGACGGCCTCGTCGGCACCGGCTGGACCGAATACAACTGGCCTCCCGACTTCCCCTCCACACCCTGATGCGCCGGGACGGTCGTTGGGTCACGCGCACCGCCCCGTACCAAGACTCCTGATGTCGACCGGGAGTGAAGCGCATCAGCTCCACACCCTGATGCGCCGGGACGGTCGTAGATGTCGACTCGGGTCGTGGCCCATCAGCTGCGATGCGTCGGGAGGCCTATTGACCGGGAGTGGTCGGGTCGTCACGATCAGTGGTTCTATGCGAGCCAGGGGGGCGGCCATCGCAACGGTTCCGGCGTTGGTCGGAGGCCTGTGGGCACAAGCCCGTCGCGCCGCGCATGCGCCCTTGCCCCAGTTCGATGATCTCGACCTCACCGGCTACTACGGGCGGTCGCACCCCACCGACGACACACCGATTCAGGTCGCGGTCCTCGGTGACAGCACCGTGACCGGCCCCGGGCTCGACCACGCCAGTGAGGTGTTCGTCGCCCACGCGGCGAGCAGGCTCCCGACGCGTGTCCACTTGCGGCGCTATGCCGTCGGCGGATCCCGCATCGGCGATGTCTTCATGAATCAACTGCCGGCCGTGCTCGATGCGGCGCCCGACGTTGCGGTCCTTTCCATTGGTGCCAACGACGCCATCCACTCCACCCCGCTCGCGCAGTTCGAGCGGGACGTGCGCGCGGTGACCGGTGCCCTCGACCGGGCCGGGATCGCGACGTTGGTGTGCGGCTTGATCGACCTCTCGGTGGTGCCCCGGATCCCCACCGCACTCAAGACGATGCTCGCCATGCGCGGCGCGGCCTACGAGCGGCGCAAGGCTCGAGCTGTGTACCCAGCCGCGCGCGCGGTCTACGTCGGAGCTTCGCCGGCAGTCAATCAAGCCTTTCGCGCGCGCGGCGAGGAGTTCTTCACGGCCGATCGGTTCCATCCGAACGCCGCCGGTCACGCGTGCATGGGCGCCGGACTGGTGCCGCATCTTGCCGCGGCCATCGACGGTCTCGGTGGCGTGACTGGGTCGCGTGGCCGTCGAGCCCGGACGCTCACGCTGGTCTGAGTGCGGGCACCCCGACCGCAACTGGCGCGAAGCTGGCGCCATGACCGACACCGTGCTGTACGACTGCGTGGACCACGTGGCCACGATCACCTACAACCGGCCCGAGGCCCTGAACGCCATCAACGGCGATCTCCGCCAGGATCTCAACCATGCGTGGGAACGATTCCGCGCTGACGAAGACGCGTGGGTGGGCATCGTCACCGGTGCCGGGCGAGCGTTCTGTGTCGGCGCCGACCTCAAGGACGGTCGCGGGTCGGTCGGAGAGTGGTCCGGCACGTTCTGGGAGATCCCGACGGTCAACTCGTTCGAGAGCGGGATGGAGATCTGGAAGCCGACCATCGCCGCGGTGCCCGGCTACTGCCTGGGGTACGGGTTGACCTCGGTGCTGCGCTGTGACTTCGTGATCGCGGCCGACGATGCGGAGTTCGGCTTCCCCGAAGTCGGGCTGGGCGTGCCCACCATCGTCGGCGCGATGCGACTGCCGGGACGAGTCGGCTGGTCGAATGCGATGGAGTTGTTGTTGACCGGCGACCGGATCGACGCGACCACGGCGAAAGCCATGGGCCTCGTGTGGCGAGTGGTGGCTCGCGACGACCTGATGGACGAAGCGCACGCACTGGCCACCCGGCTGCTCGCACGCGCCCCGCTCGCGCAACGCGCCACGAAGGAAATGGCGGCGCGCGGCCCCCGTCTGCCCTGGGAAGACGCGGTGCGCTTCGGTGAATCCATGCGGCGGGTCGTGGCGGCGAGCGAGGACGCAGCCGAAGGCCGGCTCGCCTCGCAGGAAGGCCGTCCGCCCGAGTGGAAGGGTCGGTAGGCCACCCCGATGGGTGCGTTCACCCCCGCTCCCCTTCGTAGCGTTTGGCAACTGGTGGTCCTGGGGCGACCAGGATCCGCCAAACGCTGGGGGATGAGTGGGTGAGCGGCACGGAGGGTGAGTCGAACGGCCGGTGGCGGCCACCCTCCGCGCGTTCTACAGTGCGCGCCTTCCCGGGGGGTTCGAGTTGATGCAGTTGGCGCGGCGTTGGTCGGTGGTGGCGGTCGTGGGTGCGACAGTGATGGCAGGGTGTCGCGTGCCGGGTGTGTATTTCCCGGGTCACGGACCGGCGGCGCCGTCGGGAGTGCACATCACCGCGCCGGTGAACGCGAGTCAGGCACCCGCGTCGGGCGACGTGAACGTCGACGTTCGTCTCGACCCGAACCTCGACCCGGCGACGCTCAAGATCTCGGTCATCTCCGGGTGGCCGGACCCGACCGCGACCACGACACTCAGCAGCAGTCGGATCACCCGCGACGCCACCGGCGGGACGGTTGCGTTGCACGCCGCCGACCTCACCCCCGGGTTGGTGACCATCCGCGCCCGGGCCTACACCGACGACGGCCGCGAACGTCAGAGCGGGTGGGCGAGCATCTCGTGGGAACCGAACGTTGCCACTGACGCGGCCGACCGTTGCGATCCCATCGCCTCCAAGAAGTGCCTGATGCCGTTCCCGAACGACTTCTTCACGGTTGCCGACCCGTCGAGTGCGACCGGACGCCGGGTGCATTTCGACCCCGCGGCGATGCTCGTCAACTCCAACGGGGTGGCGATCGACCCGACCGAATGGAACCGCAACGACGGCTTCAGCCCCGGCGCGATGATCGTCACCTACGCCCCCGGTGTGGATCTCGGGGCGACCGGCGCCGCGCCCATCACCGACATCGGCCGTTCGCTCGACGCGGATCAACCGATCGTGCTGGTCGACGCGGCGACGGGGGAGCGATGGCCGATCTGGTCGGAACTCGACTCGCAGGCGGATCCGGCCAACGAGGCCGCGCTCATCGTGCGGGTCGCCAAGAACCTGCCCGAGGGGCACCGGTTCATCGTCGCGATGCGGGAACTGCGCGGCTCGGATGGTTCGCTGCTCCCCGCTGAACGCGGCTTCGTGCTGTACCGAGACAACGTCCCGACGTTCACGCCGGCGATCGAAGCGCGGCGTCCGCACCTGGAGTCGGTGCTGCACGATCTCGAGACCTTCGGCATCGCGCGCGGGAACCTCAACCTCGCGTGGGACTTCACCGTGGCGAGTGAGCAGAACCTCGCCGGTCGCATGCTCCACATTCGTGACGACGCCTTCGCCTCGCTCAACGGTGGTGCGCCGGCATTCTCGGTGGCCTCGATCGTCGACAACGTGGACGACCGCATCTTCCGGCGCGTGACCGGCACGTACACCGTGCCGAGCTACCTCACCGGTGACGGGTCACCGGGCAACCGATTCACCTACGCGCCCGGAGCCGGGCCCGACGCAGTGCCCGTCCGCAATGGCAACCTCACGGCCAGCTTCATCTGCAACATTCCCCGTTCGATCACCACCGCTGGCGGTGATCCCGTGACGCCCGGTCGTGGTGCGATCTACGGGCACGGCCTGCTCGGAAGCCAGGGTGAGGTCAACGCCGGGAATGTCCGCACGATGGCCAACGATCACCGGATGGTCTATTGCGCGACCAAGTGGAGTGGCTTTGCCGACGAAGACATCGGCGTGGCCGTCGAGACGCTGCAAGATCTTTCGAACTTCCCGAAGGTTGCCGACCGCACCCAACAGGGATTCTTGAACCAACTGTTCCTCGCGCGGCTGGTCAAGGACCCGAATGGCTTCGCGGCCAACGCGGCGTTCCGGATGGGGGCCAACGCGACGCCGGTGCTCGACGGCAGCGTCTTCTACGACGGCAACAGCCAAGGTGGGATCCTCGGCGGCGCGCTCACCGCCGTGTCGACCGACTTCACCCGCGCCGTGCTCGGCGTCCCGGGGATGAACTACTCGACCTTGCTCCAACGCAGCTCCGACTTCGAGACCTACAAGCAGATCCTGAACCCGGCGTACCCGAACGAACTCGACCGGGTGCTGTGGTTCTCGATCGTGCAGATGCTCTGGGACCGTTCCGAAGCGAACGGGTACGCGCAGCACATCACCGACGACCCGTACCCCGGAACGCCCCGCCACCAAGTGCTCTACGACGTCGCCTTCGGCGATCACCAGGTCGCCAACGTGACCGCGGAGGTCGCGGCGCGCACGGTAGGAGCACGGATTCTGTTGCCGGGGCTGGCGGCCGGTCGCAGCCCGGACGTCGTCCCGTTCTGGGGGATCACTCCGATCTCGTTCCTCCCGTGGAACGGTTCGGCGATCGTCTACTGGGACAGCGGAAATCCCCACCCGCCGCTCGGCAACGTGGCCCCGACCGAACCCGAGTTCGGCAGCGACCCGCACGAGTTCCCGCGCCGAACGCCCGCCGCCCAACTCCAGAAGTCGGAGTTCCTGAAAAACACTGGCGTGCTCGTCGACACGTGTGGCGGCCAAGCCTGTCTTGCTCCGCCTGGATAGCGGGCCGGTAGGGTCGGGCGGATGCGAGTCGCCGCCGTGCAGATGTGTTCCACGCCGGATCAGGACCGCAATCTCGCGCTCGCAGCGGCGCTCATTACCGGCGCGGTCGATGCCGGGGCATCCTTCGTGGCGTTGCCTGAGCTCTTCAACTGCTGGGGGAGCGCCCGAGAGTTGCGCGAGGCGGCCGAACCGCTCGACGGGCCCACGATCACGTGGGCCCGCACGCGGGCGATCGATCACGGCATCACGCTGCTCGCCGGGAGTTTCGTCGAGCACAGCACCCGGGGCGACGATCACCTGCACAACACCTCGTGTCTGATCGACCCGCAGGGAGATCTCGTCGCCACCTACCGCAAGATCCACCTGTTCGACGTCGACGTGCCGGGTGCCGTGCATCGCGAATCGGCCACCATCACCGCGGGTGCCGACGTCGTGATCGCCGACGCCGCCGGCCTCCGGATCGGAATGGCGACCTGTTACGACCTGCGCTTTCCCGAGCTGTTCCGCGCCCACTTGGCGGCCGGGGCGAACACGATCGTGCTGCCGTCGGCGTTCACGGCGGCGACGGGCAAGGACCATTGGGAGCCGCTCCTGCGTGCTCGCGCCATCGAGAATCAGGTCTTCGTCATCGCCCCGAACCAGCGGGGAAGCTCGACCGAGAAGCTCCATTGGCACGGCCGGTCGATGATCATCGACCCGTGGGGCGTCGCGCTCGCGACCGCCCCCGATCAGGACTGTTTCATCACCGCGGATCTGGACCTGAGCGCGCAGACGCGGATTCGTACGACCCTGCCGAGCGGCGAGCACCGCCGCCCCGACCTCTTTGGAGAGCTGTGAGTGGTTCGATCCAGATCTCGTGTGCGTTTCCACCCGGCCCCGATGTGGTCGCTCACGCGCAACTGGCCGAGTCGCTCGGCTACGAACGAGTCTGGCTCTACGACTCGCCTGCGCTCTACGGCGACGTCTGGGTCCACTTGGCGCGCATCGCCGAGCAGACCAGCCGCATCGGCATCGGCCCGGGCGTCCTGGTCCCGAATCTGCGGCACCCCGTCACCCAGGCGAGCGCGATCGCGACGGTCTCGGCGCTCGCACCGGGTCGGCTCGCGGTCGCGATCGGTACCGGCTTCACCGCGCGCATGACGATGGGGCAGCGCCCGCTCACCTGGGCCGAGACCCGCACCTACATCGCCCAGGTCAAGGGTCTTCTGAACGGCGAATCGATGATCGTCGAGGGCAAGGTCACGAAGCTGATGCCGCCCGCCGGCTATCTCGACGTGGCTCCGGTACCGATCCTGGTGGCGGCGAACGGGCCGAAGGGGTTCGCGGTCGCCCGTGAGCTCGGCGACGGCGTGATGTCGATCTTCGGCAGCTATCCCGAGTTCGAATGGTGTGCATTGCTGGCGTTCGGCACGGTGCTCGACCCGGGCGAGTCGCCGGATTCCGAGCGGGCGTTGCTCGCCGCGGGCCCCGCGCTGACGGTCGTGTACCACGGGATGTACGAGGCCGATCCGGCGGCCGTCGATGGTTTTCCGGGTGGCGCCGCATGGCGAGAGGAGCTGGAACGGATCCCGGTCCACCTCCGACACCTCGCCACGCACGAAGATCATCTGGTGAATGTTTGCGAACGAGACCGTCCGTTGCTCTCCGGCGAGGGCTTGACCAACTTCACCTGGACCGCCGACGCGCCCACGTTGCGGGCCCGTCTCGATGCCACGGCGGCGGCCGGAACCAGCGAGATCCTGTTCCAACCGTGCGGTCCCGATGTCGAGCGGGAACTCCGCGCCTTCATGGACATGGCGAGCGCATGAGCTGCGACCAACGGGGTGTGCGGTCGATGAGATCCGGGCGCTGCGTGGCCCGAGCGGCAGCGACAGGAGCGCTTGCGACGGCGCCGTCCGTGCTGAGTCCGTCAGCGAGTGGCGCCGTCTTGGCGTCCGCAGGGCCGAGAGCGGGAATGGCATGAGGCCCGCATCGGTGTGGTCCATTGCGTTCGTGTTGTTGTTGGCGGGTGCCGGAATCGGCGTCGCCGTCGGGAAGGCGACCGAGTCCTCGACCACGCCCACCACAACGTCGACGACCGTGCCGCGATCGACGTCGTCGTCGTCCAGCTCCACGTCGTCGACCACGTCGAGTACTTCGACTTCGACCACATCGTCGACCTCGACGACGACTTCGACGTCGACCACTACGACGACGACGCTCCCGACCAGCTCGACGAGCGCAACCACCTGACCCCACTCCGCAGCGTTTGGCATCGGGTGGTCCTCAGCGCGTCACCATCCGCCAATCGCTGGGTGGTAACGAGTGGGAAAGTGGATTAGGCGAGGGCGACGAGGTCGAGCATGTCGTCGGACCAGTAGTCGAGATCGCCCTCGGGCATCATGAGGACGCGACTCGGGTCGAGCCGGGAGACGAAGTCGGGATCGTGACTCACGAGCACGACCGCGCCCGGCCAGTCCGAGAGTGCGTCGCCGATCGCGTCGCGCGACGGTGGGTCGAGGTTGTTGGTCGGCTCGTCGAGGAGCAGGAGGTTGTGACGCCCGGTGACGAGCTGCGCGAGCGCGAGCTTGGTCTTCTCACCACCGCTCAATGTGCCCGCGTCTTGGAACGCGACGTCGCCGAAGAGCCCGAACGTGCCGAGCAGGGTGCGCAGTTGCGACTCGGGGAGGCCGACGGTCTTGAGGTGATCGATGACCGTCGTCCCGGCGTGGATGCCCTCGTGTTCCTGGGCGTAATACCCGGCGGAGACGCCGTGGCCGAAGGAGAAGGTCCCGTCGTCCGGGTCGGTCTGACCCGCGAGGATGCGCATCAGGCTGGTCTTGCCGGCACCGTTGAGGCCCATCACGACGAGCCGCTCACCGCGCTCGACCGCGAACGTGACATCCTCGAAGATGTTGGGTCCGCCGTAGCCCTTGGTGATGCCGTCGACCTCGAGGACCACGCGCCCCGGCCGCGGCGGGTCGGGGAATCGCACCCCGATGCGCTGCTGCCGTTTGGGTCCGGTCACTTGATCACGCGCCAGCCGGGCGACCCGGGTATCGATCGCCTTCGCGGTCTTGGCGCGCTTGGCGGTCTGGCCGCGCATGCTGTTGGCCAACTGTTCGAGCCGTTGGATCTCGGACTCCTGCCGACTCGCGAGCTTCGCGAGTCGTTGCTCGTCGGCCGCGCGCGACACCTGATACTGCGAGTACGTGCCGCGGTACTCGATCACTTCACCTTCGTCGAGATGCAGGACGCGCGTGATCGACGCGTCGAGCAGGTCGAGGTCGTGGCTGATGACGAGCAGCGCGCCGCGGTAGCTGCGCAAGAACCCCATGAGCCATTGCTTGGCGTCGTTGTCGAGGTGGTTGGTCGGCTCGTCCAACAGCAGCAAGTCGCTGCCCGCGAACAGGATGCGAGTGAGTTCGACGCGACGCCGTTCACCGCCGGAGAGCGCGTTGAGCGGGAGGTCGAGCCGGTCGTCGCCGAGACCGAGGCCGGCAGCGATGGTGCGCACATCGGACTCCGCGCGGTACCCGCCGCCGTCACGAAACTCTTCCTCAACCCGGGCGAAGCGGGCCGCGTCGCGCTCCGCGCCGGTCTCGTCGACCTTCAGTCGCAACTTCTCCATGCGCAACGCGAGCTCGTCGAGCCCTTTGCCGGACAGCACGTGGGAGAGGCCGGTGGAATCGACGCCCGAGCCCCGTGGTCGCGGGTTCTGGGGGAGGTAGCCGACCGCGGGCGGATGCGAGACGATCCCGGCCGCAGCAGGGGACTCGCCGGCGATGACCTTGAGCATCGAGGTCTTCCCGGCACCGTTCCGGCCGACCAGCCCGACGGTGTCGCCGGGGTGCAACGAGAACGAGGCATTGTCGACCCGGAGCTTGCCCCCGACCTCGACTGAGAGCCCTCGCACCTGCAACATGGGCACCATGGTGGCAGTCGGGCGCGCCGGATCAGGGATAGTTGCCGGACGCAGCAGCTGAGGCGCTCCGCGGTGACTGTTGAGCCGGAGTCCCGGACCGCTGGTCGTCCGGAAGCAATTCGACGTTCGGGCGCCTCAGGATTTGTCGGCTACCATTCTGGTTACCGATCAGTAACTTCCGCCCCACCGGGCGACGTGAGGAGTGCCGCGTCATGTCTGATTTCAGTCTCGAACTCAACGAAGACCAACTGCAGATGCAGAAGTGGGTCCACGACTTCGCGGAGAACGTGATCCGCCCGGTGGCGCCGGAGTACGACGAGAAGGAAGAGACCCCGTGGGAGGTCATCCAGGAGGCCGCCAACATCGGGCTGTACTCGTGGGAAGCGGTCTCGTCGTGGTTCTCCGACCCGACCGGGTTGACGTTCGCGCTCGCCAGCGAGGAACTCGCATGGGGCTGTGCCGGCATCGGGCTCGCGATCTTGGGCTCGACGCTCGGGGTCTCGGGCATCGTCGGCAACGGCACGCCCGAGCAGATTGCCGAGTGGGTCCCCGAGTGCTTCGGTACCCCTGAGAAAGTACAGCTCGCCGCGTTCGCGGTGAGCGAGCCCGACGCGGGTTCCGACGTCTCCAACCTGCGCACCCGCGCGGTCTACGACGAAGCGACCGACGAATGGGTCATCAACGGCACCAAGACGTGGATCACCAACGGCGGTATCACCCATTGGCCGACCGTTCATGTCGTCGTCGCGTCGGTCGATCCCGAGCTCAAGGGTCGCGGCCAGGCGAGCTTCGTCGTGCCGCCGGGCACCCAGGGCCTCTCGATGGGACAGAAGTTCCAGAAGATGGGTATCCGGGCCAGCCACACCGCCGAGGTCGTCCTCGACGACGTGCGCGTGCCGGGTCGTTGTCTGCTCGGCGGCAAGGAGAAGCTCGACGCCCGCATGGCGCGTGCTCGTGAGGGTCAGTCGAGCCGGGTGCAGGCGGCGATGAGCACGTTCGAGGCGAGTCGTCCGCTCGTCGGGGCGCAGGCGCTCGGTATCGCACGGGCCGCGTACGAGTACAGCCTCGACTACGCCAAGGAGCGCAAGGCGTTCGGCAAGGCGATCATCGAGAACCAAGGCATCGCCTTCAAGCTCGCCGACATGAAGATGGAACTCGACGCCGCTCGCCTCCTTGTGCACCGGGCGTGCTGGATGGGCCACAACGGCAAGGAGTTCACGGCCGGCGAGGGCTCGATGAGCAAGCTCAAGGCCGGTGAAGTTGCGGTGTGGGTCACCGAGCAGGCGATCCAGATCCTCGGCGGCTACGGCTATGTGCGTGAGTACCCGGTGGAGAAGTGGCACCGCGATTCGAAGATCTACACGATCTTCGAAGGGACGTCCGAGATCCAACGCCTCGTGATCGCTAGAGCCATCTCTGGCGTGCGAATTCCGTAATGCGTTGCGCTCTGGGTGACGACGCCTGCGCTCGCAGAGAGCGGCGCCGAAACCCGTGAGTAAAGTCTTTGGTGTGAGCAGGCCGAACTGGTTGGCTTGCCGCGCGGAGAAACGAGTATTCGTGGCACAAGGGACAGTGAAGTTCTTCAACGCAGACAAGGGATTCGGCTTCATCTCGCGCGAGCAGGGTGACGATGTCTTCGTTCATTTCTCCAACATCCAGGGCGACGGCTACAAGAGCCTTGACGAGGGCCAGCGCGTCGAGTTCGACGTGGCACCCGGCAAGAAGGGCGAGGAAGCGCAGAACGTGCGCGTGATTTAGGAACGCGCACTCATAGGCGTTGAGGCTGAGCGATCTACCGATCGTCGGCTCGTCCCTCGTTTGATCGCGGGTGCGGTCACGCTCTCATGCAGAACGTCCGCCGCGAGTGTTAGGCGGAGCCGCCGCGTCCGGGCCGCGTTCCACCGTCGAACATCGGAGTCAGTTGGAGCAGCTCGGAGACGTCGACGCCGTCGTCGAACGCCTCACAGCCTGTGCGCTGGAAGAGGCGGGCCCGACCGGTGACTGTGGCCGTGCCGCCCGTGACCCGCAGCCACGAGCCTTCGTACATCGCGAGCACCGGGCAGTGGTTTTCTTCGAGGAACTCACCGATACGCTCCTCCCGGCTCTCACCCATGAACGTCGAGGCCGGATCGGCGTCGACGTAGTGAAGGTTGATCTGGAACGGCAGGAATCCGAGCGCGGCGAAGCTCGGCGGTTGACAGATCGGCATGTCGTTGGTCGTGCGGATCGTCGGACACGCGACGTTGGTCCCGGCCGACGCGCCCATGTAGCGCGTGGTCCCGGCGCGCACATGCGCTCCGAGCTCCTCGATAACGTCGAGGCCGTAGAGCGCATCGAGCAGTCGGAAGCTGTTGCCACCACCCATCATCACCACTTCGGCATCGCGGATCGCCTGGTCCGGGGCATCGGAGCGGTGTGCGGAAGTGACCTCGATACCGAACGCACCGAGCGCGGCCGTCACCCGGTCCGCGTAGTCGTCCCAGTCCGCGAGCGCATACGGAACAAAGGTCACGGTGGCTCCCGCGGCCACCTCCTCGAACGCTGCCGCGGCGTGGGCGAACATCTCGGCCCCATAGTTGGTGGAGTTCGACAGCAAGAGCAGCTCCATGCCGGGCCATTTTGGTGCAAGCTCCCTGCGGCCCCGTCATCCAATGCAGAGGGTGGCTCGACCCTCCGCTTCGAAGCACTCAGCATCGCTTGGATTCCAGGAGCCCGACTCCACCGAACGCGGGGCTCATTTCATCAACAGACCTCAACGAGGTCCATGATCAATACACCTCACTGATTGGGACGAACGACATGAGAGCCAGATTCGCACCGACCGATGCCTCGACCGCGACACGTTCGGCGTGGCGTCCGGATCCCATCCGGGATCGGCTTGATCCGCTGCGAGGCCTCGATTTCCAGAGCATCACCCTCCCAGAGGATCTCGGCCTGGATCCGACGGTCGTCTTTCCGTCGTCACCGTCAGGCGGCGACGAGCTGCGACAACTGTTACGAGGGATCAAGGTCAGCCGTGCATCGCGCGCACTCGACATCGGATGCGGCAAGGGCAGCGCCATCCGGACGATGCTGCGATTCCCGTTTGCCCGGGTCGATGGGCTGGAGGTCGCGTCCGAGTTGGCGGCGGTCGCCCGGTCGAACTTCGCCAGGCTTCACGAGCGACGCAGCACGATCTTCACGACGGACGCGGCTCGCTTCGACCGCTACCGCGACTACGACTTCCTGTATCTCTACAGCCCGTTCCCGGCCGCGGTGATGACACAATGCATGACCCGCGTGATCGAATCTGTCGATGAACACCCGCGTACGGTCACCATTCTCTATGTCAACACCTGTTGCCACGACCAGATCGTCGCCACCGGCCGGGTCACGTTCGAGCCGGTGGGTCGAACCCCGCACGGCAATGACATCAAGCTCTATCGCTTGACGTGACCCTCGGGGCTGGGAAGAACTCTGTGTCAACGGCGCGATCGGAGCGACGCTCAAGACCGTCGAAGCGAAAGCGAGGAGAGCTTTCGGCTTGAATCGATGACATCGATGCGGTCCGCGCGCTGGCCGATTTTGGGGCTGCCAGTGGGCATCCCTACTTTCATCCCTACAACTCGACCGCACGCCGTGGACACGACGGACGCCGTGGAGAATCGGTTCAGGTCAGCGGACTGCAGCCGATCGCGCAGGCGGACAAAGAGGAACTACACGATCTTCGAAGGCACCTCGGAGATCCAGCGGCTGGTGATCGCCCGAGCCATCTCTGGCGTGCGAATTCCGTAGTCAGGGGTCGGCGGGATGACGCCGCGACGCTGTGCACGCGAATCGCAGAGTACTGGGTCGGCGCACGATCGGCATCGGACGAAGTCCCGTTCGCGATCAACGGACGCGACGGCAGAGGCCGGAGGGTCTGAGTGCATGGATCCCGGAACTACCGTGGGCAGATGGCGCGATTGAAAGAATCCTACGAAGCGTCCGAGGTGTTCGCAGGCGCGGACCCGCCGACACGCGACGACGTATCGCTCACTCTCGACGGCCACCGACTGGACACCCCCGAGAACGTCGTCGAGTTCTTCGCTGCGATGCGGACAAGTCGAGCCGACGAATCAGCAGATGACTAACCAGGCTGGCGAACCGCAGCTCGACATCGAACGGATCGTTCGCGTCTTCGCGTTGCACAACGTTGATTACCTGCTGATCGGCGGTGTTGCGACTCGTCTCTACGGGGCGCAGCGACTCACCTACGACCTCGATGTTGTCGCGAGTCGTGAACCCGACAATCTCGATCGTGTCGCTGATGCGTTGCGAGAGCTTGGAGCATTCCTGCGCGTCGGCGCTCGACGACGAAACCGCACGAGCGTTACCCGTGATCCTGGATGGCCGTGCGTTGGCGGCGATGGAGATCTCGACCTGGCGGACTGACTCAGGCGACGTCGACGTTTTGGCGTACCTCAGAGATCGTACGGGTCGTCATGTCGACTTCACCGATCTCGATCACCGTGCGAGCGCCACGCGCATCGGCGACGTCGCGGTACGCGTTGCCGGACTCGACGACATCATCGCGTCGAAGCAGTTCGCGAATCGCGACAAGGATCGCGACGCACTTCCCGAACTCGAGTCCCTGAGAGATTCTGACGACTCGTAGGTTCCGGCACGCTTGGCATCCCGACTTTCATCCCTACAACTGCACCGAACTTCGTGGATACGAGTGGAGCCGGTGGAGAATCCGTGCAGGTCAGCGGACTGAAGCCCACCGAGCAGACGAGCCAAGAGGAACTACACGATCTTCGAAGGCACCTCGGAGATCCAACGCCTCGTGATCGCTCGAGCCATCTCTGGCGTGCGAATTCCGTAGTCAGGGGTCGGTGCGATCTCGGCTCGCTATTCGCGGGTGGCGAGCGCTGCTTCGATGACCGCGAGCGCCTGCGGAGGGATGTCGTGGTCTCGGTAGAAGTCTTCGAAGATCTCGATGGCCTGCTGGACGTTCGACACCCCGGCAGGCTCGAGTAGGTGGACGAGGTCGTCGGTGTCTCGTCGGCCGCGAATGGACGCGAGCATCTTCATGGCGAGCATGACTCGCGGTCCGGCGTAGCGGATGGTGACGGAGCCGTGCTCCTCGACGACGCTGAAGTCGGGGCTGCCATGCTGCGGCCAGAACATCGCGAACTTGTCGTTGAGCCAATCGTCGGGGAGCCCTTCGGCTTCGGCGACTTCTGCCGCTGCGGCGAGCACTGCGTCCTTCGGTCGGAGAAGCGCATCGACATCTCGCGTCGACGGCCGCGCGTCGTAGACGTATCCCATGGTCGCTCCACCTGCGACCGTGATCGTCGCGACGACGCCACGCTCGTCGAGCTTCGCTGCGAGGGTCACGAGTAAGCGGCTGATCTCGGTCGGGGAAACACTGGGTTACACGCTCTCGAGCTCACCGGCAGGAATGAGGATGTTGTGCTTGCGAAACGCGCGCGGAGCGGTCGCATCGCTGAGTTCGCGGTACCAGTCCACGTCGAGGAGCGGAGTCGGGTGGGGGAGTGTCCGCTGTGGTTCGCGGACCCAGGTGGGCACCGGGAGGCGACGTCCGCGGAGCCGGTGTTCGACCAGCGCGGCGAGGAGCGCGTCGTAACGATCGGACCCGGTCGGAGCTGGTGGTTGCGCACACAATGCGACCGCCAGCGCGGGCTCAACATCCTTGAGGTCGTCGGCAAGCTGGATGACGTGGCGGAACGCGCCGGGCTCGTCTGCGGCGCGAAGCGCCTCCTCGATCGTCGAGGCGACCGCGGCTACGGAAGGCGCACGCGTGGGCAGGATCGCGAGTTGGCAACCTGCGGCGTCAACGAGGCGCGAGATTGTGGTCACGGTCGCGTCACGCCGCCCCGACTCGATCGCGGCGATGGTCGGCTGGGCGATCCCCGATCGCGCTGCGACCGCGCGTTGCGTCTGGTGGCGCAGCGAGCGCGCCTGCCGGAGGAGGGTTGACGACGAAACCATGGTGATAGCGTATCAGCTATCGAATAGATTCCAGATCCCGACGGTCAGTTGGGCGCCAACGCCAGACAACCGTGCACGTGTTGATGTGCCTGCTCAGGCGCAGGGGAACGTGCTGGCGAGCACGTCGTTGGCGATTCGGTGCGTGCGGTACTCGTCACAGATCGTGTCGATCGTCGTTCGGAGCGGAGCCCAGTTGTCGACGACTTTCATTGACGGGTCGATGGCGGCGACGGGATGCCACCAGACACCTTCGGCGGTGACGCACACCTCGGGGATCAGCGATGCTCGCGACACGGCGAGGCCGGCGTTTGCCGATCCTTGTTTGGCGACGCGTCGGATCACTCGCTGATCGGGTTCGAGCTCCAGGTCGTCGAAGAACTTTTCGAGTTCCTGTTCCGTCGTTCCGGCATCGGGTCCGAGGGTCGCGGCAACGCGGATTCGAAAGCCGAGTTCAGTTGCCACGCCGATGCCGTTGACAGCCTTGGCGAAACTCCCGGCGCCACGGTGACGATCGTGGAGGTCCGGTGTCGCCGAATCGAGACTGATCTGGAACGTGAGGTTGTCGCGCGGTAGCGCGTCGAGGCGCCGTCGCCGTTCGCCGTGCCACTGCATGGCGTTGGTGAGGACCGTGGTCGGGCGCGCGGCGGTGGCGACTCGTAGTCGTTCATCGAGGTCGATGAGCATGAAAGGCTCGCCGCCGGTGAGGTACAGCTCGGCGACGCCCGCGCCGACCGCTTCGCCGACGATGGCGGCGAACTCGTCGGTTTCGATGGTTCGGCGCCGAGCCGTGGGCGAGGACTCGACACAGCAGTAGTCGCAGGCGAGGTTGCAGTGGAAGTTGGTGTAGATCCACAAGCGATGACCCGGCCGTCGCTCAGGGCTCAGCGCGTCGATCGGGTCGGCGATCCGACCCCGGTAGATCTCGACGGCGTCAGGGTGGACAGTCAGGACCGTGTTGCCGGTGGCGTCGGCCCAGTTCGCGGCGGTCCTGACTTCGTCTGGCCCGTCGAGCTGAACCATCACCGTGGTGCCCGCGGCTGTCGCCCCGACCGCTTCGATGAGGCGGAGGGTCAGATCGAACGACATCGGAAACGTTTCCGGATCGGGTTGGTCACCAGTGATCCGAGATGTCTTGCTCGTCCATTGCTGCGGCGAGCGAGCGGTAGCCCTCGAGTTCGGGAAGCTTCCACGCCGTCAGTCCTTCGAGTTCGAGAATCCGACGGTGCTCGGGAATCTCCCAGTCCATCGCGAGGAGATGTTCGACCCAGGGTTGGGTCCGCTCGGGCGACAACGTGTCGAGCACGGAGAAGTTGCAGTGGCTGTACGGCTCGGACTCCCACACGACGGCGAGATCGGCCACGGCTTCGTCGCCTCCGGCGCGGAGTGAGTTCCAGGTGTTGATGCCAATCGCGGCGACATCGGCGTCGCCATCGATCACGGCGCGCAGCGCGTCGAGATCGGATCTGCCGGTGTCGCCGTGTTTGCCGACGTCGGAGTCGAAGATCACGAGATCCATGTCGGACTCTGTGATTCCGGCGCGGCGAAGGAAGTGCAACGGCAAAATACGTGCTTGGCCGGAGTCGCGTGAGCCGAGCGCCACCTTCTTGCCTCGGAGCGCTTCGATGCCCTCGAGTCCAGAACCCGCTCTTCCGACCATCACGGTCGTGAAGACCAAGTCGGTGTCGCGCGTTGCCAGCGCCACTGCGGTGCCGCCGGTGCGGCGCAGTGTCCGGATCCACGCGACGTTGGTATTCCATGCGATGTCGATGTGGCCGGCGAGGAGCGCTTCGACCTGCCGTTCATAGTTCGAGAACAGGACGAAATCCATTGGCGCCCTGCTCTCGGCGAAGTAGTCGCGGATCCCTTCCCAGATCGGGACGACGTTGGCGCTGTACGCAACGGCACCAACGAGAAGTTCCTGGCGATCAGCCATCGGTCAAGTCCTTTCGGGACTCAGAAGAGGTCCATGCCACAGAGGGCACGGCCGGCAAAGTCGAAGAGAGCGTCAGACGTGGGGGCCATCACGAATCCGGCGCGCGCATCGCGCGCGTAGCGCTCGATGCCGAGATGCTTCGAGAACCCCGCTCCACCAGCGACCCGCATCGCGGTGTCGGTGATCCGTAGCGCCGCTTCGTTGCACGCCGCCTTCGTAGTCAAAACGGCGAGCACGGTGCCGTCGTCAGGGTTCTCGACGCGCGCCGCGGTCTCTTTCAGGAGCGCTTCGTGCGCGGCAAGGTCGGCCCACGCTTTCGCGAGGTAGGCCCGGATCGTCGGAAGGTCAGACAAACTCGAATCGAGATGCTCGAGCCGCGCGCCCGACGCGTGGGCGATCGCAGCCTCGAACGCGGCCCGGGCCAATCCGAGCGATACCGCGGAGTTGCCGAGGCTGAACCACGGCAGGACCACCTGCATCATCAAGCCGAAGCCCGCCGTCTCGTCGCCGAGACGTGCGCCATTGTCGACCTGAACATCGAGGCGCACCGGCGCGGAATCGTTGCCGCGCAGGCCGATCCCGTCGAAGGAGCCGAGCACCGTGACGCCCTCGGCCGAACGGTCGACCACGTACAGATTCGTGTCGGTCGGACCTTCGGACTCCGCGGTCAGGCAGCTCGCGACGTAGACGTCTGCGGTGGTCGCGGACGTGACCCAGCTCTTGTCCGCTCCAATCGTGACCGAATCGGCACTCGTCCTGATCGCCCGCGAGACCGGTGCCCAGAAGTGGCTCCGCGAACCCTTCTCGCTGAAGGCCAGCGTGCCGAGCTTCGCTCCCGAAGCGAGATCGGCGAGGAGCTGGTCACCGCCGTCATCCGGTGGGGCCGCAGCCGTGACTGCGGCCGCCGACAGATGCATCAGATACACCATCGCCGTCGAACCACACGCCGTCGCGACCGTCATCATCGCCTCGACGAGGTCTCGCGGCCCGCCACCCATGCCGCCCGCGCCTTTTGGGAGCAGCAGCCCGAGGAGGCCTGAGTCGGCCAATGCCCGGATCGACTCGGTCGGGAACTTCGCGTCGGCGTCGGTCGCGTCTGCCCCGTCGCGGATCGTCGGGAGGACCTGGTCGAGTCGTTGTTCGAGATCGTTCACGGCGGCTCCTTCGAGTCGGTTGTCGGCGGCATCCTGTCACCCGTTGGGCGTGGCCCGAAACTCGACGTCCTTACGGATTGCGAAACTCCTCGTCCACCGCGGCACGTTGGCCGCCGACGGGAGGTGCGTCCGTCGCCGTCCGTGGGGTGGCAGCGCAGTCGTGAGTGTCCCAGCGGTGTACAGACGGGTAGGGGTCGCGGCGCGCGCTACACCGGTTGGCCGAGCAGGAACGTGGCCGAGAGATCCTCACCCCAGCTGGCGAAATCGGGTGCGGTGGGGAGGCCGAGCGTGCGGAGTTCGTCGGCGATCGCGCCTGTCCCGAGTTCGATGCGGACGTCGTGCGGGTCGACGACCCCGCGGCCCATCTCGATGTCGAGGGGTGTTCCGTACGCAACGTGGTCGAGGTAGGAGTAACTCACGGCCTCCATCCGCGTCGGCGGCCCGACCGGCTCGGCGCATGGGACGACGACGGCGAGCGCGAGCGCGGCGTCCTGCCAGAGTTCTGCGCGCACCGACCCGGCTTCGTAGCTGATGTCGATCCGCTCGACGGTCTTGGGGAATCCCATGACGGCATTGCCGGCTTCGCAGGTGAACGCCTGGTCCACGGGCATCCGGTAGACGAATGAGCCGATCACGTCGAGCGGCGCGCCGGCCGGACGGGCGAGAAATCCCAAGTTGACCTCGTTGTAGTCGCCCCACGGGTTGTCTCGGTAGTCGCAGATGCTGACGATGAGCTGGGCGACGCCGTCACCGACTTCGACGAGTTCGAAGGCATCGCCCGGAAGCAGCGCCGACGCGGCGGAGGTCGCCACACTGAATCCCATGGTCACGGCGTTGAAGGATCGAACTTCCATCGGAAACGTGATGACTCGCCCTTGGATCTGACCCCATTCGATTGCTGTGCCCACTCGATACTCCTCATGCTCCCGGGGCCGCCGATGGTAGGCGCCGCTACCGCGACCTCCTTGTTCACGAATTCGTCGACGGTTCTTCACGACTTCGATCACCGCGCGGAGTGGCGCCATCGGGCAAAATTGCCCGGTGGGCGACGAAACTCCACCAGCAACCACCCGGGGGCTCCGACCCTTGTCGGTCGCCCATGGGCAGCTACCGGCAGAGTCGTGGGCGGATGCGCCGAAGTTGTCCTGGACAACCCTGGTCAGCGCCGACCGTCACCCGTCGGACGAGCTGGTGGCGGGGATGTGCACGATCTTGCCCGGGCACCGCGCCGAGCCCCACCGACACGCGCGGGCGGAGATCTACTGCTTTCTGAGCGGTTCCGGTCGCGTCCGCGCCGGAGACGAGACGTTCGATGTCTCCAGCGGATGCACGGTCTTCATCCCCGGCGGCGAGTGGCACCACACGATCAACACTGGTGACGACGAGTTGCGACTCTTCTACTGTTTCGCAGCAACGTCGTTCAGCGAAATCGAGTACGAGTTTCCTGATGGTCGCGTCTGGCGCGCATCGTCGTGACGACCACCTCGACCACCGACGACGCTCGAGTTCCTCTACTTCATGGGTTGCTACGAGGGACACCGTCCTAGGAGCGCCGTGGGAGTACTGATGGGGTCGGTCATTGTCCGGGTGGGGGACCGCCCTGCGCGCCACCTGGCCCACCCGGACCACCCCGCCCACCCATGCCGGGCATCCGCTGCGACATCTTCAGTGCCGCGTCGACGGTCCCGGCGAAACAGCGGATCGACGACGTCGAGTCTTTCGTGTCGAGCAGCACGTAGTGGTACACGCCATTCGGAAACTCCGGGGTGGCGCTGGTGATGCCGTTGCATTCGTCGAGGTCGGCGGCCATGACTTCTTGGCCCTTGCTATCGCGGTTGCCGTAGATCGGGTAGCCGTCGAGCGCGATCCCGATGATGTGGGACGGTCCGTCGGTCTGGTCGACCTGGGTCGTGACGCACTTGGGAAGCGCGTGATAGTGGTACTGGCCCATCGGAGTCGGGTGGCCTGCACAGTCGTCGAGGAAGTACACGTCGTCACCACTCGAGTTCTTCACGGAGAAGTTCGATGCCGTTGCCACCGTGCTGCCGTCGCCTTCGTACGGGTTGAAGAGCGACGCGCCCGAGATCATGTGCCCGATGATCCCGAGACTTGTCGACGTGGTCGACGAGGCTTTGGTAGGACTCAGCGAGATCGACACTTCGTAGCTCTGGGCCACAGTGGGGTCGGCGCCCGCGGTCGCGGTGGCGGCACCCGGGACCTGCACCCCGGCGTTCGGGAGTGCGTACTGCGCGTTCCGTTGATGATTCGGTAGCCCGTCCGAGACGAAGCGGAGTTTGCCGTCGGCGTAGGTGACGGTGACGCCGGATCCCCAGGTGGCTTGTTTGAAGCCGGCGGTGAGATCGGCCGACTCGGTAGGTCCCCGCGACGTGGATGCCGTCGTCGACGAGGTGGACGTCGGGGACGACGTGGCCGACGACGAGCCACATGAGAGGGCGGTCATCCCGATCAGAACTGCGACGCACACGAGCCCGGTCCGCGCCCGGCCGCCAGGTTGGCGGGACGCACGGTGGTGGTTGGGTGTCATGGCCGGGGTACCTCCGTGTTCGTGGCGCCGGCCACCGGATGGCGGTGCCGGCAGGACTCGCGTTGCGATCTCTGCCGGGACAACAGTATTGAGTCGACCTTGCGATGGGGTTCGGGCAACCTTCGGATTGGCTTCGAGACCCCGGATAGATTGCGGCTGGTGATGCTGCGGAGTGCGCTCGGGGGTCGGCGAGGGAGTCAGCGGTGACGGAACTGGGGCCACTCGGACCGCTCGACGAACTGCTGGCCCACCAGATCGTCGACACGTTCGCGACGGTCTCGCAGTCGGACCGATCGTGGACCGAGAAGATCTGTGCCATGGCCGGCGCGCGCGACGGTTCGATGTCCCTCGCCTTCGGTCTCGGCAAGTACCCGAACCGCGGCATCATGGACGCGTACGGCGGCGTGTCGCGCGGCGTCGAGCAGTGGACCGTGCGGGCCAGCCGAGAGCTCGGCACCGACGGTGACACCACCGTGGTCGGTCCGATCCAGTACGAGGTGCTCGATCCGATGCGCAGCATCCGGTTCGCGCTTGCGCCCAACGACACCCAACCGGTGTCGTTCGAGTGGATCTTCGAGGGCGCCGTTCCGGCAGTGCTCGAGCACCACGAGGTGCACCGCGCCCGCGACGGTCGGCGCGTCGACGCCGATATCGCTCGCTACCACCACATTGGGACCGCGAGTGGTTGGGTGGCGGTCGCCGGTGAGCGCATCGAGTTCGGCGATCAACCGTGGGTCTCCACCCGCGATCACTCTTGGGGGGTGCGCTACCAAGTCGGGGTGCCACCGACGGATCTCGTTCCGGCACCGACGCCCACGAGTGTGGCGACGACGGTCATCTGGTCGCCGATTCTCATGACGCGACCTGATGGCACCCACTACGGGCTCCACACGTACTACCAGCGGCACAGTTTCGGAGACTGGCAGCGCACCGAGCTGCAAGGCGGATTCGAACATCCGGACGGGAGACGCGAGCCGTACGCCGCGTTGGTGCCGGAGCTCGATGTCGATCCCGTGAATCGCCGTCTGCGGGGTGGGGTACTCCACGCGACCATGCCCGACGGGACCGCCCGTGATCTCGAGATCACGGTGCTGTCGGCCACCGGTTTCCACTTGGGTGCGGGCCTGTACTTCGGGTTCGATGGGCACTGGCACGGCGAGTGGCGCGGCCGGGATCACGTCGACGGTGAACACGTCGCCGACTGCACCACCTTCGACGAGGCTCGCCGCCTCCACCAGATTCGTGACTGCATCGTTCGGGTCGACGACCCGGTGGGCGGTGGGGTGGGTGTGGGCAACCTGCAGAGCATCTTCGCCGGACCGCAACCCGAACTCGGGCTCGACGAGCACACCTCGTTCATGTGAGCGAGCACGAGCCCTTTCCAGACGCGCCGGCAACATTCGCGGAGCTGGTGCTGGCTCGCGCCGAGGACGACACGACGGGTCTCCGCTTCGAGGATCGAGCATGGTCCTGGCGGGAGGTGGTCGCCGAAGCTCGCGTCCGCGCCGAGCTACTGTTCGAGCTCCGACGGCCGGGCCCGTTCCATGTGGGGGTACTGCTCGAGAACGTGCCCGAGTTCATCTTCGTCCTGCTGGGCGCCGGGCTCGTCGGGGCCGCTGTCGTCGGCATCAATCCGACCCGGCGCGGCACCGAACTCGCGGCGGACATCAACCACGTGGATTGCCAGGTCATCCTCACCGACCAGTCCATGCTCGAACTGCTGCAGGACATTCCCCTCGATCTGCCGTCCGATCGGATCCTCGACATCGACAGCCCGGCCTACCGTGATCGGCTTGTCGCGGCGGCCGGGTTGGTGCAGCTCGACGCGTGGGTCCGGCCGGATCCCGAGACGCTCTTCGCGCTGCTCTTCACGTCGGGGTCGACGGGCGCGCCGAAGGCCGTGCGAATGACCCAGGGTCGGGCCGCGCGTGCCGTCGCGACCGTGATGTTTACGCCCGACGACGTGTTGTACTGCGCGATGCCGCTCTATCACGGCAATGCCCTGAACGCGAATCTCTTCCCGGCTCTGCGGTCGGGCGCAACGATTGCGATGCGCCGCAAGTTCTCGGCGTCGGCCTTCCTCCCGGATGCCCGGCGATACGGCGTGACGTTCTTCAACACGGTGGGGCGGGCACTCCATCACATTCTCGCGACCCCCGAGACCGAGGAGGATCGCGACCATTCGATCAAGTACGTCCTCGGACCGGAGTCGGCGCCCGCCGACGTCCGTGCGTTCCGTTCGCGGTTCGGTCCGCCGGTGTTCGAGGGGTACGGCTCGAGTGAGAACGCGATCATCCTGGTCCCCGACCCGGGACAACCGAAAGGATCACTCGGTCGTCCGCTCGAAGGCATCGACGTGGTCATCCTCGATCCGGTCACGGCGGAGGAGAAGCCGCGCGCACAGTACGACGAGCACGGCCGTCTGCTGAATGCCGGTGAGGCGATCGGTGAACTGGTCAGCCGCAACGCCCGGTCACGGTTCGAGGGTTACTACAACAACCCTGAGGCCGACGCCGAGCGCACCCGCAACGGCTGGTACTGGTCGGGCGATCTCGGCTATCTCGACGAGGCCGGCGTGTACTGGTTCGCCGGTCGCACCGCGGACTGGATCCGCGTGGATGGAGAGAATTTCGCGACTGCTCCCGTCGAACGGATCCTGGCTCGGTTTCCCGGCGCCGACGGCGTGGCGGTGTACGCCGTGCCCGACAGTCGCAGCGGTGATCAGGTGATGGCGGCCATCGAGATGGTGCCCGACACGGCGTTCGACCCCAACGCCTTCGCGACCTTCATCGCGGGGCAGCGCGATCTCGGAACCAAGTGGGCACCGCGGTACGTCCGTATCGTCGATGCGTTGCCCGTCGGCGCGACGAACAAACTCGACAAGCGACCCCTGCGCGACGAACGGTGGGAAACCGCGGACCCGATCTTTTGGCGTGCGCCGCGCACTGAGACGTACGAGCCGTTGACCCGCGCCGACGTGGAGGCGTTGGCCGCCGAGTTCGACCACAACGATCGGGCCAACCTGCTCCGCTGATGCTCGACCCTTGCTCCTACGGGTGCAGTTCCTTCTCGAGTTGGGCGAGGCGTTTGTCGAGTTCGGCGATGCGGTCGGCGAGTCGCGAGTCCGATGCGCGCAGCGCGCTGTCTAGGCCGCGCGCGTCTTCCCGCAACGACGTCTCCAGCCGGTCGAGGTCTTGGCGCTCGGCCGCGATCAGCCGGGATTCGACCTCGCTGAGATGGTTGCCGAGCTGCATGATGGACTCGTTGCTGCGCTTGTCGAACAGGGCGAGATCTTCTCGGTTGCTCTTCTCGAGTCGCTTGAGATCGCGGGAGGTCGTGCGATCGAGTCGGTCCACGTCGGCCTGCAGTCCGCGGTTGACGGAATCGACGTTGCGGTTGACGCCGTGTTGCAGCGTGCCGAAGAAATTGTCCACGCGGTCGACGACGCGCGGGAGCAGGAACGCGGCCGTCACACCGAGGATGATGGCCACCGCGCCGAGCACGGTGCCGATGATCGCACGCGTGCGTTCGCGGTTGTCCGTGGAGGTCGACACTCGACGGAGTGCAGCCCAACCCACCCCGATCGCGCCGAGGCCGACCACGATTGCGGCCCCGTACCAGAAGATCGTCACGCCGAGCACGACTGCGGAGATGCCCAGCACGAACGCCGCGATGGGGAGCGAGGCCGGGGCGGGCAGGTCGGGGTCGGTCTTGGCGTTGTCCGCCGCGGCCTCGACGAACCCGTCCTCCCGCCGAAGTTTCACCGGCGTGCTCGGTCCCTCAGGCCCCGGGATCGGATCGGTGTCGGTCGCGGCGGCTGACTTCGTCGACTTCATGCAGTTGCATCGGCGGGTCCCTGGCCCGACTTCACCAGGTTCGAGTGGTCGAAATGGTCGAATTGCCGATCGGGAATCGGCCTATGAGCGGAAGTCACGCCGCACGAATCGGCGGGCCGGAAGTGTCACGACCATTGGTGGATGAGAAACCAGATCGAGAACACAATGAGCATCATCGCGAATGCGAGGCGGGCGCGCGCGGCGGGAAGGTGCTGCGCGATCTGTGCACCGACGGCCGCGGCGGGGATGAGTCCGAGGGCGAAGCCGGCGGCGACCTCCCAATCGATGTGACCGAGCGCCCAATGCGTGATGAGGGTCGGAATCGTGAGCACCCCGACGACGACCATCGAGGTGCCGGCGGCCTCGACCGCGGTGAGGCCCAACACCAGTACGAAGACCGGTACGAGCAGGAACCCGCCGCCGTTCGCCAGCAGGCCGGTCAACAGTCCGACGCCGAACGCCGACATCAGGACGATGCCGCTGCGGTCCCGGCGCGCGGAGGCTCGCGTCGCCGCGCCGTGCGAATCGCGCATGAGGAGCCGAAGGCCGATGACGAGCAACATCGCGCCGGAGAGCACCAGCAAACGGTCCCCGCCCACCACGGTCGAGGCGAGCGCACCGAACAAGGTCCCGGGTGAACCCCCGATGATGGCGAGCCGCGCGACGCGCCGATCGAGGTTGCCCGACTTCACGTATCGCCGGGCGCCCGCGGCCGCGGCCGGAAGCATGGCGGGGAGCGGTGACGCAACGGCGAGGAGCGGTGGTACGCCGATCAGTGCGAGGACGGGGGTGGCAAAGGCCGATCCACCGGCGCCGAACATTCCAAAGACGACGCCGACGCCCAACCCGGCGAGCACATACTCGAGAAACGGCACCACCGGAGTATACCTCTAGGGGTATACTTGTATACCCCTAGAGGTACTGGTATCCTCGGGTCATGTCGAAACCAGACCCGTCAGTGGGGTTCGAGCTCCCCGTCGAGACCGCGAACGATCTCCACCGTCGATTGCGCCGTGTCGAGGGCCAGATCCGAGGGATCCAACAGATGCTGACCGACTCCCGAGACTGTCGGGATGTGGTCACCCAGATCGCGGCGGCGAACAAGGCGCTCGAACAGGTCGGGTTCTTGCTGGTGTCGGCGGGGCTGACGTGGTGTGTGGAGGACCCGGAACGTTCGGCGGCGGCCGGGTACGAGGTGGCGGACGTCCAACGGATGTTCCTGAAGCTTGCCTAGGCGAGTTCTTCTATCGGGAGAGGCGCGATGATCTTTCATCAGTACGAGCTGGGATGCCTGTCGCTGTTCAGCTACTTGATCGGCGACGAGACCACGGGTCGGGCCGTGGTCGTCGATCCTCAGCGGGATGTTTCCCAGTACGTGGCGGACGCGCAACGTCAGCATGTGACGATTGAGCGGGTCCTCGAGACCCATTTCCACGCCGACTTCGTCTCCGGCCACCTGGAACTCGCGGCCGCGACTGGTGCGGTGATCTCGTACGGCGATCAGGCCACGGCCGACTTCGCGATGGAACCGCTCGAGCACGGTCGGCGGTTGTCGCTGGGTGAGGTGACGCTCGAGATCCGCCATACCCCCGGTCACACGCCCGAGTCGATCTCCATCGTGGTGTTCGAACACGCCGACGACCCCGAGCCGTGGGGTGTGCTCACCGGCGATGCCCTCTTCATTGGCGATGTCGGGCGGCCGGACCTGCTCACGTCGGTGGGGCGGACCGCGGACGAACTGGCGCGGGAGTTGTATTCCTCGGTGCATGACCAACTGCTGACGCTGCCCGATGCCACCCGGGTGTTCCCGGCCCACGGCGCGGGGTCAGCCTGTGGCAAGAACCTTTCGACCGCGAGTCAGTCGACGATCGGCGAGCAGCGTCGTACCAACTACGCGCTGGCGCCGATGAGTATCGACGAGTTCGTGGAGGCCGTGACCCAAGGCCAATCAGTCGCGCCGCTGTACTTCGCCTTCGCGGCGGATTCCAACCGCCGTGAGCGTGAGTTGCTCGACGATCACGTGCCGACTCCCCGGCTGGACCTGGATGAGGTGGTGCAACGTCAGGCAGCGGGAGCCGTGATCGTCGACGCCCGTCCGAGCGATGTGTTCTCGTCGGGTCATCTCCGCGGCGCGATCAATGTCGGGTTGGACGGGCGCTTTGCCGAGTACGCCGGCGACGTGCTGCGACCCGGCGACGAAGTCATCGTGGTGGCCGACGATGGTCGAGAAGACGAGGCCCGGGTGCGGTTGGCTCGGATCGGCTTCGACCATGTGGTGGGTGCCCTCGCCGATGTCGACTCCGTGTTGATCGCCCACCCCGAACGTGCGGAGCGGGCCGCGCGGATCACCGCAGCAGAACTCGCCGAGTGGCAGTTGACCGATTCCCTGCAGATCGTCGATGTTCGGAACCCCACCGAATGCGCCGAGGGAATGGTGGCGGGCGCAGTCAACCTCCCGTTGCCGAATCTCCTGGACCAACTCGCGACTCTCGATCCGGCCCGCCCGACGGTGGTGTACTGCGCGGGTGGCTACCGTTCGGCGACCGCGGCGTCGCTGCTGCGGTCCAAAGGGTTCGCGACCGTGGCCGATATCTACGGTGGGTACGGCGCCACCTGTCGCGCGCCGTGAACCCCAACCTCACCGATGAGGTGGGGCATCGCCGACCGGCATCAGGATTCCGACGAGGGCGACGAATCCGTCCCGAGCGCGATACAGCGAGTCGGCGGCCGCGCCGGAGTCGGCACTGACGGTGAGGACCGCTTCGCCTTCGGTGGCGGCGGCGATGGAGAACCGCGCCTGGGTCCCGATCGCCGCGGCGCGCACGACGATTTCCTCGTCATCGCGCTCGATGGTCTGACTCCGCGCGGGGCCGGTCGCGAACTCAACGGGCAGATCCACACACGCTGTCCAGCCGTTCAGGTGCAGGACATGCACGAATGCCGGCGAGTGTTCGTTCGCCGGGTTGATGTAGAGCGTGGCCAGTACTTGACGATTCCGGCTCATCACACCGTGGACCGGTATCCCGTGCATGTCTTCGGGCGGTTCCTTGTCGACGCTGTTGACATCGGCACGCTGGCCACTCTCCAGGTCGAGGGACTGCACGCGGTAGTGGTCGCCGCGATGGTCGAGCACGAAGAGGTTGTGAGCATCGAGCGAGAAGACCTCAGCCTCGATGTCGCCGGCGACCGTCAGGTCGTGGTTGACGGTGCCGGTCACGCCGTCGACGACGACGATCCTCGTCGACGGTCGGACTGCCGTCGACGAGTCGTATCCGAGTGGGCGGTCACTCAAGGCCATGGCCATGCCGTCGGGCGCGATCACCACGGGCCGGACTCCAAGGGGAACCTCGAAGGTGTGCTGAGTCGCGCCGGTTCGGGGATCGCGCCGGGCGACGCGGCCGTCGGCGACGAGTTCGACCACTGCTGATGCATCGGGGGCGGCCACGGCCGACGACGCCGACCACAGCAACTCCTGCGTCGCCGCGTTGACGGCGTCGATGCCCTGGGTGGTGCGAACGATGGCGACGGCGTTGCTCGGTGATGGGGCACTGGCCGCGTGGGTTGGGGGTTCGGTTGCCGCGTTGGCGCCGCACGCGGTGGCGACGAACGTGAGAGCAACGGTGGCAAGACTTCGGGTGGCGCGCATGCTCGATCTACGGGCGGAACCCGGGAAAGGTTCCGAAGTCGTTACCCGCCCGCTTCGGGTGGAGGCGCAGGGATCGCGTCGGCGACGGCTTGTGCGTCCGCGAGTTGGTCGAAACCTTCGATGCGATAGGTCACGCCGTCTCGGGCCCAGAGCAGGACGTGGCCGTGTTCGCTCACGGTGTCCTGTCGTAGGTTGCCGTCGCGATCGAAATACGCGACGAGGTGGTGGGTGCCGGTGATCCAGAGGCCGCTGGTTCCCGCAACCGTGACCGAGCGCAGTCGGGTGCCCGGTTCCATGCCCTTGGCGATAGTGGGGCGGCCGGGCCCGGCGGCGGTCTCCACCACCCGGAACTCGCCGTAGTCGAGGGTCACGATCCCGCCGGGGACGCGCGGGTCGACCGAGATCGTGGGCGTGCGGGGAGGGATCACGTCCGGCACGGTGACCGGGAAATCCACGACCCGTTGCGCGTCGGCGATCGTTCGCGGTTGTCCACCAGGCCCGGCCTGTGTGGTCGAGGTCGTGGTGACCGAGGGTTCCGGAAAATCCTTGGCACTGCGGACTTCGACGTTCCCGGCTCGAAAGAGGTTCCCGATCGCACGTCGGCTGGGCGGGATGACGAGCGCTCCGAGGATGATGACGGCCGCGGCCACGGCCGCCACGAACCGAAGGGATCGGCGCGTCGGCACCGAACGCGTCGGCCCGACACCGGCGATTCGGTCGGTCACCGCCGTGATCAGGTGTTGACCTTCAGGTGTGTCGAGATGGTGACCGAGCGCAACCAGTCGGGCTTCGAGATCTCTGGAATCAGTCATGGCTCTCCTCGCCGAGCGTGATGCGGAGCCGGCCGACGGCTCGGGACAATCGTGACTTCACCGTTCCGATGGCACACCCGAGTGTCTGGGCGGTTTCGGCTTCGCTGAGTTCGGCGAAGTACCGGAGCGCCACGACCTCGCGATCGCGGTCGGGGAGACGGGCGAAGGCCGTCAGCAACATCGCCCGCTGACCGTTGCGGACTGCACCGTCCTCGGCCGACGGCGCATCACCGCGAACCATCGAGTTGGTCGTGACGCGAAGTTCGAGGGTTCGATGGCGGGAGTGGTCGCGGCGCCGATTGTGGGCCTCGTTGGTCACAATGGCGAGGAACCACGGCCGAAACGGTGCCCCAGTCCGGAAGCGATCGAGGTGTCGAAATGCTTTCACCATCGCTTCTTGCACCGCGTCCTCAGCGTCATCCCCGGCAATCGCATACCCAATTCGGAGCGCGACGAGCTGATGGCGGGCCAGGAGCTCGCCATAGGCGTCACGGTCGCCCGCTCGGGAGCGATCGATCAGCTCATCGTCGGATGCACGCATGGTGGGTACGGCCTTCACTACCTCGCCCAGCCCCGTGAGGTTCCCGGGAACCTTGGCCGGGCTCGACCAGTACGGTCGTCGTGATGTATTCAACGAGTCGGCGACGGGAGAAGGATCGCGCGGGGCCGTCACTGCCGCTGGTGCCGGGCGAAGTGAGCAATGGTGAGTTCGTGCCCGAGCCGCCGTCGGCTCGTGACCGCGCCATCGTGGCCGAGATCCTCCGCCGGTCCGAAGAGCTCGCTCGGCGCCAGGGCACCTCGCGTCGGCAGTTCCTCCAATCCGCAAGCGGCGTCGCACTGAGTCTCGCGGTGTTCAACTCGTGTGCCCGCGACCGCGGTCCACGGCGTTCGACCGGCTCGTCGTCGACCACACGGGGCGGCACGTTCGTCGTCCCCGATCCAACCGACGCGCCGGCATGTGCCTCCGTCTTGGGGGACGGTGGTGAGTTCATCGTCGACATGCACACCCACCATGTCATGCCCGGCGGCGCTTGGCGCCAGAGCGCACCCGGCATGGTGTCGATGATCCGCAATCTCGTCCCGGCCGGATGCGCCGCGCCCGACGAATTCGAATGCCTTGACCGCACCCACTACGTCCACGATCTGTTCCTGGCGAGCGATACCACCGTCGCGATGCTCACCGACGTGCCGAACTCGGGCCCGGCCGACGCGCCGATGCCGTTTGCCGACGCCGTAGGCACCTCCGACTTCGCGCAGGATCTCGCCCACGGGGGTGTGCATCGGGTGCTTTCCCAGAGCGTGCTCGCACCGAACTTCGGACCCATTGGTGCAACACTCGACACGATGGACGCTCAGGTTGCGGGTGGGCGCGTCGGTGCGTTCAAGGCGTACACCGCGTGGGGTCCGAACGGCCGCGGCTACGACCTGACTGACCCGGCAATCGGACTCCCGATGGTGCAGCGCGCGCACGACCTGGGAGTGAAGGTGTTCTGTGCCCACAAGGGCCTCCCACTCCAGCGGTTCGACCTCTCGCACAACAGTCCTGAAGATCTCGTCGCCGTCGCGGCGATGTTCCCCGACATGCAGTTCGTCGTGTTCCACTCAGCGTTCGAACGAGAACGAATCGAGGGTCCTTACGACGCGAACAACGCAACACGCGGGACGAACTCGTTGATTGCCGCACTCGACCGGCACGGCATACCCCCGAACGCGAACGTCTGGTGCGAGTTGGGCACGACCTGGCGCGAGGTGCTGTCGAGTCCGGATCAGGCGGCGCATGTGCTCGGCAAGCTCCTGAGCCGAGTCGGGGAGGATCGGGTCCTGTGGGGGACCGACGCGATTTGGTACGGCTCGCCCCAGCCCCAGATCATGGCGTTCCGGGCGTTCGAGATCACGCCGGAGTTCCAGGGGCGCTACGGGTATCCGGCCATGACGCCTGAGTTGAAGCGCAAGGTCTTCGGTCTCAATGCCGCCCAACTCCTGGGCCTGGATCCGACGGCGACGTACTGCGCGCCGGACGATCCGCTGGCAGCGGTGAAACCGGCCGTGACCGATCTCCATGCGCGGGGACTCATCGACCCGTGGCGGTCGCGGGGGCCGTTGACCCGTCGCGACGTGCTGCGCGTGTTGCGGAGTTGAGCGGCGAGGCCGACTCGATGCGCGCTTCGGGTGACGTGGCCTTGCGGCTTGCCGGCGCGGCAACCACCCGCACCCGGGACCTGATTCGGGTACCCCAGAGTCGTGCTACTGCATTGATGCTGCGTCCTGCCGTGCCCGATCTGCCCAGAATGTTGCGCCGGCACGATGACACAAGCGCTCGGCCTCGTGAAAGTGCTCGGCGGCCGCAGTCGCGTCGCCGTCGGCGGCCGCCAGGCGGCCCAGCCAATGGTGGTTCGTCCCGAAGACCGCCCCACCAGCGCCGAACACACAGAACTCTGACGCGACTGGTTCGAGATTCTCCCGAAGGACGGCCCGCTGCGACGGTGAACCACAGTCGGCGGCAACGCCGCTGAAGAGTCCGATCGCGGCGTTGCGGAAGTTGTCGCGCGGCAGCGTGATCGCACCGTCGTCGATGACCAGATCCAAGACCCGTCGGGCCTCCTCGAACCGCCCGGCGTCGGACATGGCGAGCGCAAGGAGCGAGCTCCCCGCCAATATCTGGGGCGCGCTCGGATCCGGAGCGGTGAGTCCGTTCGTGAGCTCGCGTGACCTGCCTTGTTGATACCGAAGCGCGAAGGTCTGGAGCATTTGGGTGCCGGTGCTGGTGAAGATCTGGAGTCGACGGCCGAGCAGTGCGGCCGCGTTGATCAACTCCTCGGTGATCGCACTGGGTTCGCGCATGAGCGATCGGGTCGCTCGGAGCGCGGCGGTCCAATAGAGATCGAGTGGTGTACTCGTTGCCCGAGCCAGCCGACCGAGTTCGTCGAGTTCCTCGCTGATTGCTTCGGGCGCGCCGACGACGAAGAGTTCGCAGAGGAGCCGTCGCGTCGCGGTCCCTTCCTCACTCCCGAGACGGTGCCGACGCGTGTAGTCGCGAGCCTCATAGCTCAATGCCAGCCGGTCGGCCACGGGCTCACTCATCGCAGCCAGGTACTCGATGACGAACACGGTGTACCGGGCCTCGGGGTCAGCGCCGCCCTCGGTGAGGCGCCGGACTTCCTGCGCGATCGGGATGAGCGCGGCGGGGCGGTGGTACGTCACCGCCTGGGCCAAACCGCGGAGCAACGGGACGCGCTGCGGGTCGTCGGGGGCAAGAACCGCGAGTGCATCTTCGGCGAGCTTGGCCAGCACGGGGCTGAAGCCGGGATCGATGACGCTCTCCTTGGGGTTGGCGGCGACGGCAGCACGTACGAGGAGTTCGTGGTGCCCGAGGCGGCGGGCGGTGTTCGCGGCATCGAGGTACTCGGCGCGTCCGGCTTCGAGATCCCCGGACATCTCGAGGGCGTGGCCGAGTTCGAGACGCAGCAGGGCCGTGTCGATCTCGGAGCTGCCACGTTCGGTTGCTTGTTCGACGGCGTGACGGAACCAGGTGGCCGCCTCGTGGTGGGCGTACCGCCGCTCGGCCTCGACTCCGGCGTGGGCACACGCCTCCGATATCTCGGTCCGATCGGTCGCGGACTGGCTGGCGAGAAGGTGGCGCGCCACTTCGGACCATTGGAGCGCGACACCTCGTTCGCCCGCCCGCTCGCGTAACCAACGCGCACAGGCGACATGATTGCGGGCGCGGCGGCTGCGCCCCATGTCGTGGTAGATCGCGTTCCGGAAGAGCGGGTGGGAGAAGGTGAAGTCGTCGACGCGCTCGGTTTCCTCGACCAGTCCACTCGCCTGGGCTCGCTCGACCGCGGAAAGCACGGCATCGGCCGGCTGGTGTACGAGCGCAGCAATGTCGTCGATGGTGAACTCGCGGCCGAGGGTTGCGGCGGCATACATCACGTGACTCGTCAGCTCGTCGAAACTCCGGAGTCGACGCTCGACGAGCGCGCGCACGTCGTCGGGGGCGATCTCGGAGATCGGGGTCTCGGGCTCGAGTTCAAGCTGGCGGAGAACCTCACGCAACCGCAACGGGTTACCGCCACTCACATCGGTGAGTTCGTCGATGTGCTCGATCCACTGACTCCGCAGCTCGCGGGGGGCCACGGCGTCAACCACGGCCACGACCTCGTGCCGGCTCAAGGTCGCGAGCGTCAGCACCGCGTCGGGTCGGCCCAGGCGGCCGGATCGCATCGCGTTCCCGAAGGCCGTCGTGGGTGAGCGTTCGTCGTCGCGGTACGTGCCGAGCACCATGACCGGGCCCGTGGCCGCGCGCACGAAGTGTCGGAAGAGCAGGACCGTGTCGGGGCGAGCCCAGTGCAGATCCTCGACGATCACCAGCCGCGGGCGGCGGTTCGAAGTGAGCAGATCGGTGACGGCGTCGAAGAGTCGTTGGCGGCCCGCGCTCGGCTCGGACGCCGTCGCGGCCGGTGGAAGTCGGTCGGCGAGGTCGGGCGTCAGGCGGGCGAGTTCGCCGAGGAGCCGTGGGTTGGTGTCGGTCGGTGGTGCAACGTCGAGCACGCTTCGAACGAGGTCGGGGAACGGCTGGTAGTCGTCGACGGGATCGGGGTCGCAGGCTCCCTGAACGACTTCGACGCCGACCGTCGCGAGGCGATTCGTGAACTGGTCGACGACGGTCGACTTTCCGATGCCGGCTGGTCCGGCGATGTACGCCAGCTGCGGAGTGCCTGCGACTGCTCGCCTCCAGGTGAGGTCGAGCGTCTGGAGCTCGGCGGCGCGTCCGATGAACTCGGCTCGCCGGCGCGGCGGGTGCGGGATCCGAGGGGTCGGCGACGAGTCGCCGTGCTCGAGTTCGGCGTCGTGCATGACGATCATGTCGGCGAGGCCTTGGAGCTGATTGCCCGGAACCAGACCGAGGCCGTCGGCGAGCGCGCGCTTGACGGCTCCGAAGACTCCGAGCGCGTCCTGTTGACGGCCGGAGCGGTACAACGCCAACATCAGGCGGGCGGCGAGTGTCTCGCGAATGAGGTGGTCTTCGATGATGGGTTCGAGGAGTCGGCACACCTGATCGGGCCGATCGTCGTCGAGCAGTGCCGTGGCGAACCCTTCGAGCGCGTCGAGGCGGAGCGATTCGAGCCGGACGGTCTCGTTCCGGAGGGTGGGAAGGTCACCCAGCTCCTGGTAGGGGGTACCTCGCCATTCGGCGATCGCGGCCGTGAAAATCTCGGCCGCTCCGCTCGGATCACCTCCGTCGGCGACATGCCGCGCTTCATGAACGAGTCGTTCGAATCTGCCGACGTCGATGGCGTCCGCGTCGACGGCGAGACGGTAACGCCCGTCGGTGAGCACGACGAGACCGTCGGTGGGCTTGAGTGCCCGGCGGAGGTAGGTCGCGTGGACTCGGACGGAGTTGGCGGCCTTGTCGAAGTCGGCATCGGGCCAGAGTGCATCGGCGATGGCGTCGGGCGAAATGCCGTGCGGGTGGGTGCTGATGAGTAGGCCCAGCAGCGCTCGACACTTCTGGCGCGTCACGGGAACAACGGCACCGGCCCGAGACACCGTGAGCGGTCCAATCGCCCGGAAATCAAGGGGGGTCGCCGGGTCGATCACGCCTGCTCCCGGCCGATCGGCAAAGTTAGCGCGCAGTTAATTGCAGGCATGTTGCATGATCTCGTGACTTCCACCCGGGGCGCAAGGTCCGTCGAGACGATTTCTGACGAACTCACTCAGCGGCGCCTCCGGTCCGTGGTCCTGTTCGAAGCGCTGTCTCACCGCGATCTGACCCGGGTTGCCAACGCGAGCTACGAGCTGCGCCGGGCCCGCGGGACGACCGTGGCCATCGCGGGCCGCCGGATCACCGACGTCCTGGTCGTGCTCGATGGGTATGCCGGCGCCGAGGTGGACGGTGTCCCGGCCGTCGTACTCGGACCGGGCGCGGCGATCGGAGGGCCCGAGTCGTTGGATGGCTTGGCGTCGTCGTTCACCGTGGTGGCCCAGACCCCCTTGGTGCTGCGGGTGTTTCCCGCGCACGATTTTGCAGTTCTCGTTGCCGGCATCCCCCCGCTGGCAATGGCCTTGATCCGACAACTCGGCGGGCGGACGCGCACGGTGCTCGATGAGCTTGTGTGCGCACGGCAGGGGTCCGTCACGCCGACGGTCGGACCAGGAGCGAGTCCGGGAGTGTGCTGGTCATCGAGCACTGCATTCCCGGCTCGGAATCGACGGAGCTTCCGGTACCGCTGACGTCCCCCAGCCGAGGCTGGTACCGGAAGCCTGTCGACGTGGCGCGCCCGCCTACTTCGGATCGAACCGAATGGCGCCGTCGAGCCGAACCACCTGACCGTTGAGGTATCGGTTCGTGACGAGATGCTCGGCGAGATGCGCGAACTCGTCGGGTTCCCCGAACCGTTGGGGGAACGGGACCTTGGCTTCGAGGGCGGTGCGCATGTCGGTAGGGGCGAGGTCCCACGCGCTGGTGCCCATCGTGCCCGGGGCGATGCAGTTGACCCGCACGCCAATTGCCGCGAGGTCGCGGGCGAGGATGATCGTCATGCCGATGATCCCAGCCTTCGCCGCGCCATAGGCAATCTGGCCGATCTGACCTTCGAACCCGGCGATCGACGCGGTGGTGACGATCGATCCCCGTTCGTTGTCGGGCCCGGGTTCCTGAGTCGCCATCTGCGCGGCCGCGAGCCTCACGGTGTTGAACGTGCCGACCAGGTTCAGGTCGACGGTGTCCTGGAAGAGGGCGAGATCGTGGGGGACTCCGTTCCGGTCGACGGTCCGGCCGCCGCCACGCGCGCCGCCCGCGCAGGCGACGACGATGCCGAGTGGCGCGGGGTCCGCCGCCGTGCTCACCGCGGCGCGGGTGTCGGCTTCCTGAGTCACGTCGCCGCCGACGGCTTGAGCATTCGCGCCCAGGCTGGCCGCGACCGTTTCGGCTTTGGCCAGGTCGCGGTCGAAGATGGTGACCAGGGCACCCGCAGCCGCAAGTCGGCGGGCCGTGGCCTCACCGAGACCAGAGGCCCCGCCCGTGACCAGTGCTGCGGTTCCGTGCAGTTCCATCGATGCTCCTCTGCGGGGAAATGGGGCATGCTACGAGGCCGCTGCCGACCAGGGAGATGAACGTGGCCGTCGCCTCGCAGACCCGAGACGCCGAAGCGCTGCGGGCGGGTATCGAGCAGTGGCTGCGCGCGCACGTGGACGGATTCGTCGACGCGCGGGTTGGTCCGTTGACGCGTCCGGCGACCGGACTCTCCAGCGAGACGGTGTTCGCGACGGCACGGTCCGAGACCGGACCGGTACGCGAGTACGTCGTGCGGCTGCCGCCGGCGGGGGCCGGCCTGTTTCCGATCTATGACCTCCACGACCAGGTGCGGATCCAGAACGCGTTGGCGACCGCCGGGATTCCGACGGCCGCGCCCACCGAATACGAGCGCGACCCCACGTGGCTGGGGGCGCCGTTCATGGTGATGCCGCGGTGTGCCGGACGGGTCGTGACGACCAATCCGCCCTACCTGCGGGTGGGGTGGTTGGCCGATGCCTCCGTCGCGTTCCAGCGTCGCCTCATGGAGAGCTTCCTCGCTCACCTCGGTGCGATGCACCGGCTCGATCCGACCATGATCGATGCGGCCCGGCCCGCGGTCTCGCTCGCGGAGGCCATGGCCCGTTGGTCCGAGTACCTCGACTGGGCGGCCGATGGCGGTGCTGTCCCTGCCTATCTCGAGGACGCGCGGGAGTGGTGCGCAACGCATCTCCCGTCCGCACCTCCCGCCGCCACGGTGCTCTGGGGGGATGTGCAGCTCTCGAACTGCGTCTTCGCCGACGACGGGCAGGTGGCCGCGTTGCTCGACTTCGAACTCGCCGGGACCGGCCCCGCCGAGATGGACCTGGGTTGGTTCCTCGCGTTGCACGACATGACCGTGGTCCTCGCCGGCGGCGATCTGCCCGGGTTCGGTGATCGATCGTCGAAGCTCGCGACCTACGAACGCGCGTTGGGGAGACCGGTGCAGGATCTGCGTTGGTACGAAGTCTTCGCGCTGATGCGGAGCGGAGCCATCATGGTGCGCATCGCCCGTCTGCTCACCGCGCAGGGCGTGGACGACTCGTGGCTCACCCGCGGGAATCCCACCGAAGCAGCGTTGACCCGAGTGTTGTCAGACCCCTGACCCGCGATCGGCGACCGGTTGCTCGGCCCGTACTCCCCGCAGCCCGAACCACGCCATTTCGGCCAGCCACCCGGCGACCCGATCCGGGTCGTCGTCGTCGGTTGTCGTTCGCCGGCTGGTGGCCTCGGCCATGCCCACGACGGCATGAGCGAGCGCCCGGCGATGTTCGGGCGCGGCGTCGATCTCGATCAAGTCGGCGACCAGGTCGGCCACCCGGTCGATGGTGGCCTCGGCGACCACGGTGAACTCGGGATCGTTGCGCACCGAGGCCCCGAACAACAGGCGGAAGGCGGCGCGGTGCTCGGCGACGAACCGAAAGTAGGTCGCGAACCCCTCCTGGACGCGCTCGCGGCCGGTCGATGCGCTCGCCGTGGCGACGATCAACCGGTTGGTGAGCTGCGTGTCGACGTCGTCGAGTAGCTCGCGGTACAGCGCCCGCTTCGACGGAAAGTGCTGGTACACGACCGGCTTGGTGACGCCCGCGGCCTCGGCGATGTCCTCCATCGACGTGGCGTGGAATCCATGTTCCGCGAACAGCTCGATCGCGACCTCGAGGAGCTGCACTCGACGCTGTTCGGCGGGGAGACGCATCCGGTCAGCGGCTCGACTTCAGCGGCATCTCGTAGCGATCGTCGTGGTCGAAGTTGCGCTCGTACCGGTCGGCGAGGTGCGCGGCTTCGTCGCTGGTGAGCGGGAGATCGGACGCGGCGGCGTACTCGCGGACTTCGTCGACGTTGACGCAGGTGGGGAGCACCGTTGCGAACGCCGGGTTGGCGAGAATCCCGGCGATCGCGGCCTGACCCCTGGTCCGACCCGTGCCTTCCCAGAGGAACGCCAGCGTGTCGGCCTTCTCGAAGTTGTCGAGCATGTTCTGTTTGTTGCGATGGGCGCGGTGGTCTCCCGCCGGGAACACCGTGTCTCGTGTGACCTTCCCCGAGAGCGTGTCGGACGCGTGGGGGACGCGCGAGATCAGGCTGACCCGACCGTCGACGACGTTGGGCTCGGCCGCAAAGGTGAGGCCCGGACCCTGTTCGAGGATGTTGAAGACGGTCTGTAGTGAGCAGATGTTGCGTCGGCGGATCGACTCGACGCCCTCCTCGATCCAACCGATTGCCGGGCCGAGCGCAACACCGAGCGCGAGCACCTTGCCTTCGGCGACGAGCGCGTCGAGGGTCTCCCACAGTTCGTCGTCGAGGACCGGCTCGATCCGGACGTTGTGGAGTTGGTAGAGGTCGATGTAGTCGGTCCCCATCCGCTGCAGTGAGGCCTCGATCTGGGCCCGGATCGAGGCGGGACGCCAGTCGTGCGGACGTTCGCGCTGACGACCGTTACGGCGTTCGGCGGCGATGTCATATCCACACTTGGTGGTGATGACGATGTCGGACCGGTTGGTCGCGAGGATGTCGGCAAGGAGGGTCTCCCCGATGCCGTTCTCGCCGTAGACGGGCGCCGTATCGATGAAGTTGATCCCGGCGTCGAGCGCGGCGTGCAGCATCTCCTGCTTGTTCTCGACCTCGCCCCACCAATCGCTGGCGAGGGTCCAGGTGCCGAACCCGACTTCTGAGACTTCGACGTCGCTCTGACCGAACCGGCGATACCGCATCGTGACCTCCTGGGGTGGAGCGATCAGCGTACCGACCGGAGGAATCCCACTTCGATTCCCAGCGTTTGGCGGCTCATGACGCGCGGAGCGCCACCCGCCGCCAAACGCTGACTATCGGGTCAGTAGACGATGACCGAACGGGCGATCTCGCCCGAGCCCATGTTCTGGAGCGCATCGTTGACCTGATCGAGGCTGATCTGGGCCGACATCAGCTCGTCGAGCATCAGCGAACCGGCCTGGTAGAGACCAGCCAGCGTGGGGACGTCGCGGTGGACGTTCGATCCTCCGTACCAGCAACCGCGGATCTGCTTCTCGTTCACGAGCAGGTCCATCGCCGGGTTGAGCGTGAGCATGGTGTCGAAACTCGGGACACCGACGATGACGGCCTGGCCGCCGCGCCGAGTCATCTGCAGCGCCTGCTCGATGGTCGCGCCGAGGCCGATGACCTCGAACGCGACGTCGGCACCACGGCCACCCGACAACTCCATGACCTTGGCGACGGCATCGCCGTCGGTCGAGGGGTTGACGATGTCGGTCGCGCCGAACTTCTTGGCCGTCTGGAGCTTCCCGTCGACCATGTCGACCGCGATGATCCGCTCGGCCCCGGCGTGCTTGGCACCCTGGATCACGTTGAGCCCGACTCCACCGCAACCGATGACGGCCACGGTGTCACCCTTGCGAATGCTCGCGGTGTTCACCGCGGCGCCGAAACCGGTCAGTACTCCACAGCCGATGAGGGCGCCGGCCGTGAGGGGGATGGACGGGTCGATCTTCACGGCGCCAATCGCAGGGATGACGGCCTCTTCTGCGAACGTGCCGGACGCGGCCATGACCGAGATCGGAACACCGTCGCGCGAGGCGCGTGAGGTCATGTCGAGCAGACCACCGCTCATCGAGGCCATGCTGCCGACCTCGCACAACTCACCCTGGTCGTGTTCGCAGTAGTAACACGCGCCGCACTGCGGAACCCAGGAGACGACGACGTGGTCACCGATGCTCAGGTGGTCGACACCCTCACCGAGTTGGGTGATCGTGCCGGCGCCTTCGTGGCCGAGGATCGCCGGAAGTGCGATGGGCAGCACACCGTTCACGACCGAAAGGTCCGAATGGCAGACGCCGGAGGCGCCCATCTGGATGCGGATCTCGCCGGCCTTCGGGTCGGCAACGTCGACGTCGACGATCTCGAGTGGGGCACCGACGGCGGTGGCGATTGCGGCCTTGGGCATGGAAGCTCCTTGAACAGGGGACGGGCGGCGAGGAATCTAATGGAAACTTCCGCCGCCGCGATCTTCTCGGTCGGCGGCCTTGACGCCATAGGCCAACACGATCGGGATGGGGAGGACGACACACCCGACAATGAGGCCGATGACGGCGACGGTGATGATCGGCCCCGAGAACGAGGTGGCGATGCCGATGCCGAAGCCGACGATGGCGACGAGGAGTCCCAGATAGCCGATTCGTTTGGCCAAGTTGACCTGGGCCGCGATGCGCGCCCGGCGGACGAGCACGGGATCGTCGGCGGAATCTCCGGGCGGCTGCACATCGGGGACTCTACGTAGGATGCCCGCCGTGACCCCAGCCCTGGATCGTCTCCGAGCGCTCGAGTTCGGTCCGGGCATCACGCACGTGATGGCCGTGGTGAATCTGTCGCCCGAGTCGCGGGTGAGCCATTCGGTGGTGGCGTCGCCCGAGGAGGCGCTCGACCGGGCGCGGGCCTACCGGGATCTCGGGGCGTCGATCATCGATCTGGGTGCGCAGTCGAGCCACTTCGAGAATCAGCCGCTCGCGCCGGACGAGGAGATCGCGCGGATGGTGCCGGCCCTCGAACTCCTGGTCGACGACGGATTCGTCGTGTCGGTCGACACCTGGAAACCCGAGGTTGCCCGCGCCGCGGTGGCGGCGGGGGCCGCGATCGTGAACGACACGGGCGGGCTGACCGATCCGGCGATGACCGAGTTGGTCCGCGACGCGGGCGTGGGCGCGGTCGTCATGCACATCGAAGGCGCGAACCCGCTCGAGGTGGGCTACCGCGCGCTCGAAGACGGTCAGCCCGACATCGTCGCTCGCGGTCTCGCCGAGCGGGTTGCTCAACTCCGTGCCGAGGGGGTGACCGGACCGCTGCTCGTGGATCCGGGCCTGTCCATCAATTACCGCAGCGACTACGAACGCTACGGGCAGTTGCAGCTCGCGACGATCCGCGCGATCGATGCGCTCCGGTCGGCCGGGGAGCCCGTCTTGATCCCGGTGCCGCGCAAGGCGGCCACCCATCGGATGCTCGCGTACCTCACGCTGTCGATCGAATACGGCGCCGATGTCTTACGCGTTCACGACGTGGAAGCCGCGTGCGATCTGGTCACCGTGCTCGGCCGCCGGTTGGGTTGACGCTAGATGGAAGTCAGGCGTCGATTCGTGGCGTCGAGGACGGCGCGCACGATGGCTTCGGCCTCTTCGTGATCACGCACGATCGCCGATCCCGACACCATGTGTTCAGTTGGCGGCATCACGAACATGATCGTGACGATCGCGACGTCGTGGACGCCGACGCGCTCGATCTGCGCGCTCTCGACGTCCAGGCACTCGGCGGCCTTCTGGAGTTGACGGAGCCCGTCGATTGTGGCGGCGGCGATCAGGCGGTTGCGCGCGCTCGAGGCAATGGAGCCTTCGGAGAATCCGACGGCTTCGTCGTCGCCTCGGGCCAAGGTGACCCGGACGAGGCTCCGCAGTCCGGTGGTCTCGCTCGTAACGTCGACGACGACTGCCCGGTGCAGCTCGATCGGAGCCGGCGGTTCGACCGCGTGGGCGCCGTCGCCGTTGAGCTGGACGACCGACACGATGCGACGGTCGAGTTCGATGCCGAAGCTGGCCAGCGCCACGGACTGGACGTCGCGGACCACCTGTTTGGGCTGCTTGCCCCCATTGGCGAGGATGTGGACTTCGGTGGCGCGGCCGATGTCGTCGGTCACGACTCGGGCGGCTGAGACCTCGGGCAGGCGGCACAGTTCTCGTTCCAGTTCGAGAACTTCGTCGTCCGGTCCGGGGGTTTCGAGAGTTTCGTCCATCGTGTGCTCCATCGTCCGGTCGAGCCTACGGCCGGCGTGCTCACCGAAGGTGGTTTTCCCGTCTGGTCATTGCTTCTCTCCGTGTTGTCTGTGAGACTCATGTGGCCCATGGTGCATTTGGGCGGAATGATGTCAGTAGTTTGGAAGGGGCACCACCGTTCCTACAGTCGCTCTGAAGAGGTGCCGATTCTCCGCACGACAGCGCTCACCATCTCGCCCGACGAAGGGTGGGCCCGAGAGCGACACGGCATCGAGAAGGAGGTGTCTCCCCGGTCAGATGAAGACGGCAAGGCCTCGGACGATTGGGACTGAAGAGTCCCGTTGAGCGAAGCGTTGCCCTCTGGTAGCACCACAGCGGATCACCAGAGAGGATCATTCAAAGAAGGTGATCTCTCATGCGGAAGATCTACGTCCGTTCTGCCCTGCTCATGTCCAGCGCGGCTGCACTGCTGCTTGCCGGCGGTGCACTCAAGTGGAAGTAGTCAAGGCGTAAGTGTGCCGAGGCCTTGCCGCCTTCGTCTGACCGACGGGGAAATCTCATGTCGGACCAACGGGAATCGAGAACGACGGTCTATTGCGTCGGCTTGGCCCTCGCCGCGACGGCGCTGGGCGTGGCGCTCGGCGTACGCGGGCCGCTGCCGGCGCTGACGCCGCTGCTTGCCCTCTCACTGCTGCACGTCTTTGCCGAGAACCAGATCACCGACCTCACCCCCGAACTCGGTTCGAGTGCGGGGGTGATGCTCTGCACCGCCGCGATCGTCGTGTTCCGGGCCGATCAGAGCGCGCTCGGTGTGTTGCTCGTCGGCGCGGCCGGCGGCCTGTATCTGCCACACCTCGTGCACCGTGACTGGCGCAAGCTCCTGTTCAACTGTGCACAGTTCGCGTTGGTCGCCGTCGCCTCGGCCGGCGTGTTCTGGGCAATTGTCGGAAGCGGCAAAGCGTCACCCGGGTTGTTGCTCCTGGCGGCGATCCCGACGGCGCTCATCTATTCCATCGGCAATGTCGTGTTGGTCTCGATGGTGGTAGTGCTCGCGACCGGCCAGCGGTTCCGTGAGGTGCTGCTCGTGGGGAGCAAGGAGTACTTCGTCTTCTATCCGTTCGCGTTGCTCGGCGTGTTCCTGGGCCTGCTGTATCTGGACTACGAACTCGCGCTGGTGCCGCTGTTCCTGGTCCCGCTCATCGTTGCTCGGCAGGCGTACTCCTCCTACCTTGCGCTGAAGCGATCGCACGAGGCGACCGTTCGCATCCTCGTGGGCGCGCTCGAAGCGAAGGACCCGTATACCGCGGGTCATGCCGAGCGCGTTGCGGAGTACGCGCAGTACATCGGGCTCGAGCTGGGGATCCCGCCCACGCGGTTGGAGCGCCTCCGACTCGCCGCCCTGATGCACGACGTCGGAAAGCTCGTCGTGCCGAATCACCTCCTCAACAAACCCGGCAAGCTGACGGCCGAAGAGTTCGATGTGGTGCGCAAACACGAAGACGTCTCGGTCGAGATCCTGACGCGGATCGACTTTCTTGCGCCGGTCGCGCCGAGCGCGACGAGCGAAGCGGCGCAGTTCTCGCCGATCGCCGACGATCGAGGTCAACCGGTCGAGCCGCACATCGTGGCAGTGGCCGACGCCTACGACGCCATGACCTCGACCCGTTCGTATCGCCGAGCCCTGAGTCAGGACATCGCATTTGCCGAGTTGCGGAAGAACTCCGGCCGCCAGTTCCACCCGCGGGTGGTCGACGCGTTGATCGCGGCGTTGCGCCGACGCGGCGAGGTGCACGGCGCCGGGTACGAGCTGTACGTCCATCACGTGAGCGCGCCCAGCGGACATTTGGGTTCGGCCGGGCTCGGCGACTTGCTCCCCGAGGGTGGCGCCGACGACGACCAAGACTCCGCGGTCCGGTCATGAAGTACTCCGTGCGGTTGCTCGTCCTGCTCGTGGTGGGTGCAGCCGCGGTCGCGTTCAGCGCGATCATGAACCCGGGCGGGACCTCCACCGCGATCGTGGTGATCACGATGGGTGTCGCGCTCGGCGAGCTCATGGTGCTGCGGCCTCCGCACCGTCTACCGATCCCGCTGTCGTACGCCTTCATGCTGGTATTGGTGCGGGGCGCCGATCCGTTGGTCTGTGTTGGTGCGATCGCACTGGCCGAGCTGGCCGTTCTCCCACTTCGCGAGGGTGAGTGGTCGGCGCGTGCGACCGTGGGCGCGCACCGGCTGTTCGCCGGGATCGCCGCGCTGGCGGCCTACCACGGGGTGATGGCGGTCGACGCGCTGTCGCCGACTCCACGCCTGCTGACCGCGCTCGGCGTCGCCGGGATCGCCGCGTTGGTCGTGCACGAAGCGGTGGCGTTCCTGCGTGAGCCTCGCTGGCCCGAGATCGGTGGCGCCGACCTCGCCCTGGTGGCGTCGGGGATGTTGATGGCCATCGGGTTCCGAGGTGTGCAGCCCCACGAGAGTGTCGGTCTGTGGAGCGTCGGACTCTTCTCCATCCCGTTGCTCGCGGCCTGGTACTCGTTCGAACGCCTGGCTCTCATCTCGAAGACCTCGGAGCAGACGATCGAGGCGCTGTCGGTCGTCCCGGAGCTGGCGGGCTTGGCGCCCGCCGGACACGCGGCCCGGGTCGCGGAACTGTCAGTACGAGTCGGCGGCGAGTTGGGACTCCGGCGTCGCGAGCTCGAAGATCTGCGCGCCGCCGCGCTGCTGCATCACCTCGGTCACCTGTGTCTCGATGCCCCGGAGACTCGGGACACGCCGATCGAACCGGCGGAGGTGGCGGACAAGGGCGCCGAGATCCTGCGCCAGACCGACCTCGCCGCGGCGGGCGACCTGCTCGCAACCGACGACGCCCGGGTGGGGAGTCAGATCCTGCGGGCGGTCAGTGCGTTCGACGATCTCCGTACTCGCGACCTCGACGTGGCGGCCGCGATGGACGCGCTCTATTCCGGACCGGGCTTCGTGTACGACGCGCGCGTCATCGAGGCACTCGACCTCGTGGTCGCCTCCGCATCCACCGACTGACCGTCGCGTAGGTCCAGGACCTCTTCGGCTTCGATGGCAGGAAGATCGACGTAGCGGGTCCGGATGGGAATGCGTCGGCGCGTGCGTCGGCTGTTGGCGTAGGCGAGTTCGACGATGCCGGCGAACAGGACGAGATCGCCGATCGAAATGGCGCTGCTGATCGGCGGCCCGAACGCGAAGCGGTCGGAGAGGAATGGCAGGATGTCGGTCGCTCGTTCCGGCCGGTGCTTGATCGTGGTCTCGCGCGGGATGCCCTTGACCACTTGGTAGGGCATCCCGAGATTGAGGGCAATGACGAGCGCGTTCAACCCGATGCCGATGCCCATGACGACCATGCCCCGGACCCGGATGTTCGCGGCGCAGAAACCGAGTAGCGCGACGTAGGACAGGACGAGCCCGGCCGCGCCGACGTCGTCGAGTCGGGCGGTGGGCAGGTCGATGATCGCGAGCGCGATCTGCAGGCCGAGCCCCGCGGCGAGGAGCCATGCTCGCCGATACGTGACCTCGGTCAGTCGTTCGTACGAGCCATCGGTGAGCGGCACGATCGCGATGGCCACCAGCATCGCAACGAGGTAGACGAGCACCTGAGCACGGTAGTCAAAGGCCCGACCTAGGCTCGGCGACATGTCTGATGAGGAAGTGTTCTACGACGTTGCCGGTGGGGTTGCCCGGGTCACGATCAACCGGCCCGAGCGTCGGAACTCGATGTCCTACGGTGTGATGCAGGGATTGCGCGACGCCATGGCCGCGGCGAAGGCGGACCCGGCGGTCCGGGTCGTGGTGCTCACCGGCACCGGGGAGAAGGCGTTCTGTGCCGGCGCCGACCTGGGCGGAATTGCCGACAACGCGGGTGCGGCGGGCGCCCACGAAGGCCGGGGGCTCCTCGCAGATCTGTTCCGGGAGATGTGGGATCTCGGCAAGCCGACGATTGCCCGAATCCGGGGATTCGCCCTCGCCGGCGGGTTCGGTCTGGCGCTGGCCTGCGACATCGTGATCGCGGCGGACGACGCGCAGTTCGGTACGCCGGAAGTCAACGTCGGGCTGTGGCCCTACATGATCACCGTCCCGATGCTGCGCTCGATGCCGCCGAAGACGGCGTTGGAACTGCAGATGACCGGTCGCCGGGTCGGGGCCGAGGAGGCCCAGCGGATGGGATTCGTGAGTCGGGTCGTTCCGGTCGACGCGTTGGACGCGGCCGTCGACGAGTGCGCGGCGGGATTGGCGTCGAAGTCGCCGCTGGTGCTGCGGTGGGGGCGGGACGCGTTCTACCGAGTGATCGAGATGGATGCCGATCCCGCGCTCGACTACTTGCAAGGCATGTTGACGGTGCATACCCAGACCGAAGACGCGGCCGAAGGCGTCGCCGCGTTCGCCGAGAAGCGGCCGCCGGTCTGGAAGGGCCGATAGGAGATATCTCCCGCCGTCCGGGCTCGCCACCTTCATCGAGCGCACGGCGTAGGGTCGGCGGCCATCACGAGGTCGGCAATGAAGGAGTAACGGTGACCGAGAAGCCGGGCACGCGCGAAGCCGCGAAACACGAGTGGGGGCCGCTCGTCGCGGATCTCGCCCAGCGCCGTGAACGCGCTCTCGGCATGGGCGGCGAGCAGTTCGTCGAACGGCAGAAGTCGCTCGGCAAGCTGACCGTGCGGGATCGGCTCGAACTCCTCCTCGATGCCGGCACCTGGGTCGAGTACGGGATGCTCGCCGATCACATGGATCCGGGCCTCGGTGACCGGTACCTCGCGGCCGACGGTGCGGTGACCGGCATTGGCGAGATCGACGGTCGACCGGTCGCGGTCGCGGCGTACGACTTCTCGGTGATGGCCGGGTCGATGGGTGGCGTCGGTGAGAACAAGATCCGGCGGATGCGTCATCACGCGATCAAGCAGCGCATCCCCATGGTGTGGCTCCTCGACTCCGCCGGCGCGCGGATCCAGAGCACCAGCGGCTCGACGTTTGCGGGCGCCGGAGACCTGTTCCGCGAGCAGGTGGCGATGAGTGGTGTCGTCCCGATGGTCGCCGCGATGATGGGTCACTGCGCGGCCGGCACTGCCTACATCCCCGCGCTCGCCGACTTCGTGCCCATGGTCAAGGGCACGTCGTCGATGGCGCTCGGTGGTCGTCACCTCGTGAAAGCCGCGGTCGGCGAAGACGTCACCGAGGAGGAGATGGGCGGGTCCGGCGTTCATACCAAGATCAGTGGTGTGGCCGACCTCGAGGTGGCCGACGACGAGGAATGCCTGCGCATCGTGCGCGAGTACCTGTCGTTCTTCCCCCAGCACAACCAGGAACGCCCGCCGGTGCGGGAGTGCACCGACCCGGTCGACCGACGCGTCGACGAGATCTACGGCATCGTGCCGACCGCGCCCCGGCGCGCGTACGACGTGCGCAAGGTGATCACCGCGATCGTCGACGACGGCGCGTTCTTCCCGATGAAGCCGGAGTGGGCCAAGAACGTCGTCACCGGCCTCGCTCGTATCGGTGGTGAACCGATCGGCATCGTGGCCAACCAACCGATGGTGTTGGGTGGCGCGCTCGACGTGAACGCGGCCGACAAGGCGGCGCGGTTCGTGTGGCTCTGCGACGCGTTCGGGATTCCGCTCGTGTTCCTCCACGACGTGCCCGGCTTCATCGTCGGCTCCGCGGTGGAGAAGCAGGGGATCATCCGTCACGGCGCCAAGATGCTGTTCGCGGTGAGTGAAGCCACGGTGCC
>JANLRZ010000056.1:0-111861 GCA_031362155.1 Acidimicrobiia bacterium | reverse complement strand
GACGTTCCGGCCACGTCGCGACGGGCGAACGCTACCGTCGCGGCGATGAGCAGGACCGCCGTGTAGACCACGACCGTGCCGAGCGCGAGCGTGGGGCTCCGGACGAACTGCACATCCTTCATCTGCCTCCAGGGCATGATCGTGCCCAGGTTCTCGCCCCAGAGGTAGCCGGCCCAGCCCGGCCGGAGGCCCCGGATGAGGTTCTCGATGACCGCCATCCACGCGAAGACGACCGCGAGGGCGAAGGCGGTATTGCGGCCCAGCGTTGCGAGCGCGATCGCCAGCGTCGCCGCCAGCGAGGTCATCAGCGCCACCCGCACGACCACCGTGGCCAGGGACAGCCACCAATCGGCATCCACGCCCGCCGTCGTGCCGTTCGCCAGCACGGCCGGGAGAAATGACACCAAGAACGCCACTTGGAGGGCGATCGCGACCACGAAGGCCACGGTCGCGCAGGCTGCGGTACGAGTGAGGTTGAGCCGCACCCGCCGTGGTTCCCAGGTGAGCACGGTCGTGATCGTGCCGGCACGCCACTCGGCACCGGCCACTGCCGCGCCGGTGAACATCCCGCCCAGGAGGAGGAAGACACCGGCGATGACCGCCGCGCCATCGGCGCGCTCGGCGACCCACCAATCGCGGAGGACCGCCGGATGCAGGCTGTTCCTGACGTGGAGATCGGCCACGGTCTTTCCCGCCGAACTCGTGAACGCGATCACTCCCGCGACCACACACGCAACCAGGGCGACGAGGATCATCACCCGAACCACTCGCCGATGCATCGCCCGCCGCATCTCGACCACCAACAGGTTCATGCCCCGACCTCCTCACGCGTCGACTCGTGGTCGACGTCGCTCGTCATCTCCAGGAACAGATCTTCCAGGCTGCGTTCCTCGGCTCGGAGCTCGCGGACCCAGTGGCCGTGCTCGCCGAGGGTTCGGCTGATTCGTGCGCCGTCGGGCGCGGCCAGCGCGACTCGGAGGTGTCCACCAGCGAGCACCGACGCGATACCCGCCCGGTCGAGCACCGCCTGCGCACCTGCCAGGTCATCGACGGCCACCAGCATCGTGGCGTCGTGGCCGGATGCAGCGAGCACCTCGGCGACGGTGCCGCCCATGACACATCGCCCGCGACTCAGGATCGCGACGCGATCGCAGGTCTGTTGGATCTCAGAGAGGAGATGGCTCGACACGAAGACCGTCCGGCCTTCGTCACCCAATCGCCGGAGGAGTTCGCGCACGCTGCGCATCCCGGCGGGGTCGAGCCCGTTCGCGGGCTCGTCGAGGATCAGGAGCGCCGGTTCCTTGAGGAGCGCGGCCCCGAGCGCGAGGCGCTGGCGCATTCCGAGCGAATACTTCCTCACCTGGTCGTCGGCGCGATCGGACAGCCCGACCTCGTCGAGCACGGTCTCGACCCGTCGTTTGCCGATACCGTCGATCGCGCCGAGCAACGCGAGGTTGTCTCGCCCGCTCATCGTGGGGAACAGCGCCGGGGTCTCCACGATCGCCCCAACGTGGCGGACCGATTCGGCCAAGCCCTCCGGCACCGGCCGACCCAGCAATCGGATCGACCCTCGGGTCGGTCTCGCGAGCCCGAGCACGCACCGGATCGTGGTGGTCTTCCCGGACCCGTTCGGACCGAGGAAACCGAACACTCCGCCTGCCGGTACGACGAGGTCGAGCCCTTCGACCGCGACCGTCGGGCCTCGTCGACGTCGGTACTCCTTCCGGAGCCCTTCGATCTCGATCACGTTCTCAGTCATCACGCCGTCCTCGCGTCTGTGGTCTCCCACCGACAGACGATCCCGAGCTCGGCGCGGGCGACACGACCCACCACGTGCTTGCGCGAGCGGGCCTGTCACCCGGCAACCCGGTTCATCCGTCTGTCCTTTCGTAAGGGCTCACCACCCATGAACCAGTCGGGAGCCCGAACGCGACAGCAGGTACGACACTTGAGTTGGAGGCAACCATGGAACGACACCCACGCACCCGAGCCCGGTGGCTCGCGGCGACCTGCGCGGTCACGCTGACCGCGACGGCCCTCGCGACCGCAGCGGGGTCGGCCGGACCCGCGACAGTGACCCGAGGCGAGTTGACCCCGTTCGCCGCTGGTATCGGAGGCCCGGTCCGAGGTCATGCCCAGATGGTCCGGAACGCGAGCGGCTCGACGATCGTCTCGCTCCACGTCGAGGGCCTCACCCCCGGGGGTACGTACGCGTCGCACGTCCACGCCGCACCGTGCGCGGTCGGGGCGGCCGACGGCCACTACAAGTACGACCCGAGCGGTCCGCCGACCCCGCCCAACGAGATCTGGCCCGGAGGCGGTCCGTTCGTCGCGAACGGAGGCGGGATCGCGAACGGCCAGGCCGTGGCGACGTTCACCGCCGGTCCGAATGCAGTGTCAGTCGTGGTCCATGATCTGGCCCTACCTTCGACCGCGAACAAGATCGCCTGCGCCGACCTCGGGTAGCAGTTCGCACACGCCAGGTTCTCGGCGCGTTCACGCTGCGGCCGCTCCCACCCCCTAGGGTTCGAGCGGCCGCAGCCGCCGCCGTTCATGACCCGACCCGCGTCACTCGCTGATCCAGAGTCAGGATGTCATGGCCCACGTCGTCATCTACTCCTCTGCGTACCGCGGCGACGTGTTCCCCTACGCGCCGATTGCCGCGGAGCTCGCTCGCCGTCACCACCGGGTGACGTTCATGGCACCCGCCGAACTCCTGCCGAGCATCGCGGCGGAGGGGGTCACGACCGTCGATGCCGACGCCGGCGAGATGTGTCCGTCCGGTCTCGATCACTACGGCGAGTACTGCGCCCGGTGGGGCAAGTTCGCCTCCGGGGCGATGCTCATGCCTCTGTACTACCGACGGCTGACCGTGCCCCGCCTGGATCGACTCATCGGTGCGATCGAGAATGTGGCCGACGGTACCGACCTCCTGCTGGCCCATCCCGGGGTCGCACCGATCGCGAGCATGCCGTTCGAACGGCGCAGCATCCCGTTCATGGTCGGCGATCTCTTCCCGATGCTGGTGCGCACGACCGACCATCCCCCAGAAGGGCTCTTCCCCTTCCGGACCGGTCACTCGGGCCTCGCCCGACGTGTGAACAACCTGGCATGGAACGCGGGCAGAAGCCCGATGGCGAAGTGGTGCTTCGACGAAGCACAGATCGTGAGGAAGCGCCGCGAACTCGGCCTCCCTACCGACGGTTGGCACGTCATGGATCGCCGCCATTCGCCTACCCACAACATGGCGATGGTCTCGCCCCACTACTACCCACCGGCGAGCGACTGGGGTGACGACTTCCCCTTCGTCGGGTTCACCCATTGGACCGCACCCGACGATCACCTGCCCGAAGACGTCGCGGCTTTCCTCCGCGCCGGCGACTCGCCCGTCCTCGTATGCCTGGGGACCAGCGCAGCGTCGGCCGCCCCCGAGGTGTTCGATCGCGTTGCGCGGGCGCTCGACGAACTCGGATTGCGCGGCCTGTACCTCACGTCGAACCGGTCCATCGCCGACCGACTGGGTGATCGAGCGGGCGTATGGCCGTTCGTGCCGGTTGGGCCCGTGCTCCCCCATGTGCGCGCGGTCGTCCATGCCGGCGCGCACGGCATGAACTCGCTCGTGCTCGCCGCCGGGAAGCCATCCGTGGTGATTCCGGTCCTGTTCGATCAGCTCTGGCACGCCCGACGACACGAACAACTCGGCACCGGCCACCACGTTCGCGGCCGAGTCACGGTGGCGAAGCTCCGCACCGCGATTGGCACCGTGCTCGCCGACGACACCGGCCGCCGAGCGCGGGATTTCGCGGAGGTGCTCGCCGGCGAAGATGGGACCCGGCGGGCCTGCGACCAGGTCGAGGCGGCACTACGGGCCGGGTGACAATGCCCTCGGCGCGCGTTCTACGCGGGAACCTCGACCTCCGGGGGGAGCGCGGCAATGATCGCATCGAGGTCCGCATACTCGGCGTCGTCGATCTCGGGGGCCGCGGCTTCACCGACGGCCGACCAATCGGTGCGCCAGATCAGCCCACAACCGACCAGGAGGAGCAGCGCCGCGAGGGCCAGCCCGACCACGAGGCGGGTCGGGTCATAGGCCGCGCCGGGCGGCGCCGCGAACGAGATCGGGACGACCGGCGCGCGAGCGAAGACTGCGTCCGATGCGACCGAGACACCACATTCATCCCCGCGCTCACAGGACGCGAGTTCGCGCCCCACGGGTCCCGGTTCGATGCGGAGATCGGTCCGGCCGGTCCCATCGCTGCCGACGATTAGTGGCGCCGACGGTCCCGGACGGCCACACCGACGACCGAACGCGTCCGGCGCGGCGCACACCGTCGCCCGCAGCCGGGTGCCCGGTGGGAACTCGCGCACGCGGACCGTCACCGTCTGACCAGCAAGCGAAAGATCAGTGGCCGGCCTCACGGTGATCCGACCGGGAGGCGCAACCGGACCACCGAACACCGACTGGATCTCGCCGCGCCGACGGCCGTGCACGTCGGCGACGACAATCGTGCACGGCGCCGCGCCGGATCGACAGCGGCCCGGAACCTCCCCGCGAACGAACCGATCAGTGACGAGGTACTGGAAGCGTGCCTCGCCATCGGCATCGAACTGCACTGGAATCAGGTTGCCGCAGCGCGTTGTGGTTCCGCTCCCGCATTGTTGCGCGAAGCCTTCGACGAACGGCTCGAACCCGGTGGCTCGGATCCGCAGCACGGTCGCGGGTGCGAGGCGGTCCGCCACGTCGTAGGAGGACGGGAAGTGCTCGTCGTCGTGCGCTTCGATCGTCACCGGGGTACCCAAGACCGGCGCGGCAACGACGCTGCTCGGGCGCGCGCTCGCCGACCCTGGATGCGCGCCGGGGTTCGTGAGGGCCACGAAGCTCAGCGCGAGTGGGATCAGCAGCGCACCCGGCACGACTCAGATCATCCCTGCGGCGCGGTGGGTCGAGGCGTCTGCTCGTCCAAGTGCCGGTTGAGTGTGAGGATCCGACCGATCAGGGGCAGCGTGAGCACGTTCAACCCATGCAGGAGCCCGACGATGAGCAGGATCCCGCCGAGCCGAACCGTCACCGCTCGGAGCTGCGATGCGTTGACCGTCTGCGCCCACGCCGAATCCGGTTCGAACTGCACCGTGAACAGGATGAAGGCAAAGAAGATCAGGTAGTACGCCACATCCATCAGCACGATGAAACTCTTCCCGGTGCGCGGATTCGCCCGGAAGACATCGGCCGCGTAGCTCTTGCCGAATCGCTTGATGAACGGACCGAGCCACACGGCCAGACCCACCATCCCGATGAACCAGATCAGTTCCAATATCCACCAGTCCATAACCAGTTCCCCTCTCGTCATCTCGGTTGTTGCTCCGACCACGGCGGCGACGGTGCCGACCAGACATCCGACGACCGTGATCCGTCGCCGCCGTTGGCGCCGGAGCTGACGATCGTCGTCAATGCTGAGCGCGATCCGCGCGAACAGGTCTTCGCTCTCGTCCAGCCCGTCGGCCTCGTCGAGCAGTGCGGTGCGCAGCGTCCGTTCCACGGCGGTCACTCGGTCACGCTCGATGCCGGGACCTGGTCCGGCGCACTCCCGAGTCGTATTTCCAGCGCGGCCAACCCGCGCTGGAGATGGGTCTTGACCGAGTTGCGCGAGATCCCCATGGCCTCCGCGATGTCGTCGATCCCCAGCTCCTCGTAGTATCGCAAGACGAGCGCAGTGCGCTGACGGTGCGGCAGATCGCGCAGGGCTTCGATCACATCTTGCTGATCTTCCTGCAGTTCGATCACGTCTTCAGTCGACGCCCGCCAGTCGTCCAGCGGCAAGTGATGGCGGAGGGAGACCAGCCCCCGCCGGTTGTGATCACGGGCGAGGTTGAGCACGATGGACCGGAGATACGCCGCGGCCTTCGTCGCGTCGTTGATGCGATGGGCGGAACGAGACAGGCGGATGAACGCCTCCTGCACCAGGTCCTCGGCCGCATTGCGATCATCCACGAACAGACGCGCCAAGCGGACGAGCGACTGACCCTCCTGGCGGAACAAGGTGACGACGAGCGCGTCGACATCGGCCTGGGCGACCGGAACCGCGGCTGGGTCATTCGCGACCGCGAACCAGCCCACGGCGAACGGCGAGAACCGCGTGACGCTCCCTGGCGAGGTGAGACCGGCGACGACCACTACCGATACAGACGCCGACCAAGTGGGTTCCGGGTGACACGCCGCACGCAACGCCTCACCGATTCGCAGGCCCCACCCCTGGCTCACCACCCGCCGAGCCTCCCACAGCCGGCGCCAACGTCGCACGGGTCGCCCAGACAATGACGCCGTAGACCAGCACCATCGCCGCGATCCCGGCGATCGTTCTCGCGGACAGTCCGAAGTCATCGGCAATTCCCCGACTGACCAGAACGACATCACTGATGGCCAACAGCGCCGGTACCACGCGTACCGCCGGGTGCCAGTCGGTACGCCACGCGGCCAGGCCGCCGCCGACGACGGCCGGCATCATGAGGCCACCGGCGGCCATGAACAGAGGGAGCATGCCGACGAACCCGCCGCTCCGTGCGAACCGTAGAGGCCAGCGTCGCCACCGACGCCGACGGGCCAGCGCCGCGACCGACTGGGCCAGGCCGAAAATCGTGAACCCCGCGACGATGAAGATCGTTCCGCTCCAGGTGAAGTCCGGATCGGGCGCGATGAGCCGCATCCAGAGCCGGGCGGCGATTCCGAGCGCAAGGGTGCCCAGCGTGCCGACCAGCACGATCCTCGCGTCGCGACGTCGACCCGCCCGACGGCGGCTCGGAGTCGATGCCTCGGCCATTCTCAGCTCGCTGATCACCGGATCCCCCGTTGAAGCGACGTTCCACCTGCACTGACGGTTGAGCCGGCGGGCCGGGTGACACGGTGGCCGTGTCACCCGGCGTCGGTACTTGCTCGTCTGTCTCTATGTACGAGGTCGGAACCGGTCGAGAACCGTCTCGGCGGTCCGACGCGACACAGGAGACGACGACCCGTTCCGGGTCCGACCAGGGGCGACAGAGGAGCGAACTCATGCATCGGATCCGCCGATCAGCACTGGCGCGGGTGAGCGGGCGGCTCGGGGTGGTTGCCCTCGTCGCCGCGCTGGCCACGCCCGGCATCGCCCTCCCTGCACAGAGCGCGATCACACCGGGTATCACCATCGGTGATGTCGTGGTGGCCGAAGGTGACATCGGCGTGACGCCGGCACGGCTCACCGTCAACCTCTCGGCCCCACTGGGCACCGACACACTCATCACGTTCGCGACGACCGACGGGACCGCCGCCAGCGGGACCGACTACGTCCGTCGCGTCGGGAAGTTCCGGATCCGGGCCGGCCGCTCCTTCGCGACGGTCGCGCTCAGAGTCACCCCCGACACCGACGCCGAAGGCGACGAGAACTTCGCGGTGACCCTCACGGGTGGCGGCGGTGTTCCGATCGCCGATGACACGGGCACGGTCACGATCCGCGACGACGAGCTCGCCGCACCCGGTCGGATCGCAATCGGGGACGCGAGTGTGTCCGAGAGTGACGCCGGCCTGATTCCGCTGCGGTTCACGGTGAATCTCGATGCGCCGAGCGCGGTCGACGTCACCGCGCGATTCGCCGCTCTCGGCACCACTGCAACCGCTGGTCTCGACTTCGTACCGCGCATGGGGCAGTTGAAGATCCGTGCCGGGCGCACGTTCGCCGTCGTGACGGTCAAGGAAATCGGCGACCCCGACGCCGAGAGCACCGAGCAGTTCGACGTCGTCCTCACCTCCGTGGTCGGGGCGACGGCCACCGACGCGATCGGAACCGGGACCATTGTCGACGACGACACTCCGCTCATCTCGGCCCCTGAAGCGCCGACTCTCACGAGTGCGATCGCGGGACCGGCGAACGGAATGCTCGTCGTCGCGTGGGACCCACCCATCGACGACGGCGGCTCGCCGGTGACCCAGTACGACCTCGAGATCGACCGACCGGGCGGGATCGTCGTCGGGACCTACACCGCCACGGCGACCAACGTCGTGTGCGGGAGTCCCGGGGTCACTTGCACGATGCGGGTCCGTGCCGTCAACGTTGCCGGCCCGGGACCGTGGTCCGAACCGCTCAGTGGCACCACCTGGCGCGCGCCGAGCGCGGTCGACCTCGTCGGAAGCGGTGGCAACCAGGTCGTGACCGGTGTCTGGTCGGTGCCGACCGACCCGGGCGACTTCCCGGTGATCGACTACCGGATCTCGCGCAGCACCGACGGCACGAACTTCACCTTCGTTGCGTTGACGACGGTGCGTACCGCAAGCGTGCTGTGTCCGGGCGAGCGGAGCGTCTGTTGGATCCGAGTCCAGCCGCGTAACGCCGCCGGCCTCGGACCGGCCACCGACGCGAGCGCAAGTACCTGGGGCCGCCCGGGCGCGCCGACGCTCGTCTCGATCCGCCGCATCGGCACCCTCGTCGGACTCGGCTGGACCGCCCCCACCGACGACGGCGGGGCACCCATCTTCGACTACCTCGGCGAACGGACCATCGACGGCGGGCTGAGCTGGATGTCCGTCGGCAGTGTGCAGTTCACCCCTCCCACCTGCCCGGTCGGCATCAGCTGTGGATTCCGGATCAGCGCGGCCAATGTGATCGGGACCGGGCCGCCGTCGAATGTGCTCACCATCGGGCCGTGACCGCGGGTCACGACACCTGGCAGCGCTGTTGAAAACGGACAGCTGAACCTCCCGAGGTCGGGGGGCAGCGGGGTCACACGCTCCTGACACGTTCAGACCCCCATGATCGGTTTGTGGAAAGTACCGCCGCGGCCAAGGGTCCGCCGCCGATCCCACTCCGCCGTTCGGTGATCTGGACGTTGGGGACCCTCGGCGCCGCCGTCGTGCTCCAGCTCCTCGTCTACCGCAACGGTGGGCACACTGCGCTCAGCGACATGCCCGGACGGTTCTTCGCATGGAAGCTCACACCCGGCGCGCTCCCCTACGTCGACCGCGCCGTCGAATATCCGGTCGTGATCGGGTACGTCGGGTACGTGACGTCCGTCGTTGCGGGTACCGCGACCAGGTTCTTCGTCGTCAACGGATTCCTCAACATCGGTCTGACGATCGCGATGACTTGCCTGCTGCGCGTGCGGGGCAGTCACCGCCTCTGGCGTTGGATCGCCGGCGCACCACTCGTCCTGTACGCCTTTCACAACTGGGATCTCGTGGCGATGGTGCCTGCGATCGTCGGGCTCTTCGCGTACACCCGGGGCCAGGACCGCGTCGCCGGATCGTCACTTGCGTTCGCGGCCTCGGCCAAGGTCTTTCCGGGACTGTTCCTCCCCCCACTGATCGTGATGCGGTGGTGTTCCGGCGATCGGCGCGGCGCATACCGCCTCGGCGCGTGGGCAGCCGGCGTGACCGTCGCCCTCAACGCGCCGGTCGCGCTTGCCAGTCAGTCGGGGTGGTGGTATCCCGCAACCTTCCAAGGCCACCGGCACGCCACCTGGGGCAGCATCGTGATCTGGGTCCTGCGAGCCCCGGGTCTCCATGGGCTTGCGCTTCCCGACTTGGCCCGCGCCGCGAACCTGCTCGCCGCCGGAGCACTGGTTGCGGCGCTGACGATCATCACCCTGCTCGCCGTGCGCCGCCGCTTGGATCCGATCGCAGTCGGCGCGGCCGTCACCGCGGCGTTCCTCTTGACGAACAAGGTCTATTCGCCGAACTACGACCTCTGGATCGTGCCGTTCTTCGTGCTCCTCCCGTTAACCCCTCGCCTTTGGTGGACGTTCTGTGCCGCGGACCTCGGCGTCTTCACCCTCGTGTACGGTCGATTCCACGGGCTCTGGGACATCGGGACCGTTCGCAGCGCGCTCCCGGCGTTCGTCGCCGTACGAGCGATCACCTTGGTATGGCTCATCCTCGCCTCGACCCGAGGCCCCGATGACACACACGACCCGGATCCGCCCGGCCAAGGTGACCGAACCCGGCCACCGTCGAAGGTGCTCTCCGTCGGGCCGTGACGCCGATTGGAGGGGCCGCTCCTGCCCGTCAGTACACTTTTCCCACCCTTCTCGCGGAGTCGTGGGGGAAGAAGGAGCGAATCGTGTCGATCGTCGTGAACGCGCCAACCAAACACAAGCGCCTCCTGGCGTGGGTGGACGAGATGGCGGAGCTGCTCCAGCCCGACGCCATCCATTGGTTCGACGGTTCCGATGCCGAGGCCGACGCGTTGTGCCAGGGCCTCGTCGCCGCCGGCACCTTCGTGCCCCTCGACCCCGCCAAACGGCCGAACTCGTACTGGGCCGCGACGGACCCGTCCGACGTTGCGCGCGTCGAGGACCGCACCTACATCTGTTCCACAACCGAGGACGGCGCCGGCCCGACCAACAACTGGAAGGATCCCGCCGAGATGCGCGCCATCCTGGACGGCCTGTTCCGGGGCGCCATGGCGGGCCGCACGATGTACGTCGTCCCGTTCAGCATGGGGCCGCTCGGCTCCCCGCTGTCCTACATCGGCGTCGAGATCACCGACTCGCCCTACGTGGCCGTGAGCATGCGCACCATGACCCGGGCCGGTCAGGCCGCGCTCGACGTGCTCGGCGACGATGGCGATTTCGTGCCCTGTGTCCACTCGCTCGGCGCGCCCCTCACAGCCGGCGAGGCCGACGTCGCGTGGCCGTGCAACGCGGAGGAAAAGTGGATCGTCCACTTTCCCGAGACGCGGGAGATCTGGTCGTACGGATCGGGCTACGGCGGCAATGCGCTGCTCGGCAAGAAGTGCTTCGCGCTGCGCATCGCCTCGGTCATCGCCCGAGACGAAGGCTGGCTCGCCGAGCACATGCTCATCCTGAAGCTCACCTCCCCCTCCGGCACGGTCAAGTACGTCGCCGCCGCGTTCCCGTCGGCGTGTGGCAAGACGAACCTCGCGATGCTGATCCCGTCGATCCCGGGCTGGAAGGCCGAGACCGTCGGCGACGACATCGCCTGGATGAAGTTCGGTCCCGACGGCCGCCTGCACGCGATCAACCCCGAGTTCGGGTTCTTCGGCGTCGCGCCCGGCACCAACATGGAGACGAACCCCAACGCCATGCTCACGTTGGGCAGCAACACGGTGTTCACCAACGTGGCCCTCACCGACGATCACGACGTCTGGTGGGAGGGGATGGACGGTGAACCGCCCGCCCACCTGACCGACTGGAAGCGCCAGGACTGGACACCCGAGTCCGAGACCCCGGCGGCCCACCCCAACTCTCGGTTCTGTGCACCCGCATCGCAGTGCCCGGTTGTGGCCGACGAGTGGCAAGACCCCAAGGGTGTGCCGATCTCGGCCGTCCTCTTCGGTGGTCGGCGGGCCACGACCGTCCCGCTTGTCTACGAGTCACGCGACTGGCGCCACGGTGTGTTCGTCGGCGCCACGATGGGTTCGGAGAAGACCGCGGCCGCGTTCGGGGGCCTGGGCGATCTTCGTCACGACCCGTTCGCGATGCTGCCGTTCTGCGGGTACCACATGGGCGACTACTTCGCGCACTGGCTCTCGATGACCGACCACACCGACGAGGCGAACCTGCCCCGCATCTACGGCGTCAACTGGTTCCGCAAGGACGCCGACGGGAAGTTCATCTGGCCGGGCTACGGCGAGAACTCCCGGGTGCTCGCCTGGATCGTCGGTCGCCTCGAAGGCAGTGCCAACGGTGAGGACACGCCGATCGGCGTCGTGCCCACCCCGGCCGACCTCGACCTCACCGGGCTCGACATCTCGGCGGATGACGTTGCCGCCGCGCTCGTCGTCGACCCGGAACAGTGGAAGCAAGAGTGCGCGAGCACTCGCGGCCACTTCGAGTCGTTCGGAAGCCACTTGCCGGCGGCGCTGGTCGAGGAACTCGAAGCCCTCGAGTCCCGCCTCGGTTAACCCGACATATCGGCTCGTCCGCTCGCACTCCGTCTGTGCAGGTACGCGCCGCTCGCTCCCGAGCTGCTCGGCTCCGCAAGCTCCGCCTCGGGTAGACAGTGGCGATGACTGACGGATCGTCACGCCCGAGCATCGAGCAGATGGCCGCGGCCGTCGCCGGCATCGACCTGTGGAACAGCCCGGGGATCCCCGAGCACGGGCTCGCACCGCTGCGGGTGACCGATGGGCCCAACGGGGCGCGAGGTCCGAGCTTCACCGGCATCCCGAGTGCGTGCTTTCCGTGTGGGACCGCGCTCGGCGCCACGTGGGATCCGGACCTGGTCGAAGCGGTGGGGGTCGCGATCGGCGAGGAGTCCCGCACGAAAGGCGCGCACGTACTCCTCGCGCCGACGGTCAACCTGCACCGCCACCCGCTCGCCGGCCGCAACTTCGAGTGCTACTCCGAAGACCCGTACCTCACGGCGCGGCTCGCCGTCGGCTTCGTGCGGGGCGTGCAATCGGTCGGCGTGGGCACCACCGTCAAACACTTCGTCGCCAACGACTCCAAGTTCGAGCGCATGACGATCAGTTCCGACGTCGACGAGGCCGTGCTGCGCGAGCTCTACCTCGTGCCCTTCGAGGCCGCGGTCACCGAGGCCGGCGTTTGGGGAATCATGAGCGCCTACAACCGAGTGAACGGTACCTACTGCAGCGAACACGAGTGGCTGCTCACGACCGTCCTCCGAGATGAGTGGGGCTTCGACGGGTTCGTCATCTCCGATTGGTTCGGCACCCACAGCACCGCACCCGCGGCCAACGCCGGTCTCGACCTCGAGATGCCCGGTCCCCCGCAATGGTTCGGGAAGGCGCTGGTCGACGCGGTCACGAACGGATCGGTGTCCGAGTCGGTCGTTGCCGACAAGATCGAACGCCTCCGCACGCTGGCCGACCGTACGGGCGCGAGCGCGGGCGAAGGTAACCATGAGCCGAGTTCCCACGACGACCCTCGCCACCGGGCGCTGATTCGCGACGCCGCCGCCGCCAGCTTTGTCCTCCTGCGGAACGACGGTGTCTTGCCGCTGGACGCGAGCACCCTCGGTTCCGTGGCATTGATCGGCACCGCCGCCGACACGGCGTGGATCATGGGCGGCGGGAGCGCGGCGCTCGACCCGCATCCGCCGGTCACTCCACGCGCGGGTCTCACCACCGCGCTCGGCGCCGACACGGCGTTGACCTTCACCCGCGGGCCCTCGGCCACCGACACGATCCCGGTGATGGACGAGTCGGTCCTCGACGGTCGCTTGGCGATGGCGGTCTACCCAGGAGCGAACCTGACCGGGTCACCCGCGCACGAGACCACCCTGCGCACGGGTCGGGCGATGTGGCTGGGCGAGTTCCACGAGGCCGTCAACCCTCGTGAGTTCTCGGCCCGCCTCACCGGCACCGTGCGCGTGCGAGAGTCCGGCGACTGGACCTTCGGGTTGAGTAGTACCGCAGCGTGTCGGGTCACCCTCGACGGCGAGACGCTGATCGATGCGTGGACCGATCGCGAGCCCGGCGTGGCGTTCTTCGGATTCGGAAGCAGGGAGCTCCGGGCGACCCGTCCGTTGACGGCCGACCAGGCGTACCCGATCGAGATCGAGTTCTCGGGCGGCTCCCCCGCCATGGTGAGCGGCTTCGAACTCGGCGCGGCCGCGCCGACCCCAGCCACCGCCCTGGCCGACGCCGTCGCCGCCGCGGCCGCCGCCGATGTGGCCATCGTGGTGGTCGGTACCGGCCCGACCCTGGACACCGAAGGCAAGGACCGGCCCGACATGAATCTCCCGGGCGACCAGGACGCCATGGTCCGCGCGGTGGTGGCCGCCAACCCGCGGACCATCGTCTGTGTGAATGCCGGGTCTCCGGTGGCGATGGACTGGGCCGACGAGCCCGCCGCGCTGATGCAGTGTTGGCTCCCCGGCGAGGAATGGGGCAACGCGCTGGCCGACGTACTGCTCGGCGCCCGCGATCCGGGCGGTCGTCTCCCCACCACCTTCCCCGTGCGGATCGAGGACGCGCCATCCCACCCGACCTACCCCGGCACCGACGGTCACGTCCGCTACGACGACGGCCTGCTCATGGGATACCGGGGCTACGACCGGTCGGGCATCGAGCCGCGATTCTGCTTCGGACACGGCCTGTCGTACGCGACCTTCGAGTACGGGCCCACCGCCGTCGACGGGCGCACGGTCTGTGTGGACGTCACCAACACCGGCACCCGAGTCGGGTCCGAGGTCGTCCAGCTCTACGTCCACGCCAATCGCGCGCCGGCCACCCGGCCCGACCAGGAGCTGCGCCGATTCGTCAAAGTCACGATCGAGCCCGGGACGACGGTGACCGTCGAGTTCGAACTCGACGACCGGTGCTTCAGCGAATGGGCCGACGGATGGCAACTCATGCCCGGGCCGTTCGAGATCAGAATTGGCCGATCGTCACGCGACATCCGCGCGACGGGGATCGTCGAGCACTGATCAGCGTTGCCGGCCGGCCCGCGCCGCGCGCCGGTCGTGACGTTCGATCGCCAGTTCGATCAGCCGGTCGAGCAGCGCCGGATACGGCAGGCCGCTGGCCTCCCACAGCTTCGGGTACATGGAGATCGGAGTGAAGCCCGGGATCGTGTTCACTTCGTTGAGCAAGAAGCCGCGACCACCCTCGTCATAGAAGCAATCGACGCGGGCCATCCCGTCACAGCGACACGCGGCGAACGCGCGCAGCGCGAGCGCCCGAACTTCCGCGGTCGCGTCGGCTCCGAGCGGCGCCGGAACGAGCAGCTGGGCACTCCCGTCTTCGTACTTGTCGGCGTACGAGTAGAACTCCGCGCCGGGCACGACCTCGCCGGGGAGTGACGCCTCCGGGCGGAGTGACCCCAAGACCGCAACCTCGATCTCGCGGCCGGTGATCATCTCCTCGACCAGGATGTCCTCGTCGTAGCCGAGCGCGAGATCGATTGCGGCCTCGAGTTCGACCGCCGTCTCGGCCTTGCTGACCCCGACCGATGACCCCATGTTCGCCGGCTTCACGAAGCACGGCAGTCCCAAGTCGGCGATCGCCCGGGCGACGAACTCGGCACGATCCTGCCCGTCGCGGAACTCCAGGTAGGCCCCCTGGGGAATCCCCGCGGCGGTGAACATCTGCTTCATCGCACCCTTGTGCATGCCGACCGCGGAGCCGAGAACGCCGGAACCGACGTAGGGCAGGTCGGCCAACTCGAGCAGGCCCTGCACGGTGCCGTCTTCGCCGAACGGACCGTGCAACAAGGGCACCACGACATCGACGTCGAGCCCGCGCCGACCGGAGGTCGCGACCACCGCGCCGAGCGACTCCAGTTCCGGACCGTCGACGGGAAACGCCGCCGGCAACGCCTCAGGACCAGCGGCGAGCAGCGCGGCGGCGGCTTCGGCCGCGTGCCACTGACCGTCGGTCGTAATCGCGACCGGGATCACCTCGTAGCGCTCCGGATCGAGCGCCCTCGCCACAGCCACCGCGGTCGCCCGCGAGACGTCGTGTTCCGCCGAGCGACCTCCGAAGATCAGCATCACGCGCGTGCGGCTCACGTGACGACCTGGAGGACCGCCCGAATACCCAAGCCCATCACGAAGAGTCCGCCCAACCCATACAGCAACTCGAGCCGGCCGCGCATCTGCTGACGATACGCGTACAACAGACCGATGGTGATGAAGATCACGAAGCCGTAGAACATGTGAAATCGCGGGACGGACTTCGCGTATCCCTTGTCACCCGCCACCATCGCCACCCCCAATACGACCTGAATGAGGATCGCGATCTGGGCGATGGCGGTGATGATCCAGACCGGGCGTCCCCGTAGCGAGGTCCACTTCCATGCCGCGAGGCAATACAGCCCGGCGATCGCGTTCGCCCCGATCGAGACGTAGCCCCAGACCTTGTGGATGTGGAAGACCGTCTCCACTGAGTGGCCTCAGAGCACCGCGTCGTCAGCGGCCGACTCGGAGAACGCCGACGCGGCGGCGTCGCCCCGAAGCAGTTGCTTGAGGATCTTGCCCGCGGGGTTGCGCGGGAGAGGTTCGTCGCGGAACTCCACGTACTCGGGCACCTTGAACGAGGCCAGGTGCTCGGCACAATGCGCGCGAATTTCTTCCACCGTGGCGGTCGATCCCTTCCGCAGTTGCACGACGGCCTTGACCTCCTCGCCGAGGGTGCGATGCGGGACACCGACGAGCGCAGCATCGAGCACGTCCGGGTGCTCGTGGAGGATGTGCTCGACCTCCACGCAGTAGACGTTCTCGCCCGCACGAATGATCATGTCCTTGGCTCGGTCGACGAGATACACGAACCCATCGTCGTCGATCCGCGCGATGTCGCCGGTCCGGAACCACCCGCCGGGGAGGAACACCGCGTCCGTCGCGTCCGGCCGGTTCCAGTAGCCGCGCATCATGATCGTGGGACCGCGCAACGCGAGTTCGCCGGTCGTGTTCGCCGGTAGGGGCGCACCCTCGTCGTCGATGACCATCGCCTCGACCGTCGGCACCGGTCGACCGACCGAGTCGGGCCGGGCGAAGTAGTCGTCCCCCGAGATCGCGGTCGCCACCGACGCGCTCTCGGTGAGGCCGTACGCCGTCGACAACGAATCGCGCACCTGCGGGAACGCGACCTTGATCCGCTCGACCAGTTCCGGTGCCGCCGGTGCGCCGCCGTAGCCGATCCGCGTCACGCTCGACAGGTCGAAGTCGGCAAAGTTGTCGGCCTCCACGATGCGCCACATCACGGTGGGCACTCCCCCGATCGAGCTGACCTTCTCGCGTTCGATGGTCGCCATCGCGTGATCGGCGTCGAACCGCCCCGGTGGCATCAGGACGAGCTTCGACCCGCCGGCGTAGGCCACGATCATGGTGGAGCACGTCCCCGTGACGTGGAACAGCGGAACGATCAGCAGCGCGGCCGCTTGGTGCTCGGTGCGCTGCTCACCTTTCCCCATCGCCGCGTTGGCCTGGCTGCCGAGGGCCAGGTTCATCAGATTGGCGAGGGCCTGGCGGTGGGTGATGGTCGCACCCTTGGGCTTGCCCGTCGTCCCGGAAGTGTAGAGGATGGCGAGGATGTCGTCCTCCTCCACCGGCACATCGAGCAACGATCCCGGATCGGCGGGTGCGAGCAGATCCACACCGGGCTGGGCCTTGCCGTCGGGTTCGTCGAGGTCGATCACGTAGACGTGTTCGAGGGTGGGGATCGTGTCGACGATGTCGCGCACGATCGCCCAGCGCTTCGGGTCGCAGAACAACACCTTGGCGCCCGAGTCGCGCAACGCGAAGTCGAGTTCCTCGGCCTTCCACCACGCGTTCAACGGGACCGCGGCCGCACCCATGCTGGCGCACGCCCAGAACATCACGACCCACTCGATCGTGTTGGCGGTCACGATCGCGACCCGATCGCCCCGCTCGACGCCGAGGTCTCGGAGCGCGACCGCGGCCCGGCGCGCCAACGCGTTGTGTTCGCCGAAGGTGACGCGTCGATCACCCTGGACCAGCCAATCGACATCGGCCCGGGCGTCGCCGAACGCCATGACGTCCCGCATCGACGCGAACCGGTTCTTGTACACCTGGAGATCGGCACCGAGCACGTTCTCGACCACGATCTCGTACTGGCCGCCGGGGCCGACGAGCGCCTCGACTGCGCTCACGCCGGCGCGTCCTCGTGCTGCACCACGTCGAACTGCCAGAGCTCAGCGCCGGTGCTCACGGGGCCTTGACCCGAGTGCTGCTTGTGTCCGTGTTGGAACGACGCGCTGTTCATCCAGGCTTGAAAGTCTTCCTCCGACCGCCAGCGCGTGTACACGAGGAACGTGTCCTTGTCGTCGCTCGGGCGGAGCAGTTCGAACATCTCGAACCCGGCCATGCTGCTCACCTCACCGGCGCGGGCGGCGAATCGGGCCACCAACTCGTCGGCGCGTTCGGCCGGCACTGTGATTGCATTGATCTTGACGACGCTCACCGTGGTCCCCCCATCAGGTCGAATCGGCGAGGCTACCGGGTGCCCATACCCCTCCTCCTCTCCCGCTCTTGGCCCTGCGGGCCGGGCCGCTCAGGCCCCGGCTGCGTCACGAGGTCGGGAGCCCGGCGGCCGAGCCGGAACCCGACGACGCAGCCTCCTCTAAAGTCCCTGCCGATGACGGACGGTTCGAGTTCGCAGGGGCTGTCCGGCCACCGTCGGGCCGACATTCAGGGTCTCCGGGCCGTCGCAGTCCTCCTCGTCGTCGCGTACCACGCCGGGTTGCCGGTCGATGGCGGCTTCACGGGCGTCGACGTCTTCTTCGTCATCTCCGGCTACGTCATCACGGCCTTGCTCCTGCGGGAGGCCGACCGCACCGACGGCATCTCCTTCGCGGCCTTCTACGCCCGCCGGGTGCGCCGGATCCTCCCCGCGCTCGCGCTCACGACCGTCGTGGTGGCGATCGCGTCGGTCGGCGCCATCAGCCAGTTCACGCGGGGCATCACCGCCCGGACCGGGATCGCCGCATCACTGTTCGTCTCGAACATCTACTTGTACCGCTCACCGAACGGGTACTTCGACGTCGACCCGAGCCGCAATCCGATGCTGCACATGTGGTCGCTCTCGGTCGAGGAGCAGTTCTACCTCGTGTTCCCCGCCCTCCTCGTCGGTGCCTTGATCGTCGCCCGCAAGACCGGGCGCGACCGCCGCCTCGTCATGGGGCTCACGGTTGGTGTCGTCGCCTCGATGTCCTTCGTGCTGTCGGTGGTCGCCACCAACGCCGGACCCACCGCGAGCGGCCTCAACTCCCGGTTCGCGTTCTACATGGCCCCCACTCGCGCGTGGGAGTTCGCCGTCGGTGCACTCCTCGGCCTGTTCGCGGCTCGCCTTGCACGCGTCCCCCGGTCGGCCACCCTTGCCGCGGGCCTCGCGGGCGCGGCGCTGGTCGCGGCGGGCGCGTTCCTCCTCGACGGTTCCACCGCCTTCCCCGGCACCGCGGCGCTACTGCCGGTGATGGGGACTGCGCTCCTGCTCATCGCGGGCGCCCACACCCACGAGCCGGCCCGCGGCGTCAGTGCCGTGCTGAGCGTCCGGCCGATCACCGCCATCGGTGACGTTTCCTACAGCTGGTATCTCTGGCACTGGCCGTTCATCGTGTTCGCCGCCGCGCTGTGGCCCACCACCGATCACGTGAAAGTGATCGCCGCAGCCGTCTCGATCCTGCCGGCGATCGCTTCCTATCTCTGGCTCGAACGGCCGATTCACTCGAACCCGCAGTGGCGCGGGCGGCGGGCCGTCGCGTTGGCCACCGTCTGTATCGCCGTGCCGATCGTCGCCTGCATCGGTCTCGTGCGCGCCCCGAAACCGAGCGGCGGGGTCGCGACCCAGTCGCTGCTCCGCGCCAGCAAGACCCTGCATGCGGACCACTTCCGTGGCTGCGATCGCGGGCTCGGCCTCGAACGATCCCCCAAGAAGTGTTCATGGCGGGTGGCCAACCCCAAGGGTGACATCGTCCTCCTCGGCGACTCCAACGCCGGCCATTTCACCGAACCCGCCGCCCGAGCGGCGAACCGCCTCGGGTACGACTTCACGGTGGCCACCTCACCGAACTGTCCGTTCGTCGATCTCCAACCCCACGGCGCCCAGACCCGCCCGGCCGCGTGTACCGCGTCGAACGCTCGCCTCCGGCGCGAACTGGAAGCGAATCCTCCATCGCTCGCGATCATCGCCGCGTCGACACCGACCTACCTCGCCAACCAGACGACCTTCCACGAACCGTCGGGCGCGGTGGCCACCACCGAGGCGGCGAAGGCCGCGGCCTGGCAGCGCGGGCTCGGACGCACGCTGAACCAGCTGGACCATGCCGGTATCCCGACCCTCGTGGTGCACGCGGTGCCGCAGTGGCTCACCTGGGATCCGATCGGATGTGCCGCGATTCGCGTGCAACTCGACCCCGCGTCGTGTGGTGTCACCCAGAGCCGCGCCGACGTCGCGGATTTCCGACGCCGCGCCCTGGCCGCCGAGGAGCAGGCCGCCCAGGAAGCACCCTCGGCCTCGACGGTCGACTTCATCGATGCGATCTGTGCGCCGAAGACGTGCGCCACGAACCGGGGCAACTTGTGGCTCTACCGCGACGGCCGTCACCTCAGCGTGCCCGGCTCCCTGACACTGACGACCGCGTTCGAGACCGCGATGCGTGACCCGCTCGCGTACTTCTCGCGCTGAGTCAGTCCTCGTCGCGCAGGAACTGCTCGATCTCGCGTGCGAGGTCGTCGCCCGACGGCAACTCCTCCGGTTCGGCGGCCTCTTCGAGTTGACGCACCATCGCGGCGACATCGGGCCGCTCGGCGAGACCCGATTCCACCTGTTCTTCGTAGGCGGTGGTCTGCTCGTCGAGATCCCCAACGTCGACCGTCACTCGGGTGAGTTCGGTGAGGCGTTCGAGCAGCGCACGAATCGCCGGTGGCGACGGGGTCCCCGACACGTAGTGAGGCACCTGCGCCCAGAGGCCGAGCGCCGGAATGCCCGCCTCGCCCAACGCGACCTGCAGCACCGTCTGGATGCCGGTCGGCCCGAGATAGTCGGCGCGCAACGCACCGGCTTCCTGCGCGAGCGAGCGACTCGACGCGGTGGCCTGGACGACGATCGGGCGCCGATGCGACACCGGCGAGGGCATCCCACCCATGCACACCGCATCCTTCACGCCGACCGTCTTCGCAAAGTCCACCAGTTCGCGGGCGACGTCGTGCCACCGCACCGAAGGTTCGGGACCGGTCGCTAGCAGCACATCCCGGCCGGCCACACCGGCCACGATCTCGATGGTGGGCCAGTGCACCCGACGGGTCTCTCCGTCGACGAGGCTGACCGTCGGTCGCGTTTGTTGCAGGTCGACGTAGTCGGCGAGATCGAACTGGGCGCAGGTACGCGCCGAGCCGAGTTGCTCCCGCAAGACCGCCGCGGCGCCGGCGCCGGCCAACCCACCGTCGACCCATCCGGTGAACGACACGACCAGCACCGGGTCGGACAACTTCGGCATCTGCTCGATCGTCAGCACCTGACCACATTAGGAGGCGGCGCCGAGCGTCACCCGACCCGCACGTCGCAGTCACAACGACGTGGCGCCTCCGGGGCCCGAGCGGCCCGGCCCGCAGGGCCAAGAGCGGAAGAGGAGGAGGCGGCGCCGACCCGCACCCGACCCGCACCCGACTGCCAGCGTTTGGCAATCCATGGCGCGCTCCGCGTCACCAAGCGCCAAACGCCCCGGTCTGAGGTTGGGCCGATAGAGTCCGCGACCGTGCGATTCGGTGTGCATACGGGCCTGCAGAACACTTCGATCTCCGAGTTGCAGGCACTCTGGCAACGCATCGAGGCCCACGGGTTCGAGTGGATCTCGATCTGGGATCACTTCTACGCGGCCGACAACACCGGAAACCCGCACTGCCTCGAAGCCGTCACCTCCCACGCGGCCCTCGCCGCGGCCACGAACACCGTTCGGTGCGGCAGCCTCGTGTATTCGGTCGGGTACCGGCACCCGGCGGTCATTGCGAACACGATGGCAACCCTCGACCAGATCGCGAACGGCCGGGTCACCCTCGGACTCGGCGGCGGGTGGATGGAGGCGGAGTACGCCGCGTACGGGATCCCGTACCCGTCGGCCGGAGTACGGCTCCGCCAGGTGAACGAAGCCATCCAGTGCGTGCGCGGCCTCCTCACGGAGGAGAAGACCAACTTCGCCGGCGAGTTCTTCACGATGACCGACGCACAGTGCGAACCCAAGCCCCTCCAAGCCCGTCTCCCCATTTGGGTAGGCGGCGGCGGAGAGAAGGTCACGCTGCGTATCGCGGCCGAGCATGCCGACGGCTGGAACGTGCCGTTCCTCGCACCGGAGACGTTCGCCCACAAGAACCGCGTGTTGAACGATCACTGCGCGGCCGTCGGACGGGACCCGGCTACGATCGAGCGAGCGGCCAATGTCGGCATCGCGATGCGCCCGGGGGACCTCGAAGCCCAGTTCGGCAAGATGTCGAGGTTCGTGTCACCTGGCGTGTTGCAAGGGTCGGTCGGCGAAATCGTCGACCGGGTCGGTGCCTACGGCGAGGCCGGCGCCGAGTGGTTGATCCTGGCCATGCGCGCGCCGTTCGACCTCGACGGGCTCGACCTCTTCGCGACCGAAGTCCTCCCTCAGCTCCAAGACCGGTGAGCGATCACGAGTTCCGCCACGACTCGCTCACCGATCAGTGGGTGGCGATCGTTGGGGCGCGCCAGGACCGTCCGAACCAACCGACTGGCGGGTGCCCGTTCTGCGTCGGCGGCCTCGAAGCACCCGAGCCGTACACGGTTCGGGCCTTCCCGAACCGCTGGCCACCCCTCGTTCCTGGTCCGGCCGTCGACTTCCCCGACCATGGCAACGACCTCTTGCTCGCCCGTCCACCGCGCGGCGGAGCCGAGGTCGTGCTGTACACGTCGGACCACGAGGGTTCCTTCGCCAGTCTCGGCCCCGAACGGGCGCGAGCCGTCGTCGACCTCTGGGCCGAGCGAACCGAGGCGCTGATGGCCCGCGCCGAAGTCGAGTACGTGCTCGTCTTCGAGAACCGAGGGGCCGAGGTCGGCGCCACCATCTCCCATCCCCATGGTCAGATCTACGCCTTCCCGACGGTGCCACCGCTCCCCCGCCGCGAAGCCGAGGTCGCGGCGAGCACCTCCGGTGCGTGCCCGGTGTGTCGGCTGGTTCATCGCGAGGCCGAGGCCGAGGAGCGAGTGGTTCGCGACGATGGCGACTGGGTCACTCACGTGCCGTTCGCCGCGGGGTACCCGTTCGCGACACTGGTCGCGCCGCGCACGCACGTCGAAGATCTGCCCAGCCTCGCCGGGGCGGGGCGCGATGGTCTCGCAGCCGCGCTCATCGACATCGTCGGCCGGTACGACCGCATGTACGACGATCCCCTGCCGTACCTGATGTGGATCCACCCGGGCGTGCACCTGCACGTGCACTTCGCGCCGATGCACCGCGCGCCCGGCGTGCTCCGGTACGTGGCCTCCGCCGAGGTCGGCGCCCAACAACTCTTCAACCCGCTGGCCCCCGAGGCCGCCGCAGCGCAACTCCGCCAGTCCTGACCCGACCGTGACGCAGCCGGGGCCCGAGCGGCCGGCCCGTAGTGCCGAGCGGCGAGAAGCAGAGCCCCTGATTCAGAAGCGGGAGGAGCCCGACTTGGGTGCGAAGGCCTCGTCGAGGTGGGTGGTCGCGAATGCCGGCGGAGTCCAGCCGTCGACGGCATACCGGTAGAGGGCAGTGCGGAAGATCCCCCCGAGCGCGGCGATTATCACAGTCGTCGCGATGAGGATCAGCACCGCGACCGTGATTGCCACCACCGCCACCACGCCGATGTTCGTTGCAATCCCACCGAAGGCGATACCGAGCGCGACGAGGATCGCCGGCAGCGCGAGGAGCCCGAATCCCATCTGGGCGATGATGTTCTCACCCCAGGTCGCCTTGACGAGGGTGCCCGATCGTTTCAGCGCATTGACGGGTCCGAGGTCTTCGAACACGATCGCCGGCACGGTCAAGAACGTCAGCACCGACCACGCGCCGCCGATCAATCCGACGACCAGTTGACCGACAAATCCGGCCCGCTCTTCGAGTGACCGCAGAATCCACGACACCGTGGCCGACACCAGCGCCCAGGGGAGGAGACGACCCGCACGGGACGACGCGATCTTCATGCCGTCCCGGACCGTGGTGGAGCGCCCCTCGAACACCTCGTTCGCCGAGCCGACCAGCGCGGCCAGGAAGTAGGTCTGCACGAAGGCGATCCCCACGTAGCCGATGATCGCGACCACAGCAGTCGCAGCATTCGCGGTGTACTGCGTATCCCCGGAACTCGTCGTTGCCGAACCCTTGGTGACCCAGCCGAGCACGGCCATGATCATCAGGACCGCCAACGAGAGGACAGCGGACAGCACCGGGAAGAGCGCCAGGGTTCGGTCCGACTTCAGGACGTCCCAGCTGGCCCGGGCGAGCGCGAGCGTTCGCTTGAATCGAATCTTCATGCAATCAGTATCGTCACTCCGGTCTTCGAATTGAGTCGAGTAGCAGGGATTTCTCGGAATGCACATGGTCCGGGCACCGGGACGAGTGAACCTGATTGGTGAACACACGGATTATTCGGACGGCTTCTGTCTGCCGATGGCGATCGATCGTGAGTGCCGAATCCGGGTGACCCCGACCACGACACCGTGGATTCGCGCCCGGTCACACCAACTTCCGGACGAGACGACGGTGGCCATCGACGACGGGTCGAGCCCGGAGGACGCCCCGCGCTGGTCACTCTTCGTGGCCGGCACAGTCACCACGTTGCTCGCCCGCGGCCACCGGCTTGAGGGCGCCGACCTCGACATCGACAGCACGGTACCGGCCGGCGCAGGTCTCTCCTCATCGTCCGCGCTCTCCATCGCGTTGACGCTCGCACTGCTCCCCGCCGACGCGCCCGAACGGGCGGACCGACGCGAGATCGCTCGCCTCGCGCTCGCCGCCGAGGTTGCCGCAACCGGGGTGCCCGGGGGTCTGCTCGATCAGATGGCGTCGCTATTCGGCGAGGCCGAGCACGCACTCCTGCTCGACTGTCGCGACCTCAGCGTCAAGCCGGTTCCGCTGCCCCCCGACCTTGCTGTCCTCATTGTGCACTCGGGCGTGACTCGAGAACTCGTCGACAGTGAGTACGCGCAGCGGCGGGCGGCAACCGAAGCAGCCGCGTCGCGGCTCGGGATCCCGGCCTTGCGCGACGCCAGCCCCGACCAGGTCGCCGACGACCCCGTAGCCCGCCACGTGGTCAGTGAGAACGCGCGGGTGCTCGAGTTCGTGGCGAATCTTTCCCGCCCGGTTCCCGAACGCCTCGGTGAGTTGCTGCTCGCCAGCCACGCCAGCCTCCGCGACGACTTCGCGGTATCGACACCCGAACTCGATCTGCTCGTCGAGACGTTCGTCGCCAACGGGGCCTACGGAGCCCGTCTCACGGGCGCCGGCTTCGGGGGATGTGTCGTCGCGCTGGCTCCGGTTGCCACCGCAGATCGCTGTCTCGACGCCACGATCGACGCGTACGGCGAGGCGTCCGGCCGCCCCGCCACCGGATTCCATGCCCGAGCAGCCGCCGGCGCTGGAAACACTCAGTAATTCGTTCGTCTCCTCAAGCCTGGCGCCGTTCCGGCCGACGAAGGGGCGAGTGGCTGAGACATCCGAGTTGCGCAGCACCGAAGGGCAGGACTCTCCGGGCCCGACTTCGACGCGACTCGACGTCGGCGGGCAACGGCTTCCGATCGTCATCACCGCCGTCGCCGGGACCTGGATCCTCGCCCTGGCGCTCGGGCTGCTCGGACCGCTGGTCGCCATCACTTTCCCAGCGCTGACCCTGACCGCCATCGCCGCGACCCTGATCGGCGTCCGCCGATACCAACCCCGGCTGCGGTGGCCGTGGTACGCCTTCGCCGTCGGATTCACGTTGTTCCTCATCGGCGGGGTTGCGCGCGACGCGCTCAACACGCTCGGCGACCTCAGCGCGAACCGCTCCCTGATCCCGGACCTCGTCACCATCCCCGGCTACTTCGTCATCTTGGTCGCCCTGATGGGGTTCGTGCGCGCCCGTCACCGCGACCGGGCCACGCGCCTCGACCTGGGCCTCGATGCCGCCGTGGCGGCATTGGCCGCGCTCGCCATCGCATGGGTCTTCCTCATGAACCCGACGTTGATCCTGAACTCGGCGCCGATGTCGGTCCGCATCGTCGTCGCGACCTACGCGCCGATCTCGGCCTGCCTGGTCGCGCTCACCGCCGGCCTCGCGTTCAGCACCGGGGGTCGGCAGTCGCGCGCCGATCTCTTGCGCATGGCGGCCATGGCATTCCTACTCGTCGGTGATGTCCTGTTCATGGTGCTCGAAACCCACTCGGTCGCAATACCGCAGCGGTTGATCGAAGTCCCGTACGCGCTCGCCCTCGTCGCCTACGCCATCTCGGCGCTCCAACCGTCGATGCGTCAACAGACCGAACCCGACGTTGAATCCGAGAACACCGCGACCGTCGGACGAGTCGTCGTTCTCGGCCTGGCCCTGGCGATCCCCGGGTTCATCGCGGTGACCCGTCCACCGGCGGCCCGATCTGATCGACTGGTCTTGGGCGGCATCGTCTTCGGCTTGACCGCGCTTGCCATTTTGCGGATCGTGCGCGCCATCCGGGGCCGGGCCCGCTCGGAAGCGCGCCTGGTCCACCTCAGCCAGCACGACGCGCTCACCGGACTTCCCAACCGGATCGGCGCGCAACGTCACCTGACCGGTGCGCTCGACGCCGCCCGGGCCGCGCAGTCGTCGATCGCCTTGCTCCTCGTCGACATCGACCGGTTCAAGCTCGTGAACGACAGTCACGGCCACAGCTTCGGCGACGAACTCATCTCGATCGCCGCGACCCGCGTGCGCCGTTCGACTCGGCCGCTCGATGTCGTGGCGCGCGTCGGCGGAGACGAGTTCCTCATCATCATTCACGGTGTCGACCGCGACGAGGATCTCCTCGACCTCGCCCACCGCACCCGCCGCCTGTTCTCCGAGCCGTTCGTCATCCACGGGTCCGAGGTGGCGTCGTCGGCGTCGGTCGGTGTGGTGTTGGCCGACCTCGACGATCCCGACGTCACTGCCGAAGGCCTCATCCGCGATGCTGACACTGCGGTGTACCAAGCCAAGGATGCCGGTCGGGACGCCGTCGTGGTCTTCGACCACGGAATGCGCGACCGCGTGTACCAACGTCTGACCATCCAGCGCGACCTTCGCCACGCACTCGGCCGGGGCGAACTCTCCTTGCACTATCAACCCGTCCTCGATCTCCCCTCCGGACGGGTCTCGAGCTTCGAGGCCCTGCTGCGCTGGTCCCACCCCGCTTGGGGTCAGGTCCCGCCGGCGTCGTTCATCCCGGTGGCCGAGGACACGGGTTTGATCGTCGAAATCGGTGCGTGGGTGCTCGAGCAGTCGTTGGTGCAGCTCGCGCGATGGCGGGACGAACTCCCCCACGGCGGCCGCCTCGGAATGGCCGTCAATCTCTCGGCCCGTCAGTTGCGTGACCCATCGATGGTCGACCGACTCGACGCCATCATCCAAGCCGCCGACATCCCCCGCGACGCATTGACGTTGGAACTCACCGAAAGCGCACTCATGGAGAACCCGGTCCAGGCGGCCGAGCACCTCGCCCGGCTCAAGGCGTTGGGGATCCGCCTCTCAATCGACGATTTCGGGACGGGATACTCGTCACTGGCCTACCTGCGCCGATTCCCGGTCGACGACGTGAAGATTGACCGTGCGTTCGTGGTCGGACTCGAGAGCGACGACAGCTCGGACGAGACCCTGGTGGCGGCGATTGTCGCGATGGCCGGCGCGCTCGGCATCGGCACCGTCGCCGAAGGGGTCGAGGTCGAACATCAGGCCGCCCGACTCGAACGGCTCCACGTCGATCGCGCCCAGGGGTACCTCTACTCCCGGCCGGTCGAGGCCAGTCTGATTCCCGCCGTGGTCGCGCGGCTCGAGGCCAACGCCAAGGGGCGCCTCATGCCGGTGCGCGAACGGTTCAGCGCCTAAGCGGGCGCGCGGGTTGCATCGTGGTCGACGAGCCGCAGTGCCGGCGCCGTCCGGCCGGCCATTTCGGCCGCAACGTCGTACGACGCTTCCCGCACGACCGACTCGATGCCGACCCCGTCGAACAACACGCCGTACATGAACGGATCGGCCGACCGTAACCGGGGCCCGTACTCTTCGAAGTCACACCAGAACGCGTTGCTGGCGGGCGAGTCCAGGTAGTTGATGGGTTCGACCCCGTCGAACGTCCAGAACGGTTGACTCGTGAGATCCTGCATCAGGTTGGCGACGTGCAGGTCGAGCACGCACACGAACCAACGCGCGCCACCGGACCGGAAGGACCGAACGACCGCTTGGTACATCGCGAGACTGATCATGCCGTCGGTCGCCTTGCCGCGGTAGTCGGCGTGCACGGCCATGGTGGCGACATCCCAGACGACCGAGCGATCCCATTCGAGACCGGTGCGCGCCACGGTCTCGTCGAGTGGTTGCTTCCACACCGCTTCGATGTCGGCCAGCGTTTTCAGCCCACGTTCGGACGGGATCGTGACTCGGATCATGCCGGCCGGAAGTTGACGGAGATGATCGATCACGGTGATGAAGTACGTGGACTCGTCGTACGGGCCGTACTCGGCTTCGATGAGCTCGGACGAGTTTCCGAACCACTCGGCGAACACGGTGTCCTCGACGTAGCGAGCCAGCCGCGCCTGGGGCGTGTCGGCTCGAAACAAATAGACACCGAATGGTTCGGAGGGGTGGCCGGCTGCTTCCACCACCGGCCGTGCGAGTTCGCGCAACTCCTCCTGAACCAGATCGATGTCGACCATCAGAACTCCTTCGCGACGCACCGCTCGGCGGAGAAGTACTGGCTGGTGTAGATCACCGCGGCGGCCGGATCGAAGGCCTTACACGTGTAGATATCGACACTGAAGAACAGTCGGGGCGTCTCCCACGCGTAGAAGTGCGCACCCGAGGTCTCCCAGTGGATCCACCCCGCCCAGCCGTATTTGTCCGAACGGTGCGTCACCGGGTCGATCAGCGTCACCATCCCGCAGACCTTGCTCAGGCCGCGGAGATAGTCGACGATCGCGCCGTCGTCGATCGGGTGCGCCGGTACGCCTTCGATCACCAGTCGCTGCCGGTGGATGTCCGGTGCCAGATCGGTCAGCGCTGCGTCGTCGAGTACGAACTCCATCATGCCGCAGATATTCGCACGGAAGTTGCAGATGATGCCAATGTTGTATTTGTTGTTCTCAGCGCGGTGATCGTGTTCCGGATATGGCTCAAGCGGGGCAATCTAGACAGACCATATATTTCGTTCAACCCCGATCTGGATGAGATCGGACCAGCGCGTCCCGAAGCCGGGTCAATCCGCCGGCGGTCCGGGTCCCCCACCAGAGCAGGTCTCGACCATCGACGAAGACGACCCGCGCGTCGGGAACGATCGCCGCGAGTTCCGGAACGTGGCGGGGGCCGAACGGGTACGGCTCATCCGGAAGCACGACGAGGTCGGGTGCCGCGGCCGTGATCTCGCGATCAGACACCACCGGATACCGGTCCGGCCCTGACTGCGCAGTGGTCCATCCCAGATGTTCGAGCATCGACGACCCGTACGTGTCGGCCGACTGACTCATCCACGGTCTCCGCCAGATGAGGATGAGGGCCCGACCCTGCGGGGCGTCGCGGTCGGGCAACTCGAACGTGGCCGCCGGCTCGCGCACGCCCAGCCGGTGTGCGAGGTCGCGAATCGCCGGAGCAACGGCGGCCACCGAGCGCGGCGACATCGAGTGCAAGGCCACCCCGGCGGCGGCCAGCGCGTCGGCGTCTTCGCGTCGGTTCTCCTCGTCGTTCACGATCACAAGGTCTGGCCGCAACGCCACGATCGCGCGCACATCGGGGTCCTTGGTGCCCCCGACAGCCTGAACGCGCGGTTGATCACAGAACCGCGTGCAGGCCACGGGCGTGATGCCCATGGCGATCAACGTCTCCGTCGCCGACGGCACGAGCGAGACGACACGGGGTTCGACCACGACGTCTACATCCGGTCGAGGAGCTCGGCTTTCTTCCGCTCGAACTCCTCAGTGGTGATGGCGCCTTGGTCACGCAAGGTCGCCAGCTTCGCGATCTGATCCGCGACGTCGGGAGCGGCGGCCGTCGGCGGCCGGGCACTCTGCATCCCGGGGTTGGCGCTGGCGATGGCGTCGGCCTGCCAGGTGGCCTGGCGCCGACTGTTGACCTCCATCTGGCGATAGATCTCCTGCTGCACCATGTCGGGGTGACGCACATTCTCGAAGTGGCTCTGACCGTCACGGCCGGCGGACTCGATCGAGAGGTCGCCGGCACCGATCAGGCGCTCGAAGATCTTCTGCGAGAAGTCGATGTTGTTGACCCGGTCGAGTGGGATCTCGGTACCCTGCTTCGACACGATGCCCGATCGAGCAACGACTCGCCGGTCGGTGAGGACGAAGTGGGTGTAGGTCCAGCCCAGGTACTTGACCACGACGAAACCGACGTACACCACGATCGCGATCGCGATCGGATACGACAGCGCCTTGGCCGAGCCGAACGAGAGCCAGAGGATCACGACCACCAAGATCCCGGCCCCGGAGGCGATGTGCTTCCAGAAGAACCACCAATGGGGTTTGAGGTCCAGGACCAGGGTCTCGCCCTCGTTGATCAACTTCTCGGGATACGGCGGCATGCCATCCAGCCTAGAACTGCGAGCCGGAAACGGCAGGGACCGCTGGCGTCATTCACGGCCCACGACCCTGCACCATCACCCCCTGGTCACACGGGCTCGGTAGCGTGCAGCGGTGACCTCGGAACCGGAGCGGCGACTCCTCACGGATCTCGACGATTCGCAGCGGCGCGCCGTCACGGCCGCCGAGACACCCTTGGCGATCCTCGCCCCGGCGGGTTCGGGCAAGACCCGCGTGTTGACCCGCCGCATCGCTTGGCACTCCGCAACCGAGGCCATCGAACCGAGCCACGTGCTCGCCTTGACCTTCACCCGCAAAGCCGCGGGCGAGTTGCGCGCGCGGCTCCGCCGGCTCGGCGTCCGCGACGGGCTGACGGCGGGCACGTTCCACGCGGTGGCCCTCGGTCAACTCAAGGCCATGCACGATCATCGCGGCACCGCGATGCCGGCACTACTCGAACGGAAAGCTCGCCTCCTCGCACCGCTCGTCGGTGGCAAGCGCGGCGCCCAGGCCAACCTCGCGATCATCGAGGCCGCCGGCGAGATCGAATGGGCCCAAGCCCGACTGGTCGGCCCGGCAGCGTACGCCGAGCATGCGATCCGCGCCGGTCGGGACCCGTCGATTCCCGTCGAGCGCATGGCCGACATCTACGCGAAGTACCAGGCCGAGAAACGCAAACGCCACGTCATCGACTTCGACGATCTCGTGCGGCTGTGCGCCCAGGCCCTCGAATCGGACGCCGAGTTCGTCGCCACCCAGCGTTGGCGGTTCCGGCACTTCTTCGTCGACGAGTTCCAAGACGTGAGTCGCGCCCAGCTCCGGCTCCTGCGGGCGTGGCTCGGCGAGCGTGACGACGTCTGTGTGGTGGGCGACCCCGATCAGGCGATCTACTCCTTCGCCGGCGCCGACCCCGACTATCTCAACCGGTTCGCCGACCACTTCCCGGGCGGCTCCACCGTCCGGCTCGACGTCAACTATCGGTCGACGCCCGAGATCGTCGCCGCCGCCCGCGCGGTTCTGCCCTCGGGCCAACGGGCCGCCGTGCGGTCGATCGGCCATCAGGGACCGGCCCCCACGATCACCACCTACGCCGACGCCGACGCCGAAGCGCGCGGCGTGGTCGAGAAGCTGCGCGCCGCCGCGGCCCAGAGTCAGCCGTGGTCGTCGATGGCTGTGCTCTATCGCATCAACGCCCAATCCGCCGGGTTCGAAGAAGCGCTGCGGCGGTCCGGCATCCCGTACCGCGTCCGGGGTGACGTGGCGTTCCTCGAACGCAACGAGGTCAAGGTCGCACTCGACACCTTGCAGGACATCGCTGGGAAAGCGCCCGCGCGCGACTTCGCGGAACACCTCACCGACCTGATCAGCGATGCCGCCGATGCCACCGAGGAGAGCCGAACCCACCGCGAAGCCGTCGCCCAACTCGGTCGTGAGTATCTCGCGGTGAGCAGCGGCCGCGGCACCGTTCCCGAGTTCCTCGATTTCCTGCGCACCTCGTTGCGGGGTCACGACGATGCGGGCCTGAGCTCCGATGCGGTCGATCTGCTGACCTTCCACCGCGCCAAAGGGCTCGAGTGGGACACCGTCTTCGTCACCGGACTCGAGAAAGGCCTGGTGCCCATCTCCCACGCGCAGGGCGACAGCGCCGCGCTCGCCGAAGAGCGACGACTCCTCTACGTCGGTTTGAGCCGCGCCCAACGCGCGCTCCACATCTCCTGGGCCAGCCGACGTGATCGCGGTGAACGGGTCAGCCACCGATCACCGAGCCCCTACCTCGCCGAGATCGAGCGGGCCGTGACCGGTGCACCAGAACCACCCCGCGATCAGGCAGTCAATCGACGCGGCGCCCGCGCCGCGCGTGCCAACTTGCGGGGCTTGACCGACGACGAACTCACGCCGCTCGACCGGCCACTGTTCGATGCGTTGGTCGACTGGCGACGTGACGCGGCGCGCGCGGCCGGGGTACCCGCGTTCGTCATCTTCGACAACAAGTCGTTGCGAGCCGTCGCATCGGCTCGACCCGCCGACGACGATCAACTCCTGGCCGTCCCCGGGGTCGGGCCCGTCAAGCTCGAACGGTACGGCCCCCAAGTCCTCGAAATCGTCGGTCGTCACCATCCCGCCGACGACACGCCGGCGCCGGCCGCTGGCGACCGCGCGACCTGAGGCTCACACCCTCGCGCCACCCGTTCGGCAGTACCGTGCCCCAATGCATCGTTTCGACGCGACGACCGAAGAACTCATCGAACTCTGCTTCGACTACGCCACGACTCGGTTGCGCATGGACCCGGTCCCGCTCGACCAGCCCCAGACCCTGGCCGAACTCGACGCGGCCGTCGGACCCACGATCGGACCCAGCGGCCACTCACCCGAAACCGTGATGGGTTGGTTCCGCGACGTGCTCGCGCCGGCCTGCATCTCGGCCGACAGTCCGGCCTTCCTGTCGTTCATCCCGGTCGCACCCACCAAGGCGAGCCAACTCTTCGACGTCGTGGTCGCGTCATCCGCCATCTGCGCGAGCGACTGGCTGGAGGCCGCCGGCGCGGTCTACGCCGAGAACCAGGCACTGCGGTGGATCGCCGATCTCGCCGGGCTGCCACCCCAGGCGGGCGGCGTGTTCGTCTCCGGCGGTTCGGCCGGCAACCTGTCCGCGCTGGTCGCCGCCCGATCGGCCGCCGCCGAAGCACGGGAGCGGCCGCACCGCTGGCGCGTTGCGCTCGGAGAACAGGCACACTCCTCGTTGACCAACACGCTGCGCATCATGGATGTCGACTCGCTGATCGTGCCGACCGGGCCCGACGACCGGCTCACCGGCGCGGCATTGCGCGCCGCGCTCGAGACCGATCCGCATGCCGACGATGTGTTCGCCGTGGTCGCCACCGCCGGGACCACCAACAGCGGAACCATCGACGACCTCGCCGGCGTCGCCGACGTCGCCCACGAACGCGGCGTGTGGGCGCACGTCGACGGCGCCTACGGCCTCGCCGGACTAGCGGCGCCGAGCCTCGCGGCGAAGTACGTCGGCATCGACCGCGTCGATTCCTTCGTCGTCGATCCGCACAAGTGGCTGTTCGCGCCATTCGATTGTGCGGCGCTTCTCTACCGTGATCCCGAGATCGCTCGACACGCGCACGCGCAGATCGCGCCGTACCTCGACCCGATCCGCGCCAGCGAAGAATGGAATCCGGCGGACTACGCGTACCACCTGACCCGGCGAGCCCGCGGCTTACCGTTCTGGTTCTCGCTCGCGGTGCACGGGACCGACGCCTACCGGGACGCGGTCGAGGCCACGCTCGAAATCACCCGCGACGCGGCGGCCCGCATCGACGCCGCGGAGCACCTGGAGCTCATCTGTGACCCCGAGTTGACCGTCGTGTTGTGGCGCCGGCGGGGTTGGACCTCGGTGCAGTACCACGAGTGGTCCCAAGCAATGTTGCGCGACCAGCGCGCATTCGTCGTGCCCACGACCTTTCACGGCGAGACAGTCCTGCGCGCGGTCTATCTCCACCCGGACTGCACCCCCGAGGTCACCGACGACATCATCGAGTCACTGCGCTGAGTTCGGAGCGTCCTCAGCACGCGCCCCACAGGCCGCGCCGGGCACGCTTGGCCGCAAGCTGTTCCTCCAACATCTCGCGTGCATGCACACCGTTCGGCGGGATCACGAGGAGACGGGCGTACCCCTTCCTGAGTAGGTCGTCGTTGAAGCGGCGACCGTCGAACGAGACGTACGCGAGCAGGCGGCCGTATTGGTCGCGGTGTTCGACGTCGAGCTCGAGTGTCACCCGCCGCCCGGTCAGGACGCGCTCCGTGTAGGCCGACGCTTCCGGGCCGTAACACTCGACTCCCTTGGTCGGGTGGTGGGTCTCGGGCGTGTTGATCCCGAGCAACCGAACCGTGTCGTCACCGCGGGTCGTCGAGACGCGGACGGTGTCACCGTCGATGGCCCGAGTGACGACGGCACCGAACGAGGATGCGCCGGGGGGTACGGGATCAGAAGAGGTGCCGGGTTCGTGACGCCCCATCCACCACCCCGCGAACGAAGTGGCAGCGATGAGGATCGCTACGACCGCGGCTCGCGGAACCGCCACATTCGGACCTTATCGGAGGGTTCACCGACTCGGGGAGACGGGCTTCTAGGGTGGTGGGCCGTCATGGATCGCACTCGTCGCCTCATCGGCGCTCTCGTCGTCATCATCGTCACGGCCCTCGTGGTGCTGGTCGTCACGGTCCGGCCCGGCTTGCGCAGGGACGCCGACGCGACCGATTCCTCGTGGGCACCGCTCGTGACACCGCTGAGTGAGCGCTACACCGCAATGGAAGCGGTCTCGGCCGCGCTCGCCGGCGCCGGTGCCGGCGATAGCCCGGTGACCGTCGAAATGAACCGTCTGCTGACCCGATGGAAGATCATCCGCTCGGGCGGCAACGCCGAGGAACAAGTGCTGACCGCGAACCGGCTCGAGGCCATCGCCGCTCGCGCCGGGGCGTTGGCCACCACGCCCCGAATGCGGACCAACCAACCCCTCACCGCGTCACTCGTCACGTTCGTCGCGTCTCGCCCGGCGGCCACCGCGCTCAGCGACTATCAGCGCGACGTCGTCGCCTACCAGGCTCGGCGCGACGGCTTCTGGGGTCGCATCGTGTCCGGCCTCGACAACTACCCGATGCGACCCGCACTCCAGTTGCTGGCCTGAGTCGTGACTCGCCTCGCCATCCTCGGCGGCGGCCAACTCGGCCGCATGCTCGCCCTCGCCGCGGTGCCGATGGGCGTCGACATCCGTTCGCTCGATCCCTCCGCCGAGGCTCCGGCGGGTGCAGTGAGTGAACTCATCGTGGGAGATCTGGACGATCTCGATGCCGTGGCCCGAACCGGTGCCGCCGCAACGGTCGTCACCTACGAATGGGAGGGCGTTCCCGCAACGAGTACGCGCCACCTCGAAGCTGGGGGTTCGGTCGTACGACCTCCGACCCCGGCGCTGGAAACCTCGCAAGATCGCGCCGCCGAGAAGACCGCCTTCACCGCGCTCGGGATCCCGGTGGCGCCGTGGGCTGCGGTCGCATCACGCGACGACCTCGATACCGCGCTCGCCGCGATCGGGACGCCCGCCATCCTCAAGACCCGGCGTGGTGGCTACGACGGCAAGGGCCAGGCCGTCATTTCCTCGGCCGAGACGGCCGAAACCGCTTGGACTGATCTGGGTCCCGCCGGTGAGTTGGTGCTCGAAGGCATGGTGCAGTTCGAGCGCGAGCTCTCGATCATCGCGGTGCGCAGTCTCGATGGGGAGATTCGCAGCTGGCCACTCGTCCAGAACGAACACCGCGGTGGGATCCTGCGCCTCTCCCGCGCGCCGGCCCCCGAGGTCACCCCCGCGCTCCAGCTACGTGCGGATGACTACGCCACCGCAGTCCTCGAGCACTTCGACTATGTGGGCGTCCTCACCGTCGAGCTCTTCCAGGTCGGTGACGAGCTCATCGCCAACGAGATGGCACCTCGGGTTCACAACTCGGGCCACTGGACCATCGAAGGGGCCCGCACCAGCCAGTTCGAGAACCACGTGCGGGCGGTGTTGGGTTGGCCGCTCGGCGAGACGGCCGCGAGCGGCGTGAGCGCCATGATCAACTGCATCGGGTACGTGCCCGAGCCCGCCGCGTTGCTCGGCATCGACGGTGTCCATGTCCACGCGTACGGAAAGTCCGCTCGCCCCGGCCGTAAGGTCGGGCACGTCACCGTGACCGGCGCCACGAGCACCGAACTCGAGCAGCGTCTCGCACGCACGCTCGCTGCGCTCCCCTCCGACGACGGCTGACGACGGCCGCGAATGGGGAATTGACCCGAATTTGACCTGACTGCGGTTCAGCTCATCGCTGCGATCTGCCGATATCTCCTGAGGACGCACCGTCACGCGGAGGTAGCAGCGATGCTGGATCGGAAGGCTTGGACCATGGCAACGGCAGTCACCGCGAGCTTGATCAGCGGCGCGGTCGCGGTCGGTGCCACGGTCGGCCACACTCCGTTCACGAGCGCTGCGTCGGCGAAGTCGCTCCCGACCGCCGCCGCGGCTGCCGTCGGAGCGTCGCCGACGGTGAGCCCGGCAGCCCCTGCCATCCCGGCCGATCCCACCAATCCGTCGAGCGCCGCTGCCCCTGAGGCGAGGCCGTCCACCTCCACGACCCAACCCGGATCGCCCTCGCCTGGCACGCGGCCGCCCGCCGCGACACCCACGACGACCACCACGAGGCCCCCGTTCAACTGCGCCGGCAGCGACGACGGTCTCCCCGAGGCGTACAAACACGCTCGAGAAGAGTGGTGCCACGCGCACGGAGGCTCGAGTGACTGACCGGAAGAAGCCGGCCGCGGCGGCTCGCGTCCTCGCCACGGGTGTGAGTACCACCGCGACGTTCGTCATCGTTGCGGTGCTCGCGTCCGGGGCGCCGACACCGACGGCCGCATCCGCCGCGAGTTCGACCGGCACCGGCACCAGCCCTGCGCTCGCGGCCGCGGTCGACCCATCGGGATCGGTGACTCCCTCCGACCTCGCCGCGCTCGCCGCGGCCCAGGCGGCCACCCCCGCGGCCGGTGCCCCACCTCCGCCGACTCCCGGGAGCCCGGCTCCCAACGCCAGTTCCGTGACGGCCACGGGCGCCGCGGCTCCCGCCGCCGGCGGAGCCTCGACCGCACCGGCGGCTTCCACGCCGGCCCCCACCGCCGCGGCACCGAGCCCCGCTCCCGCGCCGACGCCGACGCCGCCGCCCACCGCCGCGCCGACGCCACCTCCTACCAGTCCTCCGCCTCCTCCTCCACCACCACCGCCCACGACGGGTGGGAGTTGACCCATCCATGAACATCGACCCGAAGACCTGGTGGTACGTGACGCGCGCGAGTGGATTCGTCTCCTGGGCGCTCTTGGCCGTGGCGGTGCTCTGGGGACTGTTCCTCACCAACAAGACCCTGCACCGCAGCACCGCACCGGCGTGGGTGCTCGATCTTCATCGTCACCTCGGTGGCCTTGCAGTGGTGTTCGTCGCAGTCCACGTCGGCGCGCTTCCGCTCGACGGCTACACCCACTGGGGCTGGTCCGACCTCTTCGTCCCGATGTCGACGACCTGGCATCCCGGCGCGATCGCTTGGGGCATCGTCGGCATGTACCTCCTCGTCGCCATCGAGATCACCTCGTTGCTCGGCCGCCGATTCCCCAAGCAGTGGTGGCGCAGCGTCCACATGCTGTCGTTCCCGCTCTATGTGCTGGCGTCGATCCATCTGTTCGCGGCCGGAACCGACAGCGCCAATCGGGCCGTGCAGGCGATGGTGCTCGTCGTCTCCACCCTCATCGTCTTCCTGACGGGCGTGCGAGTCCTCGCGTCCACCAAGCCACGCGAGACGCGACCCAACCCGAGGGTCGCCGCCGCGAAAGCCAAGGTCGCGGCGGCGCGGCCTCCGACCGAGACAGTCTCGACCGTGAGCGGCGACCTCCTGCCGTCCACGCCCGCCGCCGTCGCGCCCAGCACCGTCCCCGCGCCCGTGCCGTTCCCAGTCTCCAAACTGCAGCGTCCGTCCGTCGACGATCGGGTCGCGAAGCTCACACGCAGCGTGCAATCGGCCAGCGAGCGCACTCGCGAGCACGTTCCCAGCTCGGTGGGTTCCCGCCCAACCGCCTGATCAGCGCGGCGAGACGCTCACGCGATTGCGCCACCACTTCGCAGCGAACCGATCGCGTCGTCGGTGAAGCCCCAGTCGGCCAGGACCTCGTCGGTGTGCTCGCCGGGCCATGCCGGCGGACGCTGAATCGCGCCGGGCGTTCGGCTGAACCGCGGTGCCGGCGCCGGCTGCAACACCCCGTTGTCCTCGACGATGGTCTGGCGCGCTTGGAGATGAGGGTGGACGGCGGCCTCGTCCATGGTCAGGACCGGAGCGAAGCACACGTCGGTCATCTCCATGATCTCGCACCACTCGTCACGCGTCTTGTTGAGGAACAACGCGGTGAAGCGCTCGCGCAGATCCGGCCAGGTGCTCTGATCCATCTGGCCCGCGAGCTCGACGGTTTCGGTCAACCCGGCGCGCGTGACCAGTTCCGCGTAGAACTGCGGTTCGAGCGAACCCAGTGAGATGTACTTCCCGTCCGAGGTCTCGTACGTGTCATAGAACGGTGCACCGGTGTCGAGCAGGTTCGTACCGGCCGGGCCCCAGAACCCCATGGCCCGGAATCCCCACATCATCGCCATGAGGGTCGCCGCGCCGTCGACCATCGCGGCGTCGATCACCTGACCCTGACCGCTCCGGCCCGACTCCACGAGCGCGCACGCCACGCCGAAAGCCATGAGCATGCCGCCGCCACCGAAGTCGCCCACCAGGTTGATCGGCGGCGTCGGCTTCTCACCGACCCGGCCGAAGTGAGCCAGCGCGCCGGCGAGCGCGATGTAGTTGATGTCGTGGCCCGCGGCCTGGGCGTACGGACCGTCCTGGCCCCACCCCGTCATCCGGCCGTACACCAGCTTCGGGTTACGAGCCAAGCACGTGTCCGGGCCGATGCCGAGCCGATCGGCGACTCCAGGGCGAAACCCTTCGACCAGAGCATCGGCTTGGTCGACCAGTTTCAGGACGGTCTCGACGCCCTCGGGGTGCTTGAGGTCGACGCCGATCGAGCGCCGGCCGCGACTCAGGATCTCGAGGTTCGGCCGGTCGGTGCTGCGCCCGACCGCCTGCGCCCGGTCGACTCGAATGACGTCGGCACCCAGGTCGGCCAGCATCATCGCCGCGAAGGGGCCCGGCCCGATCCCGGCGATCTCGACGACCTTGATTCCCGACAACGGACCCGACACGGCAGACTCCTCCAGAGCGAACGGACGCAGCGGGCGACGATAGGCGTCGAGCCGACCGAACGTCAGATCCCGCGGCCGACCAGTGCAGTCCCGGTCAGAACTCCAGCGCGAGGCCCGGGCGGGTCCACGGCAACGACACCAACTTCCCGGTGCCCGAGCACGTGACGAACGCGGTCGAGAGGTCCGGGCCACCGAAACACACGTTGGTCACCAGCAGGTCCGGTAGCGCGATGTGTTCGACGCCGTTGATGCCCGAGCCGTCGGCGTCAGGTGAGATCACGGTGAGGCCGCCGTTAAAGATCGTACCGACGACCACGTTCCCAGCACTGTCCACGCCCAACGAGTCGAGCAACTGCATCCCGGGAAGGCCCGCGAGCAGGGTGCCGCCGTTGCCGACCGGACCGCCGTCGGCGAGCACCCCCGGGGATTCGATCGCCCACCAGAACACGCGCCCGGTGTGGGTCTCGGCCACGTAGAGCCGGTCACCTCCCGGTGACAAGCCGATGCCATTCGGCGAGTCGAGCGGGAAGATCACTTCGCGGATCGACGAACCATCGGCCGCCGCGTAATACACCGCGCCGATCGTGTGCACGCGGCCGCGCTGCTTGCCGTGGTCGGTGAACCACATGCCGCCCGCGGCGTCGAACACGAGGTCGTTGGGACCGACCAACTCGTTACCGTCGCACTCGGTGTAGAGCACCATGACTTCGCCGGTGTCGAGATCCACCCGTTCGATCCGACCACCCGTGTAGTCGTCGGGTTGGCGCACGTCGGGCACGGTCATCCCCATGACGTCCGCGAATCCCCAGCCGCCGCTGTTGCACACGTACGCCGCGCCATCCGGGCCGATCGCGAGCCCATTCGGACTTCCGCCCGGCGTTGCCACGGTCTCCACCCGGCCGTCGAGGTGGACGCGCACGACCGTCCGCCCTTTGAGTTCGACGCACAGCACCGTGCCGTCGGGCATCCACACCGGGCCTTCGGGGAACTGCAATCCGGTCGCGACCTCGGTGATCTCCATGCGCTGCTCCTGGACTCGATTCGACCACCCACGACCGTGGCCGGCGTCGCATTCGAGCGCACGCGCGCCAAACATGGCAAGAATGCGCCGATGAAGATTCGATTGGACCCCCAAGACGAGTACATGCACCCGCTCGAAGCCGCGACCAACTTCAACGAGAGCATGTACTTCAACGTCTACGACCCAGCCGAGAAGATCGGCGGGTTCCTGCGCCTCGGCAACCGCGCCAACGAGGGTTACGCCGAGATGACCACCTGCCTGTACCTGCCCGACGGTCGCGTCGGATTCATGTTCGGCCGGCCCGAGATCACCACCAACGACGCATTCGATGCCGGTGGCATGAAATTCGAGGTCGTCACTCCGTTCGAAGCGTTGCGGACCACCTACACGGGCAAGGTCTGCATCCTCGACGAGCCGCTCCAGATGGCCAACCCGCGCCAGGCCTTCACCGAGAACCCCTACCTCGAATGCCACGTCGAACTGGACTATCGGGGCATCGCGCCGATGTTCGGTGGCGAGCCAGTCAACGACGACGGCTCCCCGCTCACCGAGGATCTCTCCGGCGGCTTCGCGCGCGGCCACTACGAGCAGCACGTCGGCGCGCGCGGCGTCATCAAAGTCGGCGACGACGAGTGGGTCGTCGACGGCTACGGCCTGCGCGATCACTCGTGGGGCCCGCGCTTCTGGCAAGCACCATGGTGGTACCGCTGGCTCACGATGAACTTCGACGACCACAGCGGCTTCATGATCTCGATCGTCACGGCCCGTGACGGCAAGCAGCGCATCGGCGGGATCGCACTCGAGGACGGCGAATACCGCCACATCGACCGCGCCACGATCGAGACCGACTGGGTCGGCGACGACCTTTATCACCAGGAGATCCGGGTCACGGCCGGCGCGGGCGACCGGGAGTACGAGATCACCGGTTCGGTGTTGAACTTGATCCCACTGCGGAACCGGCGCACCTCACCCGAGGGCGAGCAACTCGTCACCCGCATCTCGGAAGGCATGACCGAGTGGCACTGGAACGGCCACACCGGATACGGCCTCTCCGAGTACCTCGATCAAATCATCGACAACAAGCCGGTGGGATGGCTGCCCTGACCCCAGCACCACTCGAACGACCGTTCGCGCTCGCGCCAACCCGAGCCGGAGCTTGCGGAGGCGAGCAGCTCGGGAGGGAGCCCACGGCGCACGCGAGCACCGAGATGGCGACCGGACGAGCAGACGTGACGAGCAGATGGCGATGAGCAGTGGCGAAGAACCCCTACCTATTCCGGAAGGTGCCGTCGGTGACTTGGGGGTCGTCGGCGTCGAGTTGCCACAACGCGAGCGCGGCTTCGGCGGGATCGTCGGCGGCGGCCCGTTCGGGCATCCCCGCGAACCCCAGCAATTGTCGGGCGCGCAACGGCAAGGTCCGCGCAACATCGGGTCCGACACTGACCGCGACCGCTTCCTCGGGCGTCAACCAACCCACGAGGTAGGCGAGGTACAGCGCCTTGCGCCACCGGTCCGCGGTCTGGTTCGCGCCGCCCCCGTGCACCAAGCTCCCGAGGTAGATCAGTGCGTCACCGGGCTGGAGTTCGACCGGCACGGCGAGTGAGTCGTCGATCGGCCGATCGAGCGGCCACAGATGACTCCGCGGGATCACCCGGGTCGCGCCGACCTCGGCGTCGTAGTCGCCGAGCGCAACGAGGGACGAGATCTGCAACGGCACGCCGAGCTTCGCCGCGAGGTTCCAGTTGAGGTCGTCGCGGTGCAACGTCTGCTGCTTGTTATCCGGACCGATGAAGATCGTCTCGGACTGACTCATCCAGTAGTCGCCGCAGAACGGCAACAGGACGCGGTCGGCCAGGTCGAGCAGGGTCGGGTGCAGCAGGTACTCGTCGACCATCGTGCGGCTCTTCGCGGGGATGCCCTGCACCCGAACGGTGTTGCGGCCGTAGAACGTGTCGTCGAAGCCGTCGCGAAAACCGGGCTGACGCGCGGCAACCGACGGAGCCAGGTCCGCATCGATGCGAGCCACCACCTCGGGGCTGAGCAGTCCCGAGATCACGAGGCCGCCATCACGGTCGATGGTTTCGAGGAGGAGGTCGGAGTCGGTGTCCGGGGCCAGGCGCAACAGACCGTCAGCGGGACGGACGGTGCGCCGGGACCACGCGGAGCCGAGAAAGGCAGAGGCGCGAGTCAGCAAGGGGTCAAGTCTCTCAGAACTGGTGTGTATAACGGTGTATTCGACCAGTGTGGCCTGTTCCCTAAGGCTTTTGTGCGCGCCCGCACGACATCGTGGTGAGGATCTTCGGGCCTTGCAGTACAAAACGATCCAGGGCTTCGACCGCCAGACCGGCGTGCTCGGCCAACTCGGCCGGATCGCGGGTGAGGTGACATCCGCCACCGATGCGGCGTTGAATCGGTTCAAATCGCCGTTGTCGGGCGAGCACCTTCGGATCCTCGCTCCGGCCGTGCTCAAGGAAGTACAACGCACCCCCCGGCCGCAGGACGCGCACGATTTCACTCATCGCCGCGTCGATGTCGGGAATCGTGCACAACGTGAACGTCGAGAGCACGGCATCGGCGCTCCCGCTCTCGACGGGCAGCAACGCGCCGTCGAGGCCGACGAACTCGATCGGCGGGTGGGGCGTGCCCGCCATGCGCTTCCTGGCCATCTCCTGCGCGCGCGCCGACGGTTCCACGGCCAGGACTCGGTCGACCTCCGGCGGATACAGACCGATATTGGGTCCCGATCCGAACCCGATCTCGACCACGGTGCCGCGCAGGCCAGCCAGTGCCGGTACTCGCACGGGGACCATCTGCTTGCCCCCGCACGTGAACTCGACGATGTGCGGAAGGACACGTTCGGTGTACCAACTCATGTCACCAACGATCGCTCGGCGGCCCTCACCCGGGTACTCAAGCTCGCGAGCAGCTTCACCGCCAGCACCGGGTACTGCTTGATCAGGGCGCGGAAGTTGAACTCGGCAATCGACCAGGTGTCGAGCGCGCTGGTCGCGATGACCGACGCGGATCGCGGTTGTCCGTCGAGCACGGCGAGCTCGCCGAAGTAGGCGCCGGGACCGAGCGTGATCCGAGTGCGACCGCCGGTCTGCACCTTGGCCGTGCCGGCCTGGATCACGAAGAAGCGGCCACCCAACGAGCCTTCCTCGACGACCGTCGCGCCCTCCCGATAGGTCACCCGCTTGGCCACCGCCGCAATCCGACGACGTTCGGCGTCGGACAACGTCGCGAAGAGCGGCACCTCGGCGAGCAAGTCAGCATCACAACGGTCCACCATGCGGGGCTCCTCGAATCGGGCACAACAGGGCTGCCGGCGAGCCCTGCCATCTTCCGAGTGTCTAGTTTGACGCCATGTCCGCTGTCGACGCCCCTCTGCTCGCGGCCGCGTGCCGCCGCCATCTCGACGACGACGTCACGATCCAGGACTTGCGCCGGCTCTCCGGCGGCGCGTCGCGAGAGACCTGGGCCTTCACCGCCGTCAGCGCACGCGACGGCGGGCATCACCTGGTGCTCCGGCGCGACCCCGGCGCCACGATCGGCTCCACCGATCGCTCGACCGAGTACCAACTCCTCCAGGCCGCCGGCGCCGGAGGCGTGGCCGTGCCGCGGGTCCGTTTCCTCCTCGATGAAGACGACGGGCTGGGCGCCGGGTTCGTCATGGACCGGGTCGACGGCGAGACCATCCCCCGCAAGATCCTGCGCGACGACGAGTACGCCACGGCCCGGACCCAACTCACCGAGCAATGCGCCCGGGCCGCGGTCGCCATCCACGCGATCCCGCTGGACGCCCTTCCCCGGCTGCCGCGCCAAGACGCGATCAATCAGATCGATCAGTTCCAAGGCATCCTCGACGCGCTCGGCGAACCCCATCCGGCCTTCGAACTCGGCCTCGCCTGGCTGCGGACGACTGCGACCGAGCTCCCCCCGACCGAGCTCGGCCTCGTGCACGGCGACTTCCGCAACGGCAACTTCATCGTCGACCGCGATGGCCTCCGTTCGGTGCTCGACTGGGAACTCGCTCACATCGGCGACCCGATCGAGGATCTCGGGTGGCTGTGCGTGAAATCGTGGCGGTTCGGCAACGTCGACCTGGTCGCGGGTGGATTCGGGACCGTCGACGAGCTTCTCGCGAGTTACGCCGCCGCCGGTGGGTCAACCGTGACCCGTGAGCATCTGCGCTACTGGGAAGTGTTCGGCACCCTGAAGTGGGGCGTCATCTGCGAGATGCAGGCCTTCTCCCATCTCCAGGGTCTCGTGCGCTCGGTAGAACTCGCCGCCCTCGGGCGACGGATCGCCGAGATGGAATGGGACCTGCTCGACCTCATCGACCCCGACCCGGCACCGGCTCCGCCCGCCGCCGGGCCGGCCGAGATGCCCACCATGCACGACCGGCCCACCGCGGTGGAACTCCTCGAGTCGGTGCAGGAGTATCTCGAACGCGACGTGATGACCGGTGAGGGGCGCGTGGCCTTCCACGCGCGGGTCGCGTCCAAGGTGCTGGCGACGGTCGCACGCGAACTGCACCTGGGGGCCGACCAATACACGGCCGAACGGACACGGCTGCGCGCACTCACCGGGCTCGACGCACCAGTCCGCGAGCAGACCGTCGAGCTCGCGGCTCGTATCCGCGCCGGCGGGTTCGCGGATCGCGCCGACGAAGTCTTCGCGGCCGTGCGCGCTTCGGTACGGTCGAAGCTCGCAGTGAGCAATCCCGACTACATCGCTTCCGGCCGTTAGGAACTCCCGTCGTGCGCATCGCCACCTGGAACGTCAACTCGCTGAAGGCGCGACTCGAACGCGTCGAGGAGTGGCTCGAGTACGCGCAGCCCGACGTGCTCTGTCTGCAGGAGACCAAGATGGCCGACAAGGCCTTCCCGGCGATGGCGTTCTCGGCGCTCGGCTACGAGAGCGTCCACCATGGTCAAGGGCAGTGGAACGGCGTGGCGATCCTGTCCAAGGTCGGCATCGAAGACCCCCAGAACGGCTTCGGTGCCGACGTCGTCGACCCGTACGAAGGCGACGCCCGCATGCTGGCGGCCACCTGTGGTGGCATTCGGGTGGTGAGCGTCTACGTCCCGAACGGGCGTGAAGTCCCGAGCGAGTTCTACAACCGCAAGCTCGAATGGTTCGCCCGACTCGCCGAATGGCTCGACGCCCACCACACGCCACAGGACCCTGTCGTGATCACCGGCGACTTCAACGTTGCGCCCGAGGACCGAGACGTCTGGTCGATGAAGGCCTTTGCCGGATCCACCCACGTGACCGAGCCCGAGCGCGACGCGGTGCGCGCGCTGGAGGCGTGGGGCCTCGTCGACGCCTTCCGCCAGGTGTATGACACCGACCACCTCTACAGCTACTGGGATTACCGCCGCGGCGACTTCCATCAGGGCCGGGGGATGCGGATCGACCTCGTGCTCGCGAGCGCACCCGTGGCCGAGCGGGTCACCTGGGCCCTCGTCGACCGAAATGCCCGGAAAGGCAAGCAACCGTCAGACCACGCGCCAGTGGTCGTCGATCTCACCGACTGAACCTCAGAGACGTATAGCGTTCCGTCTATGACCGACACTCCAACTCCAGATCCGACCGCGTCGAAGTCCTCGTCGTCCACGCGGACCATCGTCATCGCCATCATCGCCGTCATCGTGCTGGCCGGCGGTGGCTTCGCGGCCTACAAACTGACCCAGAGCGAGGAGACCGGCGCCGGACCGTTCAAGATCGCACACGAGGTCCGCGACGCGATCGCCGACGCCAACACCGCCACCATCGCCAGGCTGTCGACCTCCGACGGCAAGGTTGCGCTCCTGAAGATCAAACCCAACGAGGTCAAGGGCCTGGTCTGGGGCGGCTGCACCCAGACCTTCGGTGCGAAATCCGCGTCGAAGACGTGCACCTGGACCCGTCCGGGTGGCCAAGTGGTCTTCATCCTCACCGCGCCCGACAAGAAATGGGTCGTCGACGCGGCCACGGTCGGCCCGGCGGGGCTTCCTCCGGAAACGCCCCCTTCGAGCTGACCGGCTCATTCCGACAGACATGATGAAGGCGGCGCCGCGGCGCCGCCTTCATCATGTTCGATGCCCGTGCGAGGGCGTCAGCGCGAGCGCTCAGCCCTTGCGAGCCTTGATCGCCTCGATCAGCTTCGGGACGACCTTGTGGACATCGCCCACGATGCCGAGGTCGGCCACCGAGAAGATCGGCGCTTCACCGTCCTTGTTGATGGCGATGATGTTGTCCGAGCCCTTCATGCCCACCATGTGCTGGGTCGCCCCGCTGATCCCGAGGGCGAGATACACCTTCGGCTTCACGGTCTTGCCGGTCTGTCCGACCTGCTTCGAATACGGCACCCAGCCAGCGTCGACGATTGCCCGGGAAGCACCCGACGCTCCACCGAGCAGCTTGGCGAGATCCTCGACGAGCGGGTCGTAGTTCTCCGCCGCGCCGATGCCGCGACCGCCGGAGACGACGATCGCCGACTCTTCGAGCTTCGGCCCTTCGCGCTCTTCGACATGGGTTTCGAGCACCTTGGCCTCGGCCGCACGCCCCGCGTCGGGCGTCCCGACGCTGACGACTTCGGCCGCCGCCGCGCCACCCGGCTCGGCCACGAACGACTTCGGCCGGATGGCCGCCAGGCACGGCTTCGCGCCGTCGAACTTGGTGTCGACGAGCGTGTTCCCGCCGAAGATCGCGGTGCCCACGGTGATCGTGTCGCCGTCGACGACCAGCGTCATGCCGTTGGTCAGCACCGTACGGTCGAGCTTGACCGACAACCGGGCAATGGCATCCCGACCGTCGTAGGTCTGTGCGAACAGGATCAGGTCCGGGGCCTCGGCCTCGACCAGACCCGCGATCGCTGCGGCACCCATGACCCCGGCCAGGCTGCCGGCAGCGTCGACCGCGAACACCTTGGCGACGCCGTACTCGCCGAGGGCCGGAGCCACCGCCGCGGCGTTGTCACCGACGTAGACCGCCTCGACGGTTCCGAGCTCCCGAGCCTTCGTGATCAGCTCGAGCGTCGCGGTCGTCGGCGCGTCACCTTCGGATTCTGCGTACACCCAAATCTTCATCGTGTCTGCTCCCCTACTCTCAGATGACCTTGAGACCGTCGAGGAACTCGACAACCTTCTCGAATGCGGTGCCGTCGTCTTCGATCTTCTCGCCGGCCTCTCGAGCCGGGGCCGCCGTCACCGAGACGATGGTCTGGTTCGGCGCGATGGTATCGGCGCTCAGACCGAGGTCGCCTGCGGTCACCTGGTCGACCGGCTTCGACTTCGCCGCCATGATCCCCTTGAACGACGGGTAGCGCGGCTCGACGACACCGGCGGTCACGCTGACCACTGCCGGAAGTGACGCCGAGACGACGTCGTACCCGGCTTCGGTCTGGCGTTGGATCGTGGCTGATCCGCCGTCGAGGGTGACCTCCTTGGCGAAGGTCAGCGACGGCCAACCGAGCAACTCGGCCATGGCGGCCGGAATGGTTCCGGTGTAGCCATCGGTCGACTCGGTGGCGGTGAGGACGAGGTCGACCTCACCCGCACGCTCGACGCACTTGGCGAGCACCTTGGACGTCGTCAGGGCGTCGGCACCGGCGAGCGCGTCATCGGAGACGAGGATCGCCTTCGCGGCCCCCATCGCCAACGCAGTACGCAGACCCGACACTTCGCCGTTGGGTGCCATCGAGATCAGCGTGACCTCGCCGCCGCCGGCCTTGTCGACGAGCTGCAACGCCATTTCCACGCCGTAGCTGTCGGACTCATCCAAGATCAGCTTGCCCTCACGCTTCAGCGTGTGGTCGCTATCGAGTTCGCCCGGCACCGCCGGGTCGGGGATCTGCTTGACGCAGACGACGACGTTCATACTGGACGCTCCCAGAGGCTGGACGGGACTCGCCGGGAGATCGGCGGCCCCTCGGATTGCGTCCAAGATTCTGGCGTCCCGACGCCGTTCATGTCGAAGCGGAGCCCAAACCCCGGCCGGACCCGGAAATCAGGCGCGAACCGAGCGGTGCGTCGGGTGCGTTCAGAGGGGCGTGATGGCCGCGCCGGCCCCGGGGTCGACGATGACCTTGGCATGGGTGTCCGGGCTCGCCAACTCGGCGAACGCATCGGGGACACCGTCGATCCCGACGACCCCGGTGATCAGCGGTGACGGGTCGATCTCGCCTTCAGCCAGTTGCCGAAGCGTGTCACCGAACTCGGCCGGGTCGTAATAGATCACGAACTGGAACTGCAGTTCCTTGGCGACCGCCACGAGCGGCAGGAATGTGTCGGGCTCCATGCACACGCCGACGATCGTGATGCGAGTCTGGGGCGGGACCGTGCGGCAGATGTCGTCGAGGATCCCGGGAACCCCGATGGCCTCGAACACGACCGGTGTCGCCCCGCCCGTCGCACGGTTCCATCCATCCATCGCAGTCTCGACGCCGGGATCGACCACCGCCGTCGCCCCCATCGCGATCGCCAGCTCCCGCCGCCGCGGCGAGAAGTCACTCGCCACGATCGGTGCAATCCCCCGACCCTTCAACACTGCGATGAGCGCGAGCCCGATCGGGCCGGCGCCGAGCACGAGCGCGCCTTCGCCGGGGCGAATGCCGGACTTGTTGACCGCGTGCACCGCCACTGCGATCGGTTCGGTGAGCGCGGCGATCTTCGGGTCGAGACCGTTGGGAACGGGCAGACACATCGCCGCGGTGAGTTGCATGCGCTCGGCGAACGCCCCGACGTAGTTGTTCGAGAAGCCGATGAGTTCCAACCCATGAGGCGCGAACGCCATCGGCAGGCTCACGGCGATATCGCCGACCTTGACCGGCGCGCCCTCGGTTCCCGGCGCGAGCTCGAGCACCTCGCCGCAGAACTCGTGACCCATGACGAAATCCGCGTCCGGGTCGAACGGGTTCTCGGCACCGGTCATGCTGGCCAGCGCCAACATCGAGTGGGCGTGGCGCAGGGTGTGGAGATCGGAACCGCAGATCCCACAGGCCTGGACACCGAGGAGGATTTCGCCGGGGGCGAGGACCGGTTCGGCCACCTCACCCACGACCATCTGACCCTTCCGGGCAATCGCTGCACGCATGCGCGCATCCTGGGGCTTGGCAGCTCGTTCGGTCAAACGTCGCCGCTACCGTCGGCCAGCTACGGTCCCGGCCGTGAGCGACGACGACACCGAGTGGCTGGTCGGTGGGCCTGAACCGCGGCCGGTCGTGATCGAGCCGTACGACCCCACCTGGCCGGACCGGTTCCAACACGAACGGGCCAAGATCGCGGCGGCGCTCCCCCATGCTCGGGCCATCGAGCACATCGGATCCACGAGCGTGCCCGGTCTCGGCGCGAAACCGGTCATCGACATCCAGGTGGAGATCGACGGTCTCGACGAGCACCGGGACATCCCGCCACTGGAACGGGCCGGGTACCACCTCCGGGTGCGGGAGCCGAACCACCTCATGGTCCGTACCCCGGCGCGGGACGTGCACATCCACTTCTGGCGCGATGCAGACGACATCGACCGACACCTGCTGTTTCGGGACTGGCTCCGCTTCGATGCCAAGGACCGCGAGACGTACGAGGCCGTCAAGCGCGAACTTACGACCCGCACGTGGGCCGACATGAACGACTACGCGCTGGCGAAGTCCGACGTCGTCGCCGACATCACGGTGCGAGCGAACGCGTGGGCCGAGGCCATCGGGTGGTCGCGCGCACCTGACCGGTGAAGAAGTCAGCGGGCCGGTAGGACCTCGACGTCGGTCTGAACGAAGTCGTCGCCGACGCACAGGATTGGGAGACCGCGGTCGCTGGCCAGCGCGTGCACGAAGCAATCACCGAAGTTGAGCGCCGCACGATGGTTGCCTTTCCCGTAACGCCGCCACGAACGCACTGCCAGGCGCGCCAGGTCTTCGTCGATCTCGACGACCTCGACCTCGCCGTATCGCAACGCATCATCGAGCAACGCGGCGGCGCTCAGTCCTTCTCGCGCCTCGACCACAATCGATGTCTCCAGCAACGTCGCCGCGGACACCATCGAATCGTGCTCGCCGAGCAGACGATCCAGCTCATCGGCACCCTCTTCGCCGAGGACGATCGCTACCAGCGCCGACGAGTCGACGACCAGTCCGGTCACGTAGGGAGACCGTGCTCGTCGTATCCGATGATCTCCTCGATCGTGCGAGTATCCCGCCGCGGGAGCGCCCGACCGGCGGCACTGATCTCGAGCAGGCGCTTCACTCGCATTTCCCGTCGGTCCGTTTCCTGACGCGCGAGGCGCTCCCGCAATGCGATCAGCACGGCATCGGTGATCGACTCGTTGGTCTTCTCCGCGAGCTCCCGGGCCAGCCGTTCCACCTCGGGGTTCTTGATGCTCAGGGCCATGGGGCCAGATTACTACCTACTGAGGTACCTAGGTAGTCAGGCCGTACCGACGGGCTCGGCCAACTGACCATCCATGATCGTCACCACGCGGTCGCAGTAGCGCGTGACCCGCTGGTCGTGGGTGACGATCACCGCCGCAGTACCACGGCCCTTGACCTCGGAGCGGATCAGCTCCATCACCTGTTCGCCGAGTTGGGTGTCGAGCGCCGAGGTCGGCTCGTCGAAAAGCACGAGCTCGGGCTCGTTCATCAACGCCCGTCCGATCGCGACTCGTTGCCGCTCGCCACCCGAGAGCTGCGCGGGCAGATTGGATCCACGCCGACCGAGCCCTAACTCCTCGAGCAACTGATCGGCCCGACCTCCGGCCCGCTTGCGGCCGGCGCGGCCACCGGCGAGCTCCCCGACCACCATCAAGTTCTCCCGCGCGGTCAGAAACGGCACGAGGTTCACGGTCTGGAACACGAACCCGATGTGTTCGGCTCGGAACCGGGTGAGTTCCTTCGCCGAGAAGTCGGTAATGTCGACGACGCCGACTGTGACCCGGCCGGAAGTGGGCGTGAGCAATCCACCGGCCATCGAGATCAGCGTCGTCTTCCCCGATCCCGAGGGCCCGACGAGCGCGACCATCTCGTCGTCTCCCAGCGTCATGGTCGCGGCATCGACGGCGACGATCTCGTCGTCGCCGGATTGGTAGATCTTCGAGACTGCCTCGAGCTGCAGAGCCGACACGTGCCCTCCTCAGGTTCCGGTGCCAATGGCGGCGACCGGGTCGATACGCGCGATACGGCGAAGCGAGATCGCGCTGCCGATCGCGCCGGTCAGCAAGAGACCGACCAAGGTGGTGATCGCACGTGATCCCACCAGCTGCAACGGGATGCGGGCCGGTAGCAAGCTCACGATCCCGTAGGTGATCAGACCGCCGACGACGAATGAGATCACCACCAGTGCCAACCCTTGGACGAGCACGCCGGCGAACAGCCGGCGGGTGGTCGTGCCGAGCGCCTTCAACACGCCGTAGATCGGGGCCCGTTCCAACGTGAGCAACGCGAAGAACAGCGCGACCACCAGACCGACGACGGCGAAGGTCACGACGATGATCCCGTTGAACGTGGACTTCTGCTGCCGAGTCCCGGGCGACGCCAAGACTGCTTCGTCTTTGGTCAGCGTCTTGGTGGCACCCCCGGTCGCGGCGTCGATCCGATCGGCGAGCGCCGACGCACTTCCCGGCCCCGAGGCGACGAACACCTGAAAGGTGCCCGGCGCGAACTGCGCGTCGGGCCGGCTCGCGTTCTGGACCTCCCGCCAGGTCGCGGGTGAGACCCACAGTGCGCCTTGCAGCAAGTAGTTGGTGTCCTCGACCCATCCCCGCACGCGGAGAGGAATCTGCGCCGGACCGAGCTGCAACGTCATGCCCGCGCGAACTCCGAAGGCCTCCAACCGCCGGTCCGCCCACGCCTCTCCAGCGGGCGGAACGGCCGCCACACCGATTGGCGGGTGTTCGTATCCGATCACCGCCGCGTCGGCGAGGTCGGCTTCCCCCGGCACGACCGCGCCGAGCAGGCTCACTCCGAGGCCGCCGACATCACGCACGCCGGGCACGGCCTCGACCTGGGCCCGCACCTCGGGGCCGACTCGCGACCGGATCACCGAGTTGTTCGCGTCGGCCGAGTAGACGACGACGTCGGCGCGCGGCGCGCGCAGCGCGCCGGTCCCACCGAGGTAGAGGCCATCGAGGAGACCGCCAAGGAACAGCAGCAGCACCGTGAGCAATGTGAGCGCCGCGGTGATCGCGAAGAAGCGCCGGGGTCGGCGGCGCAGTTCGCGCAGGGCATTCCTCATACCTCGATACCCCCAGGAACCGTGGCCCGCACGGGATCGATGCTCAGCACCCGGCGCGCGGCAGCGAGCGCGGCGAGCAACGAGAGCCCGAGCACCAACGCACCGGTGGTCAGTACCGAGCCGACCTCCACGCGGGCGCCGAGACCGTTCCCCGCGCCGTTGAGCGCCAACCAGGCCAGCAGTGCGCCGATCACCAAACCCGCGAGCACGACGATCACCACCTGAACCAGCAACGACCGCACGAGCGCGCCGGCCCGAGCCCCGATCGCCCGCAACAAGGTCAGGGCCGGCGCCTTTTGCACCGTGAGGATCAGGAAGAAGAGTCCCGCCACCATGATGACGACGAAGAAGCAGAGCAGGACGACCAGCCCGATCGACTCACTCACGTTCGCGACGCCGGGCGCCTGCGCCACCGCATCGGCTCGGGTCAAGGCCTCGACGCCTTCGATCTCGGCGTTGATCCGGGCGACGACGGTGCTCGGCGTCGTCCCGACATCGACCGTGGCCGCGACCGCAGAGGGGATCACGTCCAGCACGCCAGGGCTCGAATCGCGACGGGCTGCCTCGTAGGTGGCGTAGGTGGTGAAGATGGTCGGGTTCACCGAGTAGTTGATGTCGCGGGCGATCCCGACGATCCGGATGGTCCGGTCGCCCTTCTCCAGGCGCACCGTGGCCCCGAGGGTGAAGCCCTTGTCGCGGCTGCCGTCGCTGGCGACGCCTTCGAAGTCGCGCGTGGGGAGACGGCCGTCGATCAGCGTGGTCGGTTCACCTGGTTGGCCGAGTTCGTAGCCGAACAGGGTCGTGTCGCTCAGCGCGCCGTCGGCGCGTACCGAGAAGGTGCCTTGGCCGAGCGGCCCGGCCGCGGCGACGCCGTCAATGGCCGCAACCGCGTCGACCGTCGCAGTGGGAACTCGGGAGCCCTCGAGGTTCTTCCGGGCGTCGGCGCCGTAGACCAGAACCTGGCCGGACTGGTGATCGATGGCACCGATGAACTGGCGGATCAAGGCACCGGTCAGCGCTTGCACGAACAGGATCAGAAAGACCAACAGCCCGATCGCGCCGGCGAGCAACGCGAACCGCGCCTTGGATCGACTGATCTCCCGCAGCGCCAGGAACATGAGCCCGACGGTAGGGCGCCACCGTCAGGCTCGCCGAACCCACCACCTCCTGGGAGCCGCATTCGCGCGTAGGTTCGCGACGTGACCGACGAATCGATCTGGCAACCCGAACTCGACGAGTTGGAGCGCCGACGCGGCTTCGCCCGTCAGATGGGTGGCGCCGACAAAGTGGAACGCCACCATGCCAACGGGAAGCTGACCGTGCGCGAGCGAATCGACGCGCTGCTGGATCCGGGGTCCTTCCGCGAGGTCGGCGAACTGACCGGCCGCGCGATCCGCGCCGAGGACGGGACCGTCACTGACGTCATGCCCGCCAACTTCGTCATGGGTCGCGGCCGAATCGACGACCGTCCCGTCGTGGTCGGCGGCGACGATTTCACCGTGCGCGGCGGCGCGGCCGATGCCTCGATCTTCCAGAAGCAGGTGATGGCCGAGCGCATGGCCCACGACTTCGGGTTGCCACTCGTTCGCCTCGTCGATGGTTCCGGCGGCGGGGGCAGCGTCAAAACTCTGGAAACCGAGCGGCGCAGCTTCGTCCCCTTCAACCCCGGGTGGGAGTGGGTGGTCGCCAATCTCGGCCGGGTGCCGGTCGTGAGCCTGTGCCTCGGCAGTGTCGCGGGCCTCGGCGCGGCGCGGGTCGTCACCAGCCACTACTCGCTCATGGTCAAGGGCACGAGCCAGCTCTTCGTCGCCGGCCCGCCCGTCGTCAACCGGCTCGGCATCGAGGAGGTCGACAAAGAAACCCTCGGTGGCAGCAGCATCCACACCCGGAACGGCACGGTCGACGACGAGGTGTCCAGCGAAGCCGAGGCATTCGCACGGACGCGCGCGTTCCTGTCGTACCTTCCGGCGAGCGTCGACGAACTCCCGGCGCGCACCGAGCCCACCGACGATCCCAATCGCGCCGATCCGTCTCTCGCCAACGCGATCCCCCGCGAGCGGCGTCGGGTGTACCAGGTGCGCGCCGTCGTCGACGCGGTCGTCGACCGAGATGGGAACGGCGCATCGACGTTCTTCGAAATCGGTCGGCGCTGGGGCCGGTCCGCGGTCACGGGTCTGGCGCGAATCGACGGCTGGCCGGTCGCGGTGCTGGCCAACGACCCGTACCACTACGGCGGTGGCTGGACCGCCGACGCGAGTCGCAAGGTCGAGCGGTTCGTCGACCTCGCCGAGACGTTCCGCCTCCCCGTGGTCCATCTCGTCGACAACCCCGGTTTCGTCATCGGCACCCAATCCGAGGAGCAGGCCACGATCCGTCACGGCGCACGCGCGCTTGCCGCGATCTACCAAGCGACCGTGCCGTGGTGTTCGGTGATCATCCGCAAGGTCTACGGCGTGGCCGGTGCGGCCCACCAGAACGCATCACGGTTGTCGTACCGATTCGCGTGGCCGTCCGGCGAGTGGGGTTCGCTTCCCCTCGAAGGTGGCATCGAGGCGGCGTACAAGGCCCAACTCGAGGCGGCCGACGACCCCGACGCCCTGCGCGCCGAGATCGAAACCCGCCTCGCGAAATCTCGCGATCCGTTCAAGACGGCCGAGGTGTTCCTCGTCGACGACATCGTCGACCCCCGCGAGACCCGATCCCGCCTGAGCGAGTTCGCCAACCTCGCCGCACCCCGCCGGGCCCGCACCGGTCCGATCCATCCGCCTCGACCGTGACCCGTCAGTGAATCCTCGCGATGCCGACGAGCCCACCGAACCTCACTGGGTGCGTTGGCACCGTCGCTACGACCGACCCGACTCCTCACTGGGCCGACGCTTGGCCATGGTGCAGGATCAGGTCCGCGCCGCACTCGATCACGCCCCACCCGGCCCCATCTCCGTCGCGAGCTTGTGCGCAGGTCGCGGTCACGACGTGGTCGACGTGGTCGCCGCCCATCCACGGCGGACCGACGTCCGGGGGCGGTTGGTCGAGTTCGAACCAACTCTCACCGAGCACGCCCGTCAGGCCGCCCTCACCGCCGGGCTCGACGGGGTAGAGATCGTGACCGGCGATGCATCGACCACCGATGCTCTCGCCGGAATCGCTCCGGTCGATCTGCTTCTGCTCTGTGGGATCTTCGGGAATGTCTCCAACGCCGATGTACGCGCCTGCATCGCGCAGCTCCCGACTGTCTGCGCAGCCGAGGCCGTCGTCGTGTGGACGCGCCACCGCCGCCCACCCGACCTGACCCCGACGATTCGAGACTGGTTCGCCCAGGCCGGCTTCGACGAGCTCTGGTTCGGCCTCCCCGAACCTGGTGGCGTCTCAACCGTCGGCGCCCACCGAATGACGACCGCACCGCAGCCGCTCGTCGCCGGCACCCGACTCTTCACGTTCCTCGGCGACGGAGCCGGGGCATAAGTGTCCGCATCTCCGGCCCACCCGCCACCGTCGGTCGTCGAGGCCTTCGAACTCGAGGGCGCGGGGGTTGGTATTGCGGGTGGGAGCACCGGGGTCATCCGCTTCGGTCACGCCGCCATCGCGGCTGAGTTCGTTCCTGACCTGACGCCTCTCGCTCCGGATTGGGCAATGGTGATCGATGCCGGCGCTCGACTCCACCACCTCACCGCGGATATCGAACCGCCCATCGGCATGCTCCACGCACGTCAGCATCGATGGGCCCGGGGAGAACGCCACGCCTTCGATGAGGAACCCGTGGTGCTGACGCCGGGGTTTCGCACTCACGCCTACTCAGCGGCAGTGGTCATTGCCGACGCGATCGTCTGGTCCGGCGCCCAGCTGGGTCTCATCGATGTCGTCGACACTCGCGAGGTCATGCGCCCGCAGCACGCGCGTGCTCTCTGATTCCGGCTGGTCACCGACTATCTCGCGGCCAAGGTCACCGGACGACCCGTACCCGTCGACCGGTATCTGCCGCTGATATCCGCATTGTCCGATTAGGGACCTGGGTCACAAGTTGGGTCGAACAACCCCAGAAACCTGGCAATTCGCGAACCCGTCCGTAGACTTTCGCCCGTGACCTCTTCTCTCGACACCGCCGCGAACGCCCGTCCGGCCGACGGATGGTGGCCGAATCAGGAGCACTGGTCGGTCGCCATCCCGAGCGAGACGCCGCACCCGCGTCCGGCGGCGATGGCCGAACGCGGCTTCGTGGCGCTCACCGACGCGCCCTTCACCGTGCCCGACGCCGAGTTCGTCGACCTCGAGTACATGGATTGGAAGAGCGGCGGCGACACCAACTTCGCCCCCATCGCCACCGCCGACGGCAAGCTCGACTGCCGCGGGTTCTGGAACGACGGCGACGAGCGGGCCGACAAGAACGCGATCTTCACCAGCAATGCGCTGCGGTGCCCGACCATCGCCACCTACGTCGAGAGCGTGGGGGCCAACTTCGGCCGGGTCCGGACGATCAAACTCGAACCGCAGGGGTACGACACCGCCATCCGTTCGTTCCACCGTGACGACAACAACCGGTTCAACCCCCCGACCGACGGCTGGGTCGTGCGCTCCTGGTTGGAACTGACCGACAACCCCGACTCGTACATGCTGCTCATGGAGAGCGGCGACGACGGCCTCCCCGACCCGACCACCGAGATCCGGGTACCACTCCACCGCGGCGCGCGGTTCGTCGTCGACACCCAACGCCTCTGGCACGTGGTCGTGCACAACGGCACCGAGCCGCGGTACGCGCTCATCACCAGCTTCGAGAGCGGCCCGATCCTCGACCGGTGGATTGACTCGCAAACCCCCTGACGCCTCGCGCGCGTCGCGGCCGGCCTGAACGGTCGATGACATTCCGGTGAACGATCGGTAGCCTCACCGGCATGTCGCCCATCGATCGCCGCCAGTTCCTGACCGTCGGCGCGAGTGCCGCAGTCGTCGCCGCACTTGCCGCCTGTTCGAGCGATTCGAAACCGGGTGGCAGCGGAACCTCCTCCACGACCGAGCGGTCGGGTGGCACCACGACGCTGGGTGATCCGAAAGATGCGCCCTTCGATCATGTGGTCGTGCTCATGATGGAGAACCGCTCCTTCGATCACATGCTGGGCTGGCTCCCCGGCGCCAACGGCAAGCAGGCCGGGCTCGAGTTCGCGGACCTCACCGGCAAGAAGCACGCCACCTGGGATCTCGGTGACGATTACCAGGGTTGTGAGTACATGGACCCCCAGCACCAATGGCCGGCCGGGCAGATCCAATACAACAACGGCCAAGGCGGCGGATTCCTCTTCACCCAGGTGGACGACGGTGAACAGACGCCCGTCGACCTCTGGCCCATCAGCTACTTCGGGAAGGCCGCCGTCCCCGTGCTCGGCGGCCTCGCCCAGCAGTACACCGCGCTCGACCACTATTTCGCCGCGCTCAACGCCGGAACTTGGCCGAATCGCATCTACCAAGTCGCGGGTACGACCGACATCAACTTCACCGGCACGTTCCTGCCCGACGGCACCGCGGCGCCGCAGTCGCAGATCCAGACCACGATCTGGGACCGCATCAAGGACGCCGGCCTGACCGGCGGGTACTACTCCTACGGCGAACCGATGACCAAGGTCTTCGCGTCGGGCAAGTACGACGACATCTCCTACGGAATCGACGCGTTCTTCGATGCCGCGAAGCAGGGCACGCTTCCCAACCTCACCCTCGTGGAACCCGATTACACCTCCGCGTCCGAAGAGGCGGGAACCTCCAACGACGACCACCCGTACGGTTCGATCCAGGTCGGTGAGGGCTACATCAAACGGGTCTACGACGCGATCGCGGCGAGCCCGCAGTGGGACACGACCGTGCTCGTCGTCAACTTCGACGAATGGGGCGGCTTCTACGACCACGTCATCCCACCTCAGGTCGAGGACGACACGGTCGGCAACCCGCCCGGCCCGAACCCCGACTACAAGCAGCTCGGCTTCCGAGTCCCGTGCATCGTGATCTCGCCGTGGTCACCCAAGCGGGTCGTGTCCGCCGGCCCGTACGAGCACTGTTCGATCCTGCGGATGATCGAGTGGCGGTGGGGTCTCGAACCCCTCACGCTTCGAGACCAGCAGGCCAAGAACCTCGCCGAGGTCCTCGACTTCTCCCTGCGCCGCGCACCGGTGAAGTTGCCCGCCTTCACCGCGCCGGCACCGGTCGCGTGCGCCTGATGTCCGCTCTTGGCCAGGAATAACCCACCGGCTTTGACCGGAGCAGCCGGAGCCGAGTCGAATGCGGACCATGCGCTTCGGAACCTTCATGGCCCCCTTCCACCCGGTCGGGCAAAACCCGACGCTCGCGATCGAGCGAGACCTCGACACGATCGTGCACCTCGATCAACTGGGGTTCGATGAGGCGTGGGTCGGTGAGCATCACTCGGCGGGGTTCGAGATCATCGCGTCGCCCGAGGTGTTCCTCGCCGTCGCCGCCGAGCGCACGAAGCACATCAAGCTCGGCACCGGAGTCAGCTCACTGCCCTACCACCACCCGCTGATGCTCGCCGACCGGATGGTGCTGCTCGACCACCTCACGCGCGGCCGCATCATGCTCGGAGTCGGCCCGGGCCAGCTCACATCCGACGCCGGCATGATGGGCATCCCGTCGGACCAACAGCGCCCCCGCATGGAGGAAGCGCTCGACGTGATGATGCGCCTGTTCCGCGGCGAGACCGTCACCTATGAATGCGAGTGGTTCACGGTCAACGAGGCGCGGCTGCAGATGCGGCCCTATAGCGACCCGTGCTTCGACATCGCGGTCGCGGCATCGTTCTCCCCGACGGGTGCCCGCGCCGCCGGCAAGCACGGCATCGGCATGCTCTCGGTCGCCGCCACGGCCAAGCAGGGCATGGACCTGCTCGCCCATCACTGGGACATGTGGGAGGAACTCGGACGCGAGAGCGGCCACGAAGCCGATCGCTCGAAGTGGCGCCTCGTCGGGCCGATGCACCTGGCCGAGACCCGGGAGCAGGCCGAACGCGACGTCGAATACGCAATCGCGCCGTTCTCGAAGTACTTCACCCACGTGCTCCCCGGCGGACCGGTCACCGGCGACACGCCGGCCGAGATCATCGAGAACAACCGGGCGAGTGGCTTCGCGGTGATCGGTTCCCCCAACGACGCGATCGACAAGATCCAGGAACTCGTCGATTCGAGCAACGGCGGGTTCGGAGCGTTCCTGTTGTTCGACCACAACTGGGTGCGGCCCGATGCCAAGCGCCGTTCCTACGAGCTGTTCGCGCAGTACGTCATTCCCCACTTCACCGGTCAGTTGGCGCCGGTGCAGGCGTCGCACGATTGGGTCACCGGAAGCGGTGGGGTCTTCGTGGACCGTGCGGCCACTGCGATCGCGAAGGCGATCGAGGATCACGCCACCGAGCGGGCCGGCCACTGATCGGCTGATGACCCGAACTCAGCGTTCCTTCGTCGCGCCCTCCGGGTTGCGCCTGGCCGTCCACGATTGGGGCGGCGCCGGCGCGCCGGTGCTGCTCGCCCATCCGACTGGATTCCACGGGGTCGTGTGGCAACCCGTCGCCGAGCGCCTCGTCGCGGCCGGTCGGCGGGTGTGGTCGTTCGACTTCCGCGGGCAGGGTGACTCCGACCCATCGCCCGATGCCACCTACTCCTGGGCCGAGTTCGCCGACGACGCCGACGCCGTCCTCGATCATCTGAGCCTGCGGGGCGATCCTGGACTGCTGGCCGCCGGGCACTCGAAGGGCGGCGCCGCGCTGTTCATGGTGGCCATGCGCGACCCCGCCGCACTGGCGCGCATCTGGACCTTCGAACCGATCGTGTTCCCCACCGAGGAGGCAGTCCCGGCCGACCCCGACAACCCGATGTCGGTCGCGGCCCGCAAGCGGCGAGACGTTTGGGACTCGCGCGACGAGGTCATCGCGTCCTACGGATCACGACCGCCGATGAACTCGCTCCACCCCGACTCGCTCCGTGCGTACGTCGACTACGGATTTCGCGACCGGGCCGACGGGCAGGTCGAGCTCAAGTGCCGACCGGAGGACGAAGCGAACATCTACATGATGGGCGCGGCGAACGGTCTGTTCACCCGGCTCGGTCACGTCGCCCCTCCCACCCTGGTCGCGTGCGGCGGCGACTCGCGTTCCATCACTCCGGCCTTCGCCCGTCGCCTGGTCGAACGCCTGCCGAACGCATCATTGGAAGTCTGGGACGGCCACGGCCACTTCGGCCCGATCGACGACCCCGACCGCGCCGTTGCGTCGATGCTCGCCTTCGACGCGGCGACAAGTGCGAGGATTGCGTGATCGCATCCTGATCGGGCGGCGAACACCCTGAGCGGGTCACAGCAACGTGAGGACATCAGATGGTTGGCATCGAAGACATCACCCCGGGGTACCTGACTGAGGCACTCGGACACACCGTCACCGCCGTCGTCTCCGAGCCGGTCGGGTTGGGTGTCGGTCTCATCGGCCAGCTGTACCGGCTCACCCCGACGTACGCGACCGGCGGTTCGGGCCCCGCCACTGTCGTCGCCAAGGTGCCGGGCGCCACCGAGGAGTCGCGCTTCGTGGCCATGGTGCTGAACATGTACCAGAAGGAATGCGGCTTCTACCGCGAGCTCGCGACCGCGAGCGGCGTGTTGTCGCCCGCGTCGCACCACGTCGCGTTCGACTCCGAGAGCCACGACTTCGTCATCTTCCTCGACGACCTCGGCCACCACCGCCAAGCCGACCAGATCGAAGGCATCACTCTCGCCGACGCCGAGATCGCGGTCCGCGCCCTTGCCCGGCTCAACGCGACGTGGTGGGAGCACCCCGATCTCCTCGCCGGCCCATTCCTCCGTCCGCTCAACGAGTCGCCGTTCCCGGAAGCGGTGTCGATGAGCTACGACGCCGCGTGGCCGATCGCGCTCGAGGCCTACGGCTCGATGATGTCGGCCGAGATCCGCGAGTTCGGTTCCCGGTACTCGAGTCTGTTCCAGTGGTTCTGCGACCGACTGTGCGAAGCGCCCGTCACCCTCACCCACGGCGACTGGCGGGGCGACAACCTCTTCTTCACCGGCGACCCCATCCGACCCCTCATCGCGGTCGACTGGCAACTGATCTCGGTCGCGAAGGGCATCAAGGACTTCACCTACTTCGTCACCCAGAGCCTGCGGCCCGACGACCGCGCCGCCCACGAGGAGGGCCTGCTGCGGATCTGGCTCGACGAACTCCACGCCAACGGAGTGGGCGGCTACGAGTTCGACCAGGCCTGGGAGGACTACCGGCTCAGCGTGGCGTGGGCGTTCGTCTATCCCGTGATCGCGACCTCCACCCTCGACTCCGCCGACGAGCGCGGCAGGGAACTCACCCGCTCCATGCTGGAACGCTGCATCGCCGCCATCGAAGGCGTCGACGCCCTCGCCGTGCTCCCCCGCTGAGTCGAGCCGGAGCGAGGAACGAGCGCAGACGAGCCGCGAGGCAGTGAGCCCACGCCAAGGACGTGCACCGAGATGGCGAACGTACGAGCCGACATGTCGATCCGACGTGAAGAAAAACTCAGGTCTCGGTCATCCGCGCGAGCACCCCAGACCGAACCAGTCCCGTCACACTCAACGGGACTGGGAGGTTCCTCATGCGCAAGTTCTCCATGGCAGTGGGCGTGGTAACGCTCGCTGCCACCTCGGTCGGCGTCGGCACCAGTGCATACGCCGCCGACCACCTCGATGCACCGGCGGTCAAGACCGACGGTCGCACCGACATCAACGACGTCTACGCGTTCCGATCACCCACCAACCCTGCCAACACCGTGCTCATCATGACGGTGAATCCACTCGCGGGCACCCAGAACGGCACGACGTTCCATCCTGATGCCAAGTACCAGTTCGTTGTCGACAACGACGGTGACGCCCGGTCGAACGGCTACATCGACTTCACCTTCGGCAAACCCTCGAAGACCGGAAGCCAGTCGGTCGAGGTCGAGTTCGACGTCGCAAGGAAGTACAAGGTCAGCGGCGACACCGACCAGGTGCTGTCGTTGAGGAAGTCGGAACCGGCCGTCGCGTGGGCCGGCCTCGCCGACGACCCATTCTTCTTCGACCTGCAAGCGTTCAAGGACCAGGTCGTCGGTGAAGGCGGGAGTCGAACGTTCTGTGACGCCAATGCGACGAACTTCTTCAAGGGACTGAACACGAACGCGATCGCGGTCGAGGTCCCGAGCCGGTCGCTCGGGGGGAATGCCATCGGCGTCTGGGGTCGTACGCGACTCGACGGTGAGACGGTCGACCGGATGGCTCGGCCCGCAATCAACACCGTGTTCATTCCCGCCACCGGGAAGGACGAGTTCAATCAGACCAAGCCCCAGAGCGACCGATCCCGGTGGCTTCCGACGGTGGTCGCCAAGCTCAAGGCGCTCAGCGGGCTCGACGGCACGGGATACAACGACGCCCAGGCGACCAGCATCGCAGAGCTGCTCCTGCCCGATGTGCTCACCGTCGACACGTCATCGAACGCCGGCTTCGCGGACCTCAACGGCCGGAAGCTGACCGACGACGTGATCGACACCGAGTTGAACATCGTCACCGGCGGCCTGGGAGTCGGAGCCGTCCTCACCTCCGACTGCGTCGGGAACGACTCGGCCTTCACGCCGAGCTTCCCGTTCCTCGCACCGAAGAACTGACCCGCACCACGTCGGGGGGGGGGGGGGCCGCCCCCCCCCCCCCCCCCGCCACTCGGAGAGGAAGCCATGATCGCCCAGCCTGCGCTCGCCCCGCGCCGACACTTCCCGACGGTGACTCGTGCCGCGCTCATCGCCGTTCTCATCGTGGCCACCGCGGCAGTAGGAATCGCGGCCGCGCGACCCGGATCGCCCGAACGGGTCGATGCGCCGCTCCCCGATCCGGTCGTCATGCGTTCGGCATCCACCGGTACGGCAGCGATCGCCACCACCGTCGGGTTCTGGGCCCAGCGGGTGGCTGCGGACCCGGTCGACCTGCCCTCCCGGCGCTTCTACGCGCGATCACTCATGGCCCAAGCCGCGGAGACGGGCGACCTCACCGGGTACGAGGTGGCGGAGCAACAGTTCCGCACCGCAGTCGCGCAGAGCCCGCGCGACGCCCAGTCCGTGCTCGGTCTGGCCAGTTCGCTCGCGGCGCAACACGAGTTCGCGACGACCGCATCACTGGCTCGGCAAGTCCTCGACCGCGATCCTGCGTCCATCCCTGCTCGCGTCAGCCTCGGCGACGCCCAGTTCGAACTCGGCCAGTACCGGGCCGCGCGTGCAACCTACGGCGAACTCGCCGCGAGACTGCCGGGTTCGGGCAGCGTCGAAAGCCGCGTCGCCCGGGTCGCGCAGCTCGACGGCGACGCGTCGACGGCCGTCGACGCCGCCCGCCGCGCTCTCATCGCGGTCGGTGACCTCGACCAGCGGCCGGCCGACGCCGCCTTCTACTGGTTTCAACTCGCGAACTACGAACTCCAAGCCGGGCGATTTGATGATGCGAGCAGGCACCTCACCTCGGGCCTGCGGATTGCGCCACGACACCTACCCAGCCTCGAACTCCTCGCCCGCGTTCGCGTCGAGCAAGGTCGGTGGTCAGATGCCCAGCGCCGCTACCAGACGTTGGTGACTCTGACCCCGGCCGCGGATCTTCACGGTGACTTGGCGAAGGTCGAGCGAGCCCTCGGAAACGCCGATGCCGCGCGCGAGGAGGTCGCGAACGGACTTCGAATCGGCCACGAACAACTTGGACGGTTCCCGGCGGAGCGACGCCACCTCGCATCGTTCTTCTCCGACACCGAACCCACGACCGCGCTGGCCGCCGCCCGCGCCGACTTCGCCGCACGTCAGGACATCCATTCCTCTGGCATCCTCGCGTGGGCCGAGTACCGCACCGGCCACCTCGCGGCCGCCGTGCGCCACTCTCGGGCCGCTCTCCGGTTCGGGACGGCCGACCCCGTCTTGCAGGCCCAGGGCGGGCTCATCGAAGCCCGGGCCGGTCATGACGACCGGGCGCGGCGGCTGCTCACCGACGCGTTGCGAGTCCGCCCCCACTACGACCTCGAGTGGGCGCCGAGAGCGCGGGCTGCCCTGGACCGGCTCTCGGACTGAGCCCACGCGCCCGGCTATCCCGAGATGGCGTCGAACGCTTCGGTCTGAGAACCTCAGCGAGTTAGCTCGCGGTGCGCAAACCTTCGATCACCGCGGCCCAGCGCTCACGATCGGCCTCGTAGGGCGCGTAGAACGACAGTCGGTCGACGATGTCGCCGTAGCGCGCCGAGAGCTCCGCGGCAATCGACTCCGGTGCACCAACCACGGCAAACGTCTCGAGAATCTCGTCGTCGATGAGTTCGCCCATCTCGACCCACTTGCCCTGCTTGGACAACGCGTTGAGGTCGGTCTGGAGGTCGCCCCAACCGTGGAGTTCGAGCACGCCGCGGTACGCGGGCGTCGAGCCGTAGAACGCGATCTGCTGTTTCGTCCCGGCGCGGGCCTTGTCCATCTGCTCGTCAGTGGTGCCGGTCACGACGAACAGTGGCCCCGAGAGCTGGAAGTCGGCCCGGGTCTTCCCCGCCTTCTCCCACCCCCGCTCGAGCGCGGGAATGGTGACCTCGCGCACGTACCGCTCGGTGGTGAACCCGTGCAGGATGATGCCGTCGCATACTTCCCCCGCGGTCTCGGTCATCTTCTCGCCGACGGCGGCGAGGAACACCTTCGGTGGCCCGGCCTCGATCGGGCCCGGGTTGAAGAACGGCGTCATCAGTGTGTGGCGATAGAACTCGCCTTCGAACTTCAGCGGCGTGCCGTCCTGCCAGTTGGCCCAGATCGCTCGCATCGCGAGCACGAGTTCACGCATGCGGGCGGCGGGCGACGACCACGGCATCGAGAACCGCTTCTCGATGTGCGGCTTGATCTGACTGCCGAGCCCGAGGATGAACCGCCCGCCCGAGTACCCCTGCAGGTCCCACGCGGTGTTGGCGAGCGTCATCGGGCTGCGGGCAAACGCCACCGCGATACCGGTGCCCAACTCGATCCGTTCGGTGTGTTCGGCGGCGATGAGCAGCGGATAGAAGGGATCGTGACTCGTCTCGGCCGACCAGATCCCGTCGTAACCCAGGTCCTCCTGGGCTTTGGCCGCCGACGCGATCCCCGCCAGACCCTTCGCCCCACTCGCCGAGATCGAACCGATCCCACCATCGACCTTCATACGTCCTCCTCCAGACCGCCCGGAGAATAGCGACCCCGCTTCACCACCGGGTGGTGATCCGGCGGTGGTCCCGGCGGTGGTCACACCTCCCCGGTACCCTGACGGCATGGGAGTAGGGAAGCCGCGAGGCCTGTCACCGTCGTCGTTCTCGGCGTTCAAGGATTGCCCGCTCGCGTTCCGCTTCTCCTACCTCGACCGGCTTCCTCAACCACCGTCGGCGGCCGCCAGTAAGGGCACGCTCGTCCACCGGGCCCTCGAACTGCTGATGCTGCGAGACGCTCCGGCCCGCACCGTGCCCAACGCGTTGACCGACTTGGGACGCGCCCGTACCGAACTCGCCCTCCACCCCGACTTCGCGGAACTCGAACTCACCGACGACGAGTGGGATCGGTTCCATGCCGACGCCGAGGTGCTGGTCCACAAGTACTTCGAACTCGAAGACCCGACCACGATCGTGCCGATCGGCCTCGAACTGCGCCTCGCGGCCACGATCGGCACGGTGCAGTTGCGCGGCATCATCGACCGGCTCGAGCTCGACGCAGACGGTGAACTCGTGATCACCGACTACAAGACCGGTTCCGTGCCCGGCGAGAAATACGAGATCAAACGACTCGCCGGGGTGCACATGTACGCGGCGATGGTCGAACACGTTCTGGGGAAGCGGCCGGTCAAGGTGCAGCTCCTGTACCTGTCGAAGCCGGAAGCGATCATCACCAGCCCGTCCGAGCAGTCGATCACCGGCGTCATGCGCAAGACCGATGCGTTGTGGTCGGCGATCGGTCGAGCGTGCGAACGGGACGACTTTCGGCCCAGCACCGGTCCGCTCTGCAACTGGTGTGCCTACAAGCCGTACTGCCCGGCCTACGGCGGCGACCCACTCCAGGCGGCGGAGCTGCTCGGTCCGGGCCAGATGATCGAATCCACCCTGCCGTTGGCCACGACCTCGGCCTAGTGCACCCGGCCGTCGATCAGTTCGATCAGCGGGTCGACGCCGCGGTCGAAGCCATACGCTCCCCGCTCCTCGACCGGGTGTTCTACTCGCTGTCGACCGCGGCCGACCACAGCATCCTGTGGTTTGCCATCGGCGTCGCGCGTTCGATTCGTACCGGCGATTACCGGTACGCACTGCGCTACGGAGCAAGCATGGGCTTCGAGTCGGCACTCACCAACGGCCCGATCAAGGCCATGTTCAAGCGCAGCCGCCCCGCGCCCGACACCGACGAAGGCCGGCTGCCGTACGGCATGCGCCGACCCATCACCTCGTCATTCCCCTCCGGCCATGCCACGGCCGCGTTCACGGCCGTCAGCTTGTTGGCCAAACCCGGGCGCCGCGGCCCGTGGTGGGTGCTCGCCGGGCTCGTCGCCGGGAGTCGGGTCTACGTGCGCATGCACCACGCATCGGATGTTGTCGGTGGGGCGGCGCTCGGCCTCGTCCTCGGACGGGTACTCAGCCGCTGGGTCGGCGAACCGACGAAATAGGCTGTCGGCACCGGCGCGCCGTTGCGTCGGCCCCTACGGAGCAGGTGGCCCGATGCGAATGTCGCCGAGCGAAGCAATCATGTGGGCGGTCGAGAAGGACCCGGCCCTCCGGTCCGACTTCGCCAATGTGACGATCCTCGATCGCGCCCCCGCCGACGACCGCATGCACGCCACCATCCAGCGCGCGCTCGTCGCGATCCCGAGACTCGGCGAACGGGTCATCTCACCGCCACTGCGCGTGGCGCCGCCCGAGTGGCGCACCGATCCGACTTTCGAGCCTGACTATCACCTGCGCCGGATCGCGATCCCGTCTCCCGGAACCACGCGCGGGTTGCTGGATCTCGCGGCGTCGGTGACCGCGCCGCCGCTCGACCGATCCCGCCCGCTGTGGGAGTTCACCCTGGTGGAGGGTCTCGACGGCGATCGCGCTGCGCTCATCCAACGCCTGCATCACGCGATCACCGACGGCGTCGGTGCGATGCGACTGTCGCTGAGCCTCGTCGACCTCGAACGCGAGCCGGCATCGGAGACCGAGGTGCAGTCGTTGATCGACGACATCGGCCAGCGCGAACGCGAAGTGGCGATCGATGATCCCATCGATCGTGACGGTCCCGTCGATGTGATCCGCGACGCGATCGCCCACCGCAGCCGTCGCACACTGGACCTGGCCCGCCATGTGCTCGGCTCCACCATCACGACCGCAGCCCGGCCGACCGAACTTCCGGGCGCCACCCGCGACGCGATCGAGTTCGTGCGTTCCTTGCGCCGCCAGGTTCTCGTCACCGAACGCGGTCGGTCCCGGCTGTTCGCCACTCGGTCGTTGGCCCGTCGGTACGACTCGATGGGGATCGAGTTCGACCCCCTCCACCGGGCTGCGAAGGAGCACGGCGCGAGCGTCAACGATGTCTTCGTCACCGGCGTAGCCCGTGCGTTGGCGTCGTTCCACCGGGAGTTCGGTGAAGATCCCGAGGCGCTCCGCATGGCCATGCCGGTGAGCACCCGAGACCAGGGCGACGCCACCGCGAACCGGTTCGCACCCACCCGGGTCCTGGTCCCGACCCCGGCCGTCGGCGCCGCCGAGCATCTGGCGGCGGTACAGCACTCGTTGCACACGATCCGGGCCGAGCCCGCACTCGACGCCGCCGACCTCCTGGCCGCAGCCGCGGCCGGCGTCCCGACCGCGATGCTGGTCACCCTGTTCCGCGCCCAGACCCGGACCATCGATTTCGCCACGTCGAACCTGCGCGGCAGCCCCATCGACTTGTTCCTCGGCGGCGGCCGGATCGAGGCGAGCTATCCATTCGGGCCGCGTGCCGGGGTACCGCTCAACGTGACGATGATGTCCTACTGCGGTGAATTGCATCTCGGGATCAACTCCGACCCGGCCGCCGTCATCGATCCCGATCGCTTGCTCGACCTGCTCCGCGAGTCGTTCGCCGAACTCGCCGCCCTCGCCTGACCCACCGATTTACGGACGGCGGCGGATCACTCCGGGGGGCATGACCGCGTCGGTCCATTCTTCGTGGCCGGGGTCGCGCCAGCGAGTGTGGCCGCACAGCGCTACCCGGTCGACCACGTACACGTGCAGGGTTGGCGCGTCGTCGGCGAGCTCGAGCAGATCACCGGTCCTCGGATGCGGCGGCGATGCCTCGAGGAGGTCGGCCAAGGCCACCACCGACACGACTCGGCTGCGGCAATCGGGGCAGGCCGACGTGGTCGCGTCCTCGAGCTGATCGGTGAGATTCATCAGCGTCTCGGCTTCGACGGCGTCGAACTCCACGCTGGCACCCTCGTCATCAACGATGGTCAGGTCGGCCACGGACGCAACCTACATGCCGTCGACGGCGACGACTACGGTCCGCCGGATGCGTGCACTCATCAGCCCCGGAGACGGTTCGCTCACGATCGAGGACCGACCCACGCCCGAACCCGCACCCGGCGAAGTCCGGGTCCGAGTCCACGGTGCCGGCCTCAACCGCGCCGATCTACTCCAGCGGGCCGGCTTCTATCCAGCCCCACCGGGCATTGCCGCTGACATCCCCGGGCTCGAGTTCGCCGGCACGGTCGATGCCCATGGCGAGGGAGTCTCGATTCCCGAGATCGGCGCGAAGGTATTCGGCGTGACCGGCGGCGGCGCGCAGGCGGAGTACGTCGTCGTGCCGGCCGTTCATTGTGCACCCGTGCCCGACTCGCTCGATCTGGTGACCGCGGGCGGCGTGCCCGAAGTGTTCGTCACCGCCCACGACGCCATGCGCACGCGCGGCCGCCTGCAACCAGGCGAGCACGTCCTCGTGCATGCCGTCGGTTCGGGGGTCGGGACCGCGGTGGTGCAGCTGGCCAAGGCCTTCGGGTGCACCGTGACCGGCACTGCCCGGACCGATTCCAAGCTCGTCGATGCTCGTGCCCTCGGACTCGACCACGGAATCCTGGTGCCTCGCGAGCTGGATCCGCTCGGCCTGGCCCGGGAGATCATCGAGCGCGGCGGCCCGCCCGATGTCGTGATCGACCTCGTCGGCGGTGACTACGTTGCCGCCGACGTCTCGGCCCTGGCGCCCGGTGGTCGCATCATCATCGTCGGCACCCTGGCCGGCGGGAACCCCGCGGTCCCGCTGCTCGGGCTCATGCAGAAGCGCGGCGAGATCCACGGCACCGTGCTGCGTCCGCGTTCGATCACCGACAAGGCCGCGGCCACCGACGCCTTCGTCGCCGAGGTGGTGCCACTGCTCGCCGACGCTCGCGTCGCGCCGATCGTCGACCAGGTCATCGCGCTGGCCGACGCGTCCGATGCGTACGCCGTGCTCGATGCCGACACCAACTTTGGCAAGGTCATCCTCGACGCTTCGTAAGTGGGGCGAGTCACGCTCGGCCTCCCGCCGCCCCGGACCCGGCTCAGCACTACCATCCGGGTCCCGACCCACTACCTGCGGAGGCGTAGATGACTGCCCTGGCCGATTCGGATGTCGTGATCGTCGACGCGGTGCGTTCACCTCTCGGCAAGCGCAACGGTGGTCTGTCCACGATGCACCCGGCCGACCTCCTCGGCGCGGTCCAGGTCGCCGCGCTCGACCGGTCCGGGCTCGATCCCGCCGCCGTGGGTCAGGTCGTCGGGGGTTGCGTCGGCCAGATCGGCCCGCAGACGTTCAACATCGCCCGCACCGCGTGGCTCGCCGCCGGCTTGCCGATGGAGGTGGCGGCCACCACCGTCGACGCGCAATGCGGTTCCTCGCAACAGGCCACGAACCTCGCCGTCGCGCTGATCAAGGGGGGCGCCATCGACACGGCGGTGAGTTGCGGCATCGAGATGATGAGCAAGATCCCGTTGGGCGCCACGATGAGCAAGGACCTCGATCGGCCGCTCCCGCGGTCCTATTTCCCGATCTACGAGCCGACGTCGCAGTTCGAAGGCGCGGAGCGCATCGCCGAGAACTGGGGCATCACCCGTGCCGATTGCGACGCGTTCGGGTTGCAGTCCCAGCAACGCGCCGCGACCGCATGGGCCGAAGGTCGGTTCGAGCGCGAGGTCATCGGCATCGACGCACCGGATCTCGACGCCGACGGCAAGCCTTCCGGATCGACGCACCACATCGACCGCGACGAGGGCCTCCGGGAGACGTCGTTGGAGGCGCTCGCCAAACTCAAGGCGGTCGCCCGCGAGAACGGTGTCCACACCGCGGGGTCGTCGAGCCAGATCAGCGACGGCGCCGCCGCAGTCGTCCTGATGACGGCCGCTCGCGCCTCGGAACTCGGGCTCACCCCTCGGGCGCGGATTGTGGACCAATGCCTGGTGGGGGTCGACCCAGTGCTGATGCTCACCGGACCGATCGACGCGACCCGCCGGCTGCTCGAGCGGACCGGCATGACCATGGCCGACATCGACACCGTGGAGATCAACGAAGCGTTCGCGTCGGTGGTCCTGGCCTGGGAACGCGAACTGCAGCCCGACATGAACCGCGTGAATCCCAATGGCGGTGCCATCGCGATCGGCCACCCCGTAGGCGCTACCGGTGCTCGCCTCATCACGACCGCACTGCACGAGCTCGAACGCACCGACGGCACCTTCGGACTCGTGACCATGTGTTGCGGGGGCGGATTGGGCACTGGCACCCTGATCGAGCGGGTCTAGCCCGTGGGCGATAGGCCTTCGGTTGCCGAACGGTTGGGACACTCCCCCGACGAACGGCTGTTGATCATCAACTGTGATGATCTGGGCTCGTCGCGTGCCGCCAACGTCGCGGTGTACGAGTCACTGCGTTCCGGTGTCGCGACCAGCGCCACGCTGATGGTCCCCTGCCCGTGGTCGCGCGACGCCGCCGCGATGTATCGAGGCGAAGACATCGGCGTGCACCTCACCTTGAACTCGGAGTGGAAGAACTACCGCTGGGGCCCCATCACGCGCGCGCCCAGTCTCCTCGACGGCGACGGCGGGTTCCCGCGCACGATCGAGGACGTCTGGGATCACGCCGATCTCGACGAGGTGCGCAAAGAGTGCCGAGCCCAAATCGAACGCGCCATCCTCTGGGGGTTCGACGTTTCTCATCTCGACAGTCACATGGGCACCCTGCAACTTCGTCCGGAGTTCTTCGACGTCTACCTCGAACTTGCGGTCGAGTTCGCGTTGCCCCTGCGGTTGTCGGGCGCCAGCTCCGAACATCGCGTCGGCTTTCCGTTTCGTCGGCTCGCGGCCGAAGAAGGGGTGGTCTTCCCCGACCACATGGTCGACGTGCCGATTGGCGGTCGCCGCACGATCGAACGAGTCCTCTTCGATCTCCGCCCGGGGGTGACCGAAGTCTTCCTCCATCCTGCCGTCGACACCGATGAGCTGAGGGCGTCGCACCCCGACTGGGCCGGGCGCGTCGAGGACCACGCCACCCTGTGTCATGACCCCGCGTTCGCCGACCTGCTCGATCGCGCCGCGCTCACCCAGATCGGCTACCGCGAACTTCGCGCGCTGCAGCGCGGGTTATAAGAACTTCGACCGTCACCCGTCCACCGTGGATCATGCAGACCCTCGCACCGAACAGGTGGTAGTGCCACGTCGTCTCGGGACCTCCGATCTGGGCCCATGCTCGCGTCCGTCGGCGAGGTACATGACTCCCAGCAACTTTTTGGTGCTCGGCGCGTACATCAACGCCTCCGGGTGATGGGGGTCGAGCACCAAGGTGTCGGTCACAGCCGCGGGGTTGACCCAATGGACATCGTCGACCTGGACGAATCCTTGCCGTACGGCCACTGCCTGACTGCCGGTCCTCCGACGGGCCGCGCGCCCAACGCGCCGAGCACCGTCCGGGCGACGCACTCGCCGGCCTCGAGTCCGGCGGTGTCCGATTTCGGGATGTGAATCCCTCCGTACTCCCGGCTCTTCGCCGCCTCGCGCGCTGCCGCCGCAAACGATGGGTAGTCCCGCGGCCGGATTGAGAACGACGCTCGGACATCCGATCCGGTGCTGAACCCGTTGTCGCGATAGCTCATGGGCCCGACCAGTGCAGTGAGGACCCGGGCCGACGCGCCCGACACCGTCGCGTGACCCGAGATCCAGTCGGGGAACGGCGGCGTGTTCAGGTACGGCGTCCAGTCAGGATCGATCAACTCCCGAATCACCGTGACGGGCCGGATCGTGTTCCACCGGTACTTCGTCGCCCAGGCCGTAATGAAGGAATCGCCGATCGCGGCTCCCACGGCGCCGTGGAGGCGAGCCGCGTCACCCAGGTCGAGGTGGCGATCGGCGATGGCGATATTGGACGTCGCGACCCAGTGGCCCCCAGGAGTACCGGTGCGGCCCCGATCATCGTTCCAGAACCGTGCGATCGCCCGCTGCTCTCGGGTCAAGGCTCGGGACGTCTCATAGACCGCCCGTTGCTGGGTCATGAACTCCGAGTTCGGATCGGTCGAGTACGTCGGAGGTGGCGCCACCGAGCACGCGGCCGCATCGGTCACGACATAGGGGCGCAGCGTGCCCCATTTCGGTTCCTGCGCTACCTGGAACGTCGTCGGCGTGGGGACCCAGAGGCCGGGACCCCTCGGCGCGGCATACGGCAGGTTCCGGCTCGTCGCGAAGCCATCCTGCTCCGACCACGCGATCACTCGCGAGGCCACGCCCTGCCCGTACTCGACCGAGGCTCGGAACCGAGCCCCCGGGATGCGATCCGCCGAGTGCGCGAGTGCGGCGTCACGAAACCCCGCGAATGCCGCGCGGGTCGAGGCGATCTGGGACAGCGCGCGGGGCACGAGTCCCGCGCCCGACGCCGCGACGGTCCGAGGGTCCACCTCGTGGTCCGGCGCGGGAATCGGCGCCAGACCATGGAGCGGTAACGCGTTCGGTTGCACCGTCTCCAGGAGCGCAACGCCAGTCAGGGCATACACCCGCGACGCGACCGGTGGGTTCAGCCGATCGCGTTGAACGAGCCGCGTGACGAGTCGGGTCAGGTCCACCGCCAGCTTCGGCGATCCGGTCACGGGCCGAGCGCGTGCCACCTCAGTACCCGACAGCGTCCGGGCACATGGCGCCACCGAACCGTCGGGCTGGACCGTGTCACAGAGGCCCACGCTCGGCAACGTTCCCGCGCCGACGCGGGCGCCGGTGAGGTCGGCGTCGGTCCAGAAGCTCATGCCGAAATGCGCGTTCCGGAGGTCGGCGTCGGCGAGCCTCGTCGCACTGAACTGGGCCCGGTCGAGGCGCGCCTTCCGAAGGTCCGCGCCTTCCAACGCGGCCGTCAGCCACCGACTCCGACGAAGATCCGCGTGGCGCAGATCGGCCCCGACCGCATTCGCCCGATCGAGGCGCGCCGTGCGGAGATCGACGCCGCGCAGGTCTGATCGGGAGAGGTTCGCGCCGCGCAGGTCGGCGCCCCGGAAGTTCCAGCCGCGCAGGTCTCGTCGCGAGAGATCCGCGCCCACACAGTTCCGGGCGTGGGACTGCTCACAACCCGCCGCACCAACGCTGCGCTCCCCGATCGACTCCACGACACCGAGCGCCAGCATCGTCACCGCGACCAGACCCACGCGCGCACGCCAGCCTCGCCTCACTTCGGCTCCGTCACCCCCCGAGTTTCCCACAGACCGCGCCCACAGACCGCGCCCACAGACGGCGCCGACCGACCCGGGCGGGGCCTCGGCGCGGCACGGATCAGAACTCGGTGATCGTGCGGATCTCGGCCTGGAGGGCTTTGTACTCCGGCGACGTCGTGAGGGGCATCAGCTGCATGAGTGCTCCCATGTTCCCGGTGACCTTCATCCGACCCTGCATGAACGCGGCGTTGGCGTCGAGTTCACCCCGTTGGATCTTCACCGAATCCTCGTACGAAAGGGTCATGGTGAAGTCGGGTTCGTCGATGACTCCCGCCGCGCTGTCGGCCAGCTTGCCGTCCACCAGGCGCCACCAGTACTTGATGTCGCCCTCGGGTCCACCGGTCACGACATATTGCATCCTCGCCGTGGCCCCCGGACGCTCCGGCTGGGTTGCCGCGAGCGCGCGGGCCTCATCGAACCAGGCGTCGGTCAGGTACTTGGTCATGAGCTCCTCCAGCCCGATCCGCGGGTCGCAGTCGATACCGACCGCAGGCCCGCGAACAAGTCATCTTCGGGTTCACCTTCGGGAGTCCCGGTCTCGACCCGGGAACGCTCGAGTGCGAACTCTTCCCAGGGAAATACCTCACGCACCACATCGTCGGGCAGGCGCATCCAGAACCCGTCGGGATCCACTTGCGTCCGGTGCGCCAGCAACGCGGCCCGGCGGTTCGCCAAGTAGTCGCTCACGTCGATGTAGGTCGTGAACCGGTCGTCCCCGGCTTCGCTGAATCCGCGTTCGAACCACTGTGCGTACGGGCTCTCTTCGCCTCGAGCGAGAAACGCCTCGTGCATCGCTCGCACCCGCCGACCCGACCAGCCGGTGAAATACAGCTTGCTCGGCTGCCACGGCTCCCCCGCGTCAGGGAATCGGTCGGGGTCGCCGGCGGCGTCGAACGCCGGACCCGAAATCTCGTGCACGCGAACGTGATCCGGATGGGGGTAGAACTCGCGCTCGTCTCCATAGGTGATGATCACCTGTGGCCGCTCCGCGCGAATGATGCGAACCAGTCGTTCGACCGCCTCGTCCAGGGGAGCATTGGCGAAGTTGTCGTCGTGCGCGTTGGCATCGGAGTCCTTCATGCCCGAGTCGCGGTACCCCAACAGGTAGAGCTCCCCGTACCCGATCGCGGCAACACTGGCCTCGAGTTCGGCGACTCGAATTGCGTGAAGGTTGGCGCGCACCTCCTCGGTGTCCATGGCCGGGTTGAGGATGTCGCCCTCCTCGCCGCCGGTGCAGCACACGAGCACGCCGCGGATCCCTTCCGCCGCGTACTTCGCCACCGTTCCTGCGCCCTTCGAGGCTTCATCGTCGGGGTGGGCGTGGACCGACAGCAGACAGAGGGGGGTATCGACCATGACCAGGAACCTACCCCGTTGCCGATGGTTCCGATCCGCCGACCGAGCCGTCAAGCGTTCCGTCCTCGACTGCCGGGCGAGTGAGGCCGGACGCCGCGAACAACTCGACCCGCCCGATCCCACGGATCCGACGGCTCCGCATCCGATGGAACTCGAACCGATCGCTCAATGACAGCGTGGCCGCGAGCTCGTCCGACGCGACCACACTGGAGGGGCGGGCGATCTCGACCAGCCGGTGCGCCAAGTTCACGACGGCACCGTAGTAATCACCCTCGCGGGCCAGAGCGGGCCCGAGTGCGACTCCGGCCCGGGCCGGGGGCAGTGCCCTGTCGGACTCGGTCCGGGCCGTGAGTTCGAGTGCGACCTCCAGGAGGATCGCCGGATCCTCGGTCACGAACATCACTTCGTCGCCGATCGTCTTCACCAGCCGCGCACCCAGCCGGGCGACAGTGTCGTACGTCACCGCTTCGAACCGATCGACCAGGGCCGCCAACTCGCGACCGTCGAGTTCCTGACTGATCGCGGTGTACCCGACCAGGTCGACGAACCCAACGCCGAGCCGAGGAATCTCGCCGGCGAGGCCCTGATCACCGAGCAGCTTCCGCCACACCGCCGCCCGCAGTTGCACTCGGAGGGCGTAGTCGTTGAGCCGGGCGAGCATCGGCCAGTCGAGCGTGTCGATCACTTCCAGTGCAATCGTTGCATCGTCCACACCTCCTGCCCGCGCGGTGAGAATGCCCTCGGCGAGTTGATCCGAGATGGCCTCGGCCACTCGAGCGAGTCCCGATCCGACGGCACGCACCTGAGCCACCAGTGCCTCCGACTCGGAAACCGAGAACCACAGCGAATCGTCGGGAGTCTGCAAGAGCCGCAACACTTCGACCGATTCGTCGGTGAAGACCGCCTCACCGTCGGGCACGTCGGGAAACCCGAGTGCGCGCCACAGCATCGTGGCATTCTCACGGGGCATCCCACTGCGTTCCGCGACTCCGTTGGAATCCAGATGCGCGGCGCCGGGCACGAGCATCCGGTCGATCGCCATCAACGTGAGGGTGCCGTTGGCTTCGGCCTCGTCGATCTCGGCCGGTGCGGCGCCGCGCTTGCGGAGGAACTTCGTGAGGCGCCGATCCACTGCGCCTCAGCCCTCGGAGTCGATGAAGGGCACCATCACGCCGACCGCGGCACCTGGACCCAGGGCAGTTCACGGGACACGTCGGGCTCCTTGGGCAGTCCCAGCACCCGCTCGCCCAGAATGTTGCGCATCACATCGGACGTGCCGCCTTCGATCGTGTTGGCCTGGGCTCGCAGGAATCCGAACGCGACGAGTGCGTCCGCATCAACCTGAGGGCTGCGACCGACGCGTTCGGTCTTCGACAACGGCGTTCCTTCCCAGGCGATGCCGTGCGCGCCCTCGATCTGCAACGACAAGTTCTGGAGCCGCTGGTTGAACTCGGCTTGCATCAACTTCGTAATCGACCCTTCCGGGCCGGCCTCGCCACCGCTCTTTCGCTTGTTCGCGGCCCGCTCGTTGTTCAAGCGGATCAGCCGACTCTCGATGTAGGCCTGCGCCAGTTCCTGACGAATCAATGGATCCTGCGTGCCCTTCGCCCGTTCCAGCAGGCGGCTCACCGGACTCCCACCTACGGCTTCCCCACCGATCGATCCGGCACCCGACAACGAGACTCGCTCGTTCATGAGCGTCGTGATCGCGACCTTCCAACCGTCGCCCTCGCGGCCGAGCATCCAGTCGTGGCGCACCCGCGCGTCGTTGAAGAACACCTCGTTGAACTCGGCGTCGCCGGTGATCTGCACCAACGGGCGCACTTCAACGCCCGGCTGATGCATGTCGACCACGAAGTAGGACAGCCCGCCGTGCTTGGGGACGTCTGGGTCGGTCCGGCACAGCAACATTCCCCAGCGGGAAATATGGGCCACGGTGGTCCAGACCTTCTGACCGTTGACGACCCACTCGTCACCGTCGTGCACCGCCCGCGTCGCGAGTCCGGCCACGTCGGATCCGGCACCGGGCTCGGAAAACAGCTGACACCAAATCTCCTGGTTGCACGCCAGCGGCCGCAGGAGTTGGTGCTTCATCTCCTCGGTCCCCCACGCAATCAGCGTCGGACCACCCATGCCGATTCCGATGATGTTGTACGGCCGAGGGACCTTGTAGTGAGCCAGCACGTCGTTGACGTGCTTCGCCTCGCCCGGGTTGAGCGACAGCCCGGCGCCGTACTCGGCCGGCCAGGTCGGCGTGGCCAATCCGGCCTCGCCCAACCGAATGCACCAATCGTCGTAATCGATCTCGGACCGCAGCTCGGCCGTCGCGGCGTCGTCGTTCCGATCGACCGCTTCCATCCAACCGGAGGGAAGCTGCTCGGCCAGCCACGCGGTGGCGAACTCGCGCAACGCATCGGGCGATCGATCTTCGAGTGCGGACGACATGAGAGGACCCTTCCGAACGGCGACGGCCGGACAATATCGGCTCTCGGCCGCTGCACCCGCGGTGACGCGGGCGGGCCGACCGCAACCCAGCCGGCCCGATCAACTAATTTCGTCCTGCCTTGACGACCGACCCGCCCTCGATGCACACGGTCCGAGCGCCCCTCGCGCCCCTCGATCCGCCGGGACGCGCCGCACTCGGACGAATGTGGACGACCCAGCGCACGGCCCTCGTGCTGCTGCTGGTTGCGTCGGCACTGCTCATGCTCGTCGGCGTCGCGGTGACCGAACGCCTTGCGTACCGGAACCGGGTGCTCCCAGGCGTGACCGTCGCCGGAACGAAACTGGCGGGTGCTACCGAGCCGGAGGCCCTCCACGAAGTCGAGGATCTCGCCGATCGACTTCGCCGCCAACCGATCCATGCGCACGCGGGCAAGCTGACCCTGACGTTGGACCCCGCCGCGATCGACTATCGCGTCGACGCGCCGGCGACCGTCCGCGCCGCCCGCCGCGCGGGTCGGGCCGCGAATCCCCTCGACACGGTCGGCGGCGTACTTCTCCGGCGCGCTCGCCGGGACACCGTTCCCTTGCAGGTGCGTTTCAACCGCCGGCGCCTCGCCGAGACGATCGACCTCTGGGTCGGCGCGACGGGCAAGGGTCTCGTCGACGGCGGGTTGCGCTTCGAGGGCGCGCAGGTGGCCGAGATCCGACCCCGGCGCGGGGTCGGCATCAACCGCAGCGACGCCGAACGACGAATCATCTCGGCGTTGCAATCCGGTCACACCGATATCGGCGAGCTGACCATTGGCCCGACCAACCCCACGATCGACACGAACGAAGTTCGCCGAGCCGCCCGCGACGCCCGACGCGTGCTGCGCTCACCCGTGACCATCCAGGTCAACGGCACGACCATGACGTTGAGTCGAATGCAACTCGGGTCAACCCTGAGGACCCGCATCACCGGATCCCGGCTCCACCTCGAGGTCGATGAGAGTGCCGTGCGCACGGCATTGGGACCCGCGCTCGGGTTGGTCGAAACCGCGCCCCAGGACGCCGGGTTCGCGATCAACGGCACCTCCGTCTCGGTCGTTCCCGCCGTGACCGGGCAGACGGTGGAACTCGGACCACTCGGCCGGGCGATCGCGGCCGGACGCCATCGGGTCACCGCGAACCTGCAGACGACCGAGCCGGCCCGAACCACGAAATGGGCCGAGGACCTCAATATGACCGAACTCGTAGCCAGTTACACGACCAACCACCCCTGTTGTCAGCCACGTGTCACCAACATCCACACCGGCGCCCAGGTGATCGACGGCACGATCCTCCTGCCGGGTGAGACCTTCAGCCTCAACGAGGCCCTCGGGCCGCGGACGGTCGAGAAGGGGTATGTGTCGGCGCCCGGCATTGGCGCGAACCTCGAGTTCGAAGACTCGGTCGGCGGCGGCGTCAGCCAACTCTCGACCACGCTGTACAACGCCTCGTTCTTCGGCTGCTACCAAGACGTGACTCATACCGTCCACGCGTTGTACATCTCCCGCTACCCGATGGGGCGCGAGGCAACCCTGAACTATCCGTCGATCGACAACAAGTTCCGGAACGACTCGAAGTCCGGCGTGTTGATCCGGACCTATTTCAGCAACACGTCGATCACGGTCGCGCTCTACGGAAACAAGGAAGGTCGCAGCTGCAAGGCCGAAGGACCAAACATTTTGGAGACGATCGCGGTCGTTCCCGAGTACATCGATGACCCGTTGCTCCCGTTCGGCACGGAGAAGCGCCTCACCCCCGGTTCGACCGGATATGTGGTCGAGAATTTTCGCGTGATCAGCCGGACCGGCCAGCCGGACCGGCGCGAACGGTACGTCGAGAGCTACGCGATGGCGAAGGCCAAGACGGCCCGCGGCACCGGCCCGCTCCCCCCCACGACCACCACCACGACCGCGATCGCCGCTCCGCCACCCCCGCCGTAGTCCTGGTGGCGATCAGCCCTGATCGAGTTGTCCGACCGACAGATTGATCTGGGGAGCGTCAGCGTCGTAGGCCCGCAACGCACCGACCACTCGCACCGCGGCCCGCGCCCGAACTCCATCGGAGGTCCCCGGCGCCACGAGCAGCGACACGTCGAGACCATCCCGGGTGCGCGTCACGACGGCCCGCGAGTTGTCATCAGGTTCCCCCGCGCGACTGAGCGTGTCTCGCAACGCGCCCTCGGCCACTGCCTCGTGCCCGGGCCGGCGGGCCGTCGCGGCCGCCTCAACCGTCGCGACCGCGTGGTCAACGCCTTGAGATTCCACCGTGTCGAATGCTGCGAAGGGATGCAGCAGCGTCTGGCCCAACACGACCAGCGGCACGTGGGTTCGCAGCGCGCAGATCGCGCCATCCTCGGTCGGCGCCGGACTCGACTGGGGATGTGCCCGCACCGTGACCGCGACGTCCACCCCGGTCTCGACCGGACACGGCTCCCCCGCGAGCCCGACGCAGGGGAACGAAGGCCCGCCGGCGGAATGGCAGCGCAACACCTCGTGGCCCGAGGCAGTGAGTTCTCCAACTACATGGTCCGCGGCCCGCGGGCTTGACTCGGTCACCAATACGCGCACGTCGGCTCCTCTGGTCGGTTCCGGACCCCGACCTTGCCTCGTGCCCCGCCCGTACGGTCAGGGTGGGTGGACCCGGATCGCCGGGACCAAAGTCCCGATGGGTCACCGGCAATTCGTCGCGGGTGATCCGGGGTCGGGCTCTTGGTCATCTCCGAACAATTCTCTGACCAGTCCGGAATCTCGATGATCGATGCTGATCTTTGTCACCAGCCCACCACCCTCCCAAGGAGCAACCATGAAGACTCACTCACTCCGCCGCATGGCCGGCACGGCTCTCGCCACTGCGGCACTCTGTGCCACGGCGGTCGGCGTCGCCGGTCCCGCCGGCGCGGCCACCGACGGCGCAGCCGCCCGGACCGGTCACCAACTGACCGACGAGCAGAAGCAGTGCCTGAAGGACCAGGGCATCACCCGACCGGTCCGCCCCCTGACCGACGAGAAGATCGCCCAGCTCAAGGCGGCCGCCAAGGCCTGCGACATCAAGGTGCCGCACCGAGCTCACCCGGGGGCCAACCTCACCGACGAGCAGAAGCAGTGCCTGAGCGACCAGGGCATCACCCGACCGGTGCGCCCCCTGACCGAAGAGAAGATCGCCCAGCTCAAGGAAGCCGCGGCGGCCTGTGGCATCGAGCGGCCCGGTACCGGAGCGACCTCCGAGGGTTGATCTGATCCGAACCGGCGCGAACCGAACGACCCCGGCGTCCCCCAACGCCGGGGTCGTTCCATCTCTCTGGACGATGCATCCATTTGGACGTATCTCTAGGGCCGGAAGGCCCTGGCCCGCGCGACGGAGATCCCTACGATCAGAACCTCAACTGACCGAGGGGATTCTCCATATGAAATTGACCAGCGAAGACCGTCAGACCTTCGGGCTCGGCGCATGGTTGTTCGCACTGCTCGCAATGCTGCTTGCGTTCGGCGCGCTCTGGGTTGCGGGCGATGCTCGCGCCACCAGCTCCGACGCGAAGGAGGCGGCAGCGCTGGGCGGCGGTACCCAGGTCACACTCAGCGAGTTCCTCATCGACCCGGCCATGATCCACGCCGATGCCGACGGCACGCTGGCCATCAAGAACACCGGCTCCGCGCCCCACAACTTCGAGATCAAGGGCACGAAGCTCAAGACCGCGGACATCGGTCCCGGCGGCGCTGCCACGCTGTCGTTGAAGGGACTCAAGGCCGGCACCTACGAGGTGATCTGCGCGATCCCGGGGCACGCGAGCCAAGGCATGAAAGCGTCGCTGACGATCGGCGGCAGTGGCGGCTCGGGATCAGGGGCGACTTCGGGATCCACCGGCCAGTCCGACGCCGCGCTCCGCGCCGACAATGCCCGCATGGACGCCGTCATGAGGAAGACCACGCTGGCCTACGTCGACCAGCTGACCAATGGCCTCAACACCAAGGGCCTGGGCAATCAAACGCTGGCACCGAAGGTGCTGCCGGACGGCACCAAGGAATTCGACATCACGGCCCGAGTCGTCGACTGGCAAGTCGACCAGACCAAGACCGTCCGGGCCTGGGCGTACGGCCCCACGGGCGCCGATGACTCGAAGTTCGCAGTGCCCGGACCGCTCCTCAAGGTCAATCAGGGCGACCGCGTGAGGTTCGTCTTCACCAACGAACTCCCGCAGTCGAGCGCAGTCCACTTCCACGGTCTGGAACTCCCCAACGCCATGGACGGGGTACCCGACGTGACCCAGGATGTCGTGACCCCCGGGAAGACGTTCACGTACGAGTTCGTGGCGGAGAAGAGCCAGGTCAACATGTACCACTCGCACCACCACGCGGAGCACCAAGTGCCCGACGGCCTCGCCGGTGTGCTGCTGGTCGGAGACCTCCCGTTGCCCGAGGGGCGCGGGCCGGTCACGCAAGAGATTCCGATGGCGTTGAACGACGCCGGGGCAATCGGCCTCTCTCTCAACGGCAAGTCGTTCCCGTCAACCGCACCGATCATCGCCAAGCCGGGCGAGACCGTCTTGATCCACTACTTCAACGAGGGTCTCAGCATCCACCCGATGCACATGCACGGTCTGGTCCAGACCGTGATCGCCAAAGACGGGATCCCGATCACGCCGTACGACGTCGACACGTTGAACGTTGCCCCCGGCGAGCGCTACAGCGTGCTGGTCACGCCTCGGGCCGACCAACTCGGGGTCTGGGCCTTCCACTGCCACATCCTGACTCACGCCGAACGCGACGACGGGATGTTCGGAATGGTCACCACCTTCATCGTCAAGGCGTAGCAGGGGCGTCGGCCGCGGGGCTCGGTTCGTCGTCGCCGGCGACGAACCGAGTTCCGCGGATCCGACCACTCACTTCGATGAGGACGCACGCCGCGGCGGCGCACCCGAACGCGATCGCGAGCAGATCTGCGCTCGGGATCGTGAGGTCGATGAGATCATGCAACGCCGGGATCAACAACACACCGACGGCGCCACCGATCATGGAGAACACCAACCCGGCGCGGAACGGCGTGAGCGGCCGGGCCAGCACCAGCAACACGAACAGCGCCACGATCAACAACGTGATGAATGCCGTGGTGCGGGCCTGCACGCTCGACACATCTTCCGAACGGGCCACGGCGTAGGCCGTATACACCGCGACTGCGGCAATGGCGCCCGTGGGAATCGCAAACCGCAAGACCCGCGGGACGAATCCCGGCACGTACCGACGCGTGTTGGGCGCGAGCGCGAGGAAGAAGCCCGGAATCCCGATGGTCAGGGCGCTGATCACCGTGAAATGGCGAGGCAGGAATGGGTACGGCCAGCCCGTGAACACGGTGGCCAACGAGAACAGGGCCGCGTAGATCGTCTTCACCAGGAACAAGTTGGCCGAGCGCTCGATATTGGCGACGACGCGGCGGCCCTCCGCGACCACGCCCGGCAGCGTCGCGAACTTGCCATCCAACAGCACCAGCTGCGCCACTGCTCGTGTCGCCGCGGCACCCGAACCCATGGCGACCCCAATATCCGCGTCTTTCAACGCCAACGCATCATTCACGCCATCGCCGGTCATCGCGACCACGTGCCCGCGCGACTGCAACGCCCCGACCATCGCGCGCTTCTGCTGCGGCGTGACCCGACCGAAGACGGAGTGAGCTTCGAGCGCGTCGGCCAGGCCCGCTTCGTCGTCGGGGAGCGACCGAGCATCAACCGGTTCGCCGACGTCGAGTCCGACCCGTCGCGCCACAGCACCGACCGTGCGCGGATTGTCGCCGGAGATCACCTTCAGCAGCACGCCCTGGGAGCGGAAGTACTCCAGGGTCTCAGCCGCGTCGGGCCGGATCTGCTCCTCGAACATCACCAGGGCGACCGGGTCCAACCCGGCCGGCAGCGACTCGCCGGTGAGCGGGCCGTCGGTCCGGGTGAGCAACAGCGTTCGGCTCCCGGTCGCCGCCATCTCGTCCGCGAGCTGGCGCGCCGGGCTCTTGGGATCCGGCCACACCATCTCGGGCGCGCCGATCACCCAACTGCCCTCGCCCTCGAACTGCACGGCGCTCCACTTCCGGGCCGACGAGAACGGCACCGCGCCCGTCCGCACCCAACCCGGATCCGGGAATCGAGCGCTCAGTGCCTCGAAGGTGGCGTTGGCGTTGGCATCCGCCGCCAACGCCCCGAGCACGGCCTCGGCCTCAGCCGCAGCATGAGTCCCGAGCGGTTGCACGTGATCGAAGGCGATCGAACCCTCCGTCAGGGTCCCGGTCTTGTCGAGACAGACCACATCGACCCGGGCCAACCCTTCGACTGCCGGGAGTTCCTGGACCAGCACGTTGCGACGACCGAGGATGATGACGGCGACGCCGAACGCGATCGACGTGAGGAGCACGAGACCCTCGGGCACCATGCCCACGACACCGGCCACCGCGCCCGTGATCGCGCTGGGCACGTCGCCATCGTCGAGTTCCCGCCAGAACAGGACGGGACCCACAATCAAGATCAACCACGTCACGTAGCGCAGGATGAGATTCACTCCATCGACGAGTTCGGAGCGGGTGACGGTGAACCGCCGGGCTTCGGCCGCGAGTTTGCGGGCATAGGCGTTCGCTCCGATCGCCGTCGCCTGCATCCGACCCGATCCCGCGACCACGATGCTGCCGGACAATGCCGGCGCACCGACGGGTTTCGCAATCGAATCCGCTTCCCCAGTCAGCAGCGACTCGTCGAGTTCGAGTCCGACCGACTGCGTGAGCGTGCCATCGGCCGGGACCTGGTCACCGGTCCGAAGTTCGAGGACATCATCGAGCACGAGCGTCTCGACCGGGATCTCCTGCACCTGGCCGTCGCGTACGGCCCGCGCGATCGGAGCGCTCAACACCGCGAGCTCATCGAGCTTCCGCTTCGCGAGGAGTTCCTGAATGATCCCGATGGCGGCGTTGATCACGATCACGATGCCGAAGAGTCCGTCGGCGGGTGAGCCGAAGACCAGGATCAGGGCCAACATCGTGCCAAGGATCGCGTTGAACCGAGTGAACACGTTCGCCCGCACGATTTCCACGAGCGTCCGGCTCGTTCGGTCGCCGGCGTCGTTGACGTCGCCCCGAGCCACCCGGTCGGCCACCTCGGCCGCGGTCAGGCCCTCGGCCCTCGTCGGCGGCCGTGGTGCCGGCGCATCACTGGCCGGTGGACTGGGTTCGAGCTCCGGAGTATCCACGATCGCCGACGGTACCTGGGCATTCGTGAGCACACGCGCTTTTTGGGGCTCGAGGTCGGCCCTCGACGCGCCGATGCACCAGCGATGGCGGCTTCCTCTGACGACGTACGGGCCCGACCCGTCTCTCGCCGCGTCTTCGTGGCGGCATATGGCGTCGCCGCCATCGGGCTGCTCAGCGCATCGGCGTTCGCGCCCAGCAACCTCGCGTGGATCCTGTGGGGCACCGTCGGATTGCTCGCCGCGACCGGCGCGCTGGTCGGCGCCCGCCGCAGCCAACGGGTCGGCACAAATCCGTGGATCTGCATCGCGACCGCGATCGCGCTCTGGTCCGGCGGGGTGATGCTGCGTGACGTCGCAGCCATCCGCGGGGCGACCTCGGCCCATTGGGGAGACCTCTTGACGCTGCTCGGGTACCTCGCGTTCGGCGCCGGCATGGTCGTGGTCGGAAACCTGCGCGCGGCCTCGTCCAGCCGCACCGCATTCCTCGACGCCTCGGTGTTCGGGATCGCGGCCGCACTCTTGATGTGGGCGACGCTCGTGAACCCATTCGAGACCGCGCAGACGAGCACGATCGATCGTTTGACGCTGTCGGCGTACCCACTCGGGGATGCGATCCTCGTCACCGTGCTCGTGTGGATGGCTTTCACCCCCGGGCGGCGCGCCCGATCGTTGAACCTGCTCGGCGTGGGCGTCGCGGTACTGCTCGGCACCGACATCGCGAGCGCCGTCGCCGGCCACCTCGGCCACACGGGTACCCGCGCGTCGGACATCGGCATCGCCGCGGCCTGCGCGATCATCGGTGCCTCCGGTCTGACCTCGACTCGTGAGCTCTTCACCGCCGAACCCGCCGAACCCGCCGAGGATCGTGAGGCCGAACCACGTGCGCGGCTCGCGCTGCTGGCCTTCGCACTCCTCATGGGCCCCGTCGTCACGATCATGTCCGACACCGGCACCGGGGTCAGCGCAGCATTCGTCGGCGTGTGCACGGCAATGTTGGCCCTTGGGGTCATGGCCCGGTTCGTCAGCCTCACGCACGAGATCCGCCGCGCCCACACTGCGACGACGCTGAGCGAACGACGATTCCGCCTGATGGCCGACAGTGCGCCCGTCGGCATCTTCGAGATCGGACGCGGCCGTCGCATCACCTATGCCAACTCCGAGGGCACCCGGCTCCTCGGCCGCGCGGTGGCCGGCGGCTCAACGACCGACATGTTCACACCGATCGACGATGCCAGTCGCCCGGTGTTGGACTCCGCGATCACCGCGATCGAACACGGCAGCTCCGCCGCGGCCGAACTCAGACTCGTCGGCGAGCCGGCGCGCTGGATCTCCTGGAATGGTGTGCCGGTCGTGACGAGCGAAGCCCACCTGCCCGCGGCCTTCGTCTCGATCCTCGACATCACCTCGCTCAAGGACGCGGAGGCCGCCCTCGGGCGCCAAGCCACGCACGATCCGTTGACCGGCCTCCCGAACCGGCGGCTCCTCCTGCAATCGCTCATCAGCGCGCTCAAAGCGTTGGGACAAGGACATCGGACCGGCACGGTGGCGCTGATGTTCATCGACCTCGACCAGTTCAAGGTCGTCAACGACGTGCTCGGGCACGACGCGGGCGATGCGCTCCTCAAGACCGCGTCGGCGCGACTTCGCAACGCGGTGCGCTCGCACGACATCGTGGCCCGCTTCGGCGGCGACGAGTTCGTCGTCCTGATGCAACACGTTTCTGATCGGGGCGAACTCCACGATGTCGCCCAGCGGATCTTGAAGGCACTCGAAGTCCCGATTCAGGTGGCCGGCACCGAGGCGAAGGTCGGCGCCAGCGTCGGCATCGCGACCGCAACCGGCCCCGACGACGACCCCGACGCCCTCGTTCGCAACGCCGACGCCGCGATGTACCGCGCCAAAGAACACGGCCGCGGCCGCTACGAGTTCTTCCGCCCCACGCCAACCGACGAGGCCCACCGCATGCTGTAACTCGGCTGGATCCCGGCGTTTGGTACGCCAGACTCCACGGATGGCTGAGTACACCTTCGGCGACTCGGCGTTGGCCGCCGAACGACTCGGGCACCTGGATTCGGTCTTCGGTCCATCGACCGACGAGTTGCTGCTCCTCTGCACCGACCGCCCCGGTCGGGTCGCGGACCTCGGCTGCGGGCCCGGGTGGACCACCACGCGCCTCGGCGCGCGCTACCCGACCGCCTCACTCACGGGCATCGACGCGTCCGAGGCATTCGTGGATCTCGCCCGCACGAGCGTCCCCGTTGCGACGTTCGTCGTCGGCGACGTGACCCAGCCGTTGCCGGGAGCACCCTTCGATCTCATCTACGCGCGCTTCGTGCTCGCCCACCTTCACGATGCACCCGCGGCCGTCGCGAACTGGACCGCCGCACTCGCACCCGGTGGCTCGCTGGTACTCGAAGAGACCGAGCACATCTCGACGGATGATCCGGATTTCTCCGAGTACGAAGCGTTGGTCCGGCGCCGAGTCGGGATCACGGGCGCGCAGGTGTACGCCGGTTCCCTGATACGCGCCGATCTCCCGTCCCGGCTCGAGGTGGTCGTGGATCGCGTCCTGGCCGTCGACCTCACCGCGGCCGATGCCGCGGCGATGTTCCGCCGTAACCTCGAGGCCTGGGGCTCGGACGCGATCGACCAAGGTCTCGTGACGAAGTCTGGTTGCGCCGACCTCCTCGAACGACTCCGCGCCCGCGAGTCCGACAACACTCGCGGGTGCTTCGACTGGACCCACCGTCAGTTGGTCGCGCGAACAACTCACTGACCGACCACAATGCGGTTGATCGGTACAATCACCCGGTTCGAAAGCAAGGAGACGGCATGGGAGTCCCGGAACTGCTGATCATCGTCTCGGTGCTGTGCGTCCCGGCCGTGATCGTGATCCTGATACTGGTCACCCGCACGTCACGCCGCTCCGTCGCGGACCCCGTCGGCATCCTCGGCGAACGACTCGCCCGCGGCGAGATCTCGACCGCGGAATACGACGAACTGCGACGCCGCCTCGTCTAGTCAGCAGGCAGCGCGTTGCCTCGCGAGACGAGTGGTGATCACACGACTTCGGAGCCGTCGGGTTTGAACACTCGGAATTGCGATCCGTCGAACGTGGCGGTCCAGCCGGGCTGGTGCAACACCTGGTGGTGATGATCGCAGACGAACACCAGGTTCGATTGATCCGTCGGGCCGCCGTGTCTCCAGAACTGCACGTGGTGGGCATCGCACCAACCCGGCGGTCGGCTACATCCGGGAAATCGACACCCTCGATCCCGTACCATCAATGCCTTGCGCAGCGTCGAGGACACCGTCCGCCGCTCGCGGCCCACATCGATCGGCAGCCCACGGGGACCGGTGACCACCCGGGTGACCGAACTGTCGCACAGGAGCCGTTCGACGTCGGATCGGTGAACGGGGCCGGTGTACTCGCCGTCCATCCGCCCGAACTCGTCGTTCACGAGGGTGCGCCAATCGATGACCATCGTGACCGACGGCTTCGCCCGGCTCGGGCCGTCCGGCCCGGCGCCGCTCAGTTGCGCCATCGCGAGCTCGGCCATCCGCACCAACGCGTCGGCCCGCCGCCGGGCCGCAGTGCGCCGATCGTCAGGCGTGGGCGGGTCGGTGAGCGCGTGGAGTGCATTCACCACCGTCTCGGCCGCGGCCGACGAGAGATTGCCGTTCAAGATCGTGCGCCCGGCTGCGGTGGCGGAAATCGTCAAGCCGTCGTGATCACGCGGCTCGGTGCCATCGGCCTGCGCGCAGTTGCGGAATCGGGCACACATGCGTTGCAACTCGCGTAGTTTCCCCTCGCGGGCGACATCGAGGAGCAGCGGCTCGACCGCTCGCAACTTCGCGTCGTGACCCTCGACCCGCGCTCCGGTGATGGCCCGCGCCGCGCCCGACGAGATCTCACCGGCACGCCACGCCCCGCCGGTCTCAGCCAAGACCTCGCACATCTCGCCGGCTTCAATCGCGGCGCGGGCATCGCCTTCGCGCATCCCGGTGTGACGGCGCAGCCATGCCGCGGTGGATGGTGATCCATCGGCCGCCCCGATTCCGCGGCGATGACCCGCGAGGACCAGCCGAGCGAACTGCGCGTCCATTCGATCCATCTGCCCCCGAAGTTCCACGATCTCATCGGCCAGCCCCGCGTCGCCCAAGGTCGCCGGATCGGTGTTGACATTCACCACGAAGGAGACCGCGGCGCGATCAATCAAGACTGACGACACGAGGCACCTCCCTCACCAACGACGCGGACGGTTCTGGGCTCCCAGGACTGCGGAGCGGCTCCCAAAGGAACGAGACATCCGAGCCGAATCGAGGCTCGAACGGGGGAAGTTACGTGCCTGTTATTCTACCCAAAACGGGCCGGCATGTCAACCAAAAACCAAGTTTTTCAACGACTTTCGCGCATCCAGCCGGCCGCGAACTCCTCACCGAAAATCGCGCGATTTCAGCGCGTCGGCCAGGGTCAGCGGCAGCGCCTCGATGCGTTGTGCGAGCAGGTTGGTCACCCCTTGATGACGCTCGAGTAGACCCCGCACGCGCAACGCCGGCGCGCCGCGCGCCACCGTGCGGTATCGCTTCCACACCCCGGGCGGACAGATCACGTTGGTGAGCCCCGTCTCGTCTTCGAGGTTCAGGAACACCGTGCCCTTCGCGGTCTCGGGTTGTTGACGGTGGGTCACGATTCCGGCCACCTCCACGATCGAGCGCGCCGGCAACGACCGCAACGCGGACGACGTCACCACTCCTCGCTCGGTGAGCTCGGCGCGGACGAACTCGGTGGGATGACGACCGGGCGACATCCCCGTGGCCCACAAATCGGCGGCGGTCTCCTCGATCTCGTTCATCCCTGGCAACGCCGGCGCTTCGACGCCGACCGCGGTATGAGGCAAGTGCCCGGGCCGCGCGTCGCGTAACGCGCCGGCCGCCCAGAGCCCGGCGCGGCGGTCGATGTCGAAACACGCGAACACCCCGGCCGTCGCCAGCGACTCCATCGCATCGACCGGCGCTTCGGTACGCCGGGCGAAATCCTCGAGGTCACGGAACGGTGCCGCTTCGCGTTCGGTATCGATCCGGTCGAGGAGCGTGCTCGAGAGCCCGCGCACGTACCGCAGCCCGATGCGCATCGCATGGATCGACGGGTCCGCGTGCCAACCCGGCTGCGGTCGCCCGATCGGATCGCCATCCGAAGGGCGCGGCTCGAGCGTGCAGTCCCGACGCGACCGTTCCAGACACGGCCCCAAGACCTCGACCCCGTGCCGACGGGCATCGCGTACCAATGTGTGGGGCGAGTAGAACCCCATCGGTTGCGCGTTGAGCAGCGCGCACGCGAACTCCGCAGGGTGATGCAGCTTGATCCACGCACTGGCATAGACGAGGTACGCGAACGACACCGAGTGGCTCTCCGGGAACCCGAAGCTCGCGAATGCTTCGAGTTTGAACGCGATCTCGGTCGCGGTCTCGCCGGTGATGCCTCGTTCGGCCATGCCACTCATGAGTCGGTCCCGCATTCGGGCCATCCGGGCCTTCGACCGCTTCGACCCCATCGCCTGACGCAGTTGGTCGGCCTCCCCCGCGCTGAAGCCCGCGGCGTCGATCGCCATCTGCATCAACTGCTCCTGGAACAGCGGAATCCCGAGCGTCTTGGCCAGACACGGTTCCAGCAACGGGTGCGGGTAGGTCACTTCCTCCTCCCCGTTGCGCCGCCGGAGGTACGGGTGCACCGAGCCCCCCTGGATCGGACCGGGCCGGATCAACGCGACCTCCACCACCAGGTCGTAGAAGTTCTCGGGCCGCAGCCGCGGGAGCGTGGCCATCTGGGCGCGGCTCTCCACCTGGAACACGCCGATGGTGTCGGCCGCGCTCAGCAGGTCGTACACCTCGGGTTCTTGAGGAATCGTGGCGAGATCGATCTCGATGCCTTCGTGCTCGCGGACCAGATCCACCGCGAGGTGCAGCATCGTGAGCATCCCGAGACCGAGCAGGTCGAACTTCACCAGCCCGGCCGCCGCGCAGTCGTCCTTGTCCCACTGGAGCACCGAGCGGTTCTCCATGCGTGCCCACTCCACCGGGCAACACTCCACCAGCGGTCGATCGGCCATCACCATGCCGCCCGAGTGGATCCCGAGATGGCGGGGGAAGTCCTGCACCGCGTCGGCGAGTTGCAACACCAACTCGGGAACCGGTGGCGCGTCCTCACTCTCGCGGAAGTCGTCGAACGCGCCTTCGCGAGAACGCCACCGATCGATCCACCGGGTGAGTGCATCGGCGTGACCGGGTGAGAGGCCTGCGACCTTGGCCATCTCTCGCAGCGCGGAGCGCGGCCGGTACGTGATCACGTTCGCCACCTGCGCGGCCCGATCCCGTCCGTACTTCTCGTACACGTACTGGATCACTTCTTCTCGACGCTGATGTTCGATGTCGAGATCGATGTCGGGTGGACCGTCGCGTTCGGTCGAGAGAAACCGTTCGAAGAGCAACCCGAGCGCGACCGCATCCGCCTTCGTCACCCCGAGCGCATAACAGACTGCACTGTTCGCCGCGCTCCCCCGGCCCTGGCAGTAGATGTCGTGCGTGCGGCAGAAGTCGACGATGTCGTGCATCAGGAGGAAGTACCCGGGGAATCCCATCTGGTCGATCACGCCGAGCTCGTACTCGATCTGGCGCATCGCCTGTTCGTACTGGGGATGGGTCGACGGGTAGTACACCGACGCGCCGCGCCGGGTGAGTTCCCGCAGCCAGCTCATGTCGGTGTGACCGTCGGGCACCGGATAGTCGGGCAGGTTCGGGACCGCGACTTTGAGATCGAAGGCACACGCCGCCGCGATGTCGACAGTGCGTTCGACCGCGCCCGGGTACCGGGCGAAGCGCCGGAGCTGTTCGTCGGCACTGCGCAGGTGCGCGAACGGAGCCGCCGGTAACCAGCCGTCGAGCTCATCGAGACTCCGACGCGACCGGATCGCCGCCAGTGCCGTCGCGAGCTGACGACGGTCGGGGGTCGCGTAGTGCACGTTGTTCGTCGCGATGACTTCGGTGCCGGTCCGCATCGCGAGTTGGGCCATCGCGTCGTTGCGCGGCCGATCGAGCGGGTCGCCGTGATCCCAGAGTTCGACCAACACCCGATCCCGCCCGAACGCGCCGATGAGTCGTTCCAATGCGTGCTGCGCGGCACCGGGACCGTCTCGCACCAACGCGGCCGGCACGATGCCCTTTCGACATCCCGTCGTGGTGAACCACGTGCCGCGCGCCTCGGCCGCCGCGGCGAGCAGTTGCTCGACGCTCAGCTGGGGCGCGCCCTTCTCCCCGCGCAGCTGCGCGGCACTGATCGTGCGCGCCAACGCGGCGTAGCCCGCCGGACCTTCGGCCAGGATCAGCACGTGCTCGCCCGGCACCTCCGCCACCCCATTGGGCGGACGAGTGATCCCGAGGGTGAGCTCAGCACCGAAGACCGTGGGGAGCCCCAGCGGGCGCGCCGCTTCCGCGAAGCGCACCACGCCGTAGAGCCCGTCGTGGTCGGTCACCGCCATCGCCGTCAGCCCCAGTCGGTGCGCCTCCTCGGCCAACTCCTCCGGGTGGCTCGCGCCATCGAGGAACGAGAAATTCGTGTGGCAATGCAGCTCCGCGTATCCCGATCCCACTGATCCCGCCGATCCCGCTGATCCCACCGTGTGTGCCCATCTCGCCGTCGACCGGTGGCACTCCGCGGCCGCCGGGACACTGCAGGGTATCGAACGTATGTTCGCTCGTCCACTGCGGGCGCGACGCGCGGTGTCCGCCAGACTGGGACCCATGACGATCGAACTCATCCCGCTCTGTACGGCGACCGCGCGCCTGCGCGCACCCTTCATCCTCCCCGAGACGCCGCTCGGGACCCGGGCCATCGCCGAGGTCACGTCCTTCGACGTGGACGGCGAGCGACTCCGGGGCCACCTGGCCGGTCAGGCCGCCGCCGACTGGCTCACCGTGGGCCCGGGCGGCATCGGAACCCTCGACGTTCGAGTCCTCTTCGAGACCGACGACGCCGCGTTGATCTTTGCGTCGTATCGAGGTCGCCTCGATCTCTCCAAGGGGGCGGGTGCGTCACCGGCCTATTCCGCACCACTGTTCGACACCGGCGACGAGCGCTACGCATGGATCAACGCGATCCAGGCGATCGCGAAGGGCGAGATCACCGAGGACGGCACGCTGCTGACCTACGAGATGTACGAAGTTCGCTGAAGCTCCGCCTGTCGGTCGGGGGCGATCAGTCGTACACCGCCACGATCAACGCGTCACCGCGTTCGACCTGCACCAAGCACGCGAGTTCCTCGTCGATGACGAGCTGCCAGCTGACTCGACGGGCTCGCGCGTTCCGGTCCCACCACCGCACGTCCTGGGCCCAGGGACCGGCGAACGCACTGACCGCACCTCCACCCCCGGCCAGACCGCGACCCTGCAATCGCGCGGGGGCGGCCGACAGCTCACCCCGGGCCGAGACCACCACCGGCCGACCGTGATCATCGGTGAGCGACACCGGCAACGGGGGGTCGAGGACTCGCGCCGGGGCTGGGCCGGGGATCATCCCCGGCCACGGTGGCACCTCCACGGTCACTGGCCCCGCCACCGCACCCACCGGCGCGTGGAGCAGGGGTTCTCGCGGCTCGCCCCACGACACCCATCGGACCCGTTCTTGGGGCGTGCGCCCACCCTGGAGCACGGCGGTCACAACATGGTCCGGGCCGAGGAGGCCCTGGAGTCGGGCCAAGACTCGTTCGGCGCGGTCCCCGGCTGCCGCGTCACCACCCCAGAACCCCAGCTGACGGCCCGTTGCGGGAATCACCTGATCGGGCACCAACCGCACGACGACGATGCCTCCCGTCAACCCGCCGGTGTCGGCCAGCCAGCCGTCGAGTTGCCACCGCACCCGCTCGACGAGCGCGCCCGGAGTCAACGCGCCCTCGTGTCTCCACGCGCGGGCGAGATGCTCACCATGTTCGGTTTCCACCTCGATCACCACTTGGGTGCACGCCAACCCCCGCGCCGCGAGCCGCTCCAACAGTTCGTCCGCCAGGCTCTTGGCGACGAACGCCACGGCGTCGACTCGTTCGGCCGGCGGATCCAACTCGGCACTTGCGGCGAAGTCCGGTGGTGGGGTCGTCAACGCCGGCGGGTGCGCGTCTTCCCCCCGAGCCACGCGGTGTGCGGCAACTCCCTCCCGACCCATCCGAGCCAGCACGGCCGACTCCGGCAGTTGGGCGAAGGCCCCGAGGGTGCTCAACCCGAGCCGGGTGAGCAGATCGGCCAGGTCCGCGTCACCGAGCGTGCCAACCGACCAGGGCGCGAGAAACGTCGGCGTCTCCCCGACCGGGACGATGATCCCCCGCCGGGCCGCCAGCCGCGCCGCAAAGCCACTGTCGGCAATTCCCATGCGGTGATCGACCGGACCGACGGCGTCGATGGCCGCCCGGAGATGGTCGATCAATCCTCCGTCGCCGCCGTGGTATCGCGACGGGCCGCGCGTCGGGAACGAGAGCACCCCCGGCCGTTCCAACACCACGCGCGGCGTGATGGACTCGACCGCTCGCGCGATCGGTTCGAACACGCGGGCTTCGTTCGCCGGATCAACATCGACCACCACGATCCCCGGGCATGCCGCCTCGGCTTCCCGACGCCGGTGTCCGATGCGGACGCCTTCGGCACGCGCCGCACTCGACACCGCCACCACCCGTTGCCCACCGATCACCACGACCGGACCGTCGACGGGTACCTGCTCGGCCCGGCGGGCCGCGACCACCGGCCAATCGGGACACCACAAGCACAAGGTGCGAACGGCCATCGCGTCCCGATCAACCGGCCAGAGGGACAGCGCGTGTCGACCGACCTCGGGCGGTGACCTCGACCACGGGCACGCGGGCACACAACCGGCCATCGCCGGTGCCGAGACCGGTCCAGGCCCCACCCTGAACGTGGAACCGCATCGCCGCTTCCACGGGCCACGCGTGCGGATCGGGAGCCAATGCGACCAGGACCGCCGCGCGTTCGCGCGCCCGGGCCACCAGCCGACGCGCATCGCCGACCCGAACCGATCGAGGCAGTTCGACCAGCACGACGCTCACGCCGTCGAGCAAGGCCGCGACCACCGTGGCCCACCGTTCACGCGGCACGTTGCGAATGACCGCGAACCGCGCCAGGTCGACACCGGCCTCGGCGGCCGCCAACCCACCGAGCGACCCCGAACCGTCGACCATCGCCGCCCACTCGCCGGCGGTCGTCGCGGCCGCGGCAAGCCCCAGGGCCACACTCGTGGCTCCCGAGCCGAACGCTCCTCCGACCGCGACCACGGTGCCTCGTTGCACCGACCCCACGACCTCGGCCAGTGGGCCGGTCACCGTCAAGGCTCGATCCCGGGCCAGGACCAGAGGCGCCCGGGCGGTTCCCACCGCGGCCAATCGAGCCCGGGCGTGAGCATCCCGGCGCGGGAGTTCCGCGTTCACCGTCGCGTGGACAGCCCCAGATGTTCCGACATCGGTCACCCGTCGACTGTACCGAACATACGTTCGATCCGCCACCCGGCCATCGCCCGTGGCCCGCCTGCCGGTAGTACTGCACGCGCGGGTCAGTCGGCGAGGTCCCGGGCGGAGGCGATGCGGGTGGGGCGCAGCCGACAGACCATCTCACAGGGAACCCCATTGCGGCGTCCGTAGGCCTCCGCCCGATCGGCGCCCATGTACCGGCCGCCGATCACCGTTGCCCAATGCAGGAGTTCGTCGGGATCGGCACTGAGTTCCACCGTACCGGTCACGGTGACGAACGAGAACGGCGGGCGCTCGTCGTCGACGCAGAGCGCGGCACGCGGATCTCGCCGCAACGTTCGGCCCTTGAGCGAATCCTCATGCGTGTTGAACACGATGCTGGCGTCGTCGTCGACGACGAACCAGACCGGGGCAACGTGGGGGCTGCCGTCGCGGCGGGTCGTGGCGAGCTTGCCGGTGTGCGGCGGATCCGACGTGAGAAACGCCAGCACTTCGGCTTCGGACATCTGGTGGTAGGCCATGCGAGCCTCAACCCCACCGGTGGCCGAATCCTTCCACCGGCATTGCCGTTCGGATCAGCCCGACGGGACGGTGAGATCGACCGGCGGCGGTGCCTCGAGCCCGCGGGCTTCGTAGGACCACCCCGCGTCGTCGCCGTAGTACTCGAAGAGATGCTCGATCAGGTAGGTGGCCCGAGCTTCGAACGTTGCCCATTGATCGGCCGGGGCTTCGACCGTGATCGAGTTCGATGAGATCGTGACGCTCAGCGCGCCTTCCTCGATCAAGCGACCGGCCAGGACGTCCGGCGGGCGTTCGCCCTTGGACTTCGCCTCCTCGACGGTCGAGTACCGCTCGGTCTCCATCCCGGTCAGGGAGCGATTGAGGTCGAACAGACGCACCGCCGGCGACGCGCCCGGCCGTGACGTCACAGTGATCGGCTGGCCCATGGGCGCCGAGGATAGGTGACGCCAACCGGCCGAGGAGGACCGAGGCCTCAGAACAGGCGGCCGGGAGCCGGCGCGAGGCCACCCCAGACCAGGTCGTCCATGAACACCCAGGAGCGACGGTGAATCGTCGTCGGCCCGTAGGCCCGCAGCGCGGCTTTGTGGACCGGAGCCGGGTACCCACGATTCGACTCGAAGCCGTAGGCCGGGAAGTGCTCGGCTTCGGCTTCCATCATCGTGTCCCGTTCGACCTTGGCGACGCAGCTCGCGGCGGCGACCGCAAGGGACGTGGCATCACCCTTGATCACCGTCGTGACCCGAGACCCCATCCGCAGGTAGTCGTGATTGCCGTCGAGGATGACCCGATCCGGTTCGAAGCCCTGGGCCGCGAGTTGGCGCAGCGCCCGCTCCCCCGCCGTGCGGAGCGCGGCGGTCATCCCCAGCACATCGCACTCCTCGTGCGACGCGTGGCCGATGGCAAACGCTCGCGCCCAGGCCCGCACGCGCCGGGCTGCGACGCCACGCTGTTCCGGCGTCAACATCTTCGAATCTCGGATCCCGCTGAGGTGCTCCGGCGCGGGGATCACCGCGGCCACGGTCACCGGGCCCGCCCACGCACCGCGCCCGACCTCATCGATTCCGCACACCAACTGATCTCCGGCCTGCCAGCACCGGCGCTCCAACCGCAGGGTCGGGCGTGTGCGGGTCGAAGCCATGGCCGACCGTATCAAGGCAACCGTTCGGTCGGTCGGTTTACGATGCGCCCGTGGACGCCGGGACTCGGGTCGAAGTGCGATCGCGGTTCGATCAGAAATGGGCGCGAGGTTTCGAGATCGCCGAGGCCGTCGACACCCCAAATCCCGGGTACCGAATCCGCCGCCGCTCCGACGGTTCAGTGCTGCCGACGGTCTTCGTGCTCGACGACGTCCGTGAAGAACGGCGCCGCACCAACAACATGTGGTGGGTGTAGCGCCCGACCCGAACGAGCTACTGGTCGTGCAGCGCTTCGATCAGCGTCTCGATCGGAATGGCCTGCATGGTCGTCGTCCGCATCGTGCCCCGTGCGGCCAACGCGATTGCGACTCGCGCCATCGCCGACTCGTCCGGGGCTTCGATGATGTTCAAGAAGTCCCACTGCCCCATCAGCGCATACTGCGCGATCACCTTGAGGCCCATGGATTCGACTTCGTCGGTCACTTCCCGCAGGCGGTCCGGCGTCTCACGCAGGGTCGCCCAACCACCGGGCCCCAACGTGCTCAACATCGCGTAGGTAGGCACGGCGCGCAGGTTACCCGGGTGCGCCGGGGCCGACCAACGAAGCGTGGACCTCCGTCAGGTTCGCGAACTCCGTGAACGGCAGACCGAACTGTGCGCACCACTGCGCCAGACCGTCCTTCGCGTAGACGACGTCGGCCAGTGCCGCGGCCTTGCGGTCACTCGTACCGTCTCCGACGAGCACCGTGACCAGACCCCGACGTTTCGCGTCCTTGATCGGCGCCTGCTTGCAGGTCCCGCAACTCGAACACGCGCAACACCGGTCCTCGTTCGGAAACTCGAGGGCGCCGGTGGTCCAGTCGACGGCGTTCGTGAGCACGGGAATCTCCAGGTCCCGAAGCTGATCGGCGATGTAGAAGCCGAACCCATCCGAGACGACCACGACTTCGGCCCCCGCGGCTCGGAGGTCGGTGATCAACCGGCCGGCACCGGGATCGAGCGGCACTTCGGCGGCGACCGCTCGCAACTGCGCCTCGTCGTGGGGCAGCAGATCCCACTCGTCGAGCAGACACACCCGCGAGCCGATCTCGCCGGCGAGGTATTCGGCATCGACCTCGCGCCAACCGTCCCGGCCCAGACGTTCCAAGAGGTGGACTCCGGTATCGGCCGCGCTGATCGTGCCGTCGTAGTCGAGGAACACCGCGGCCCGGGACAGATCGAGGTGCGCCATTCGGGGCATCGTAGGTGAGTCGGTTCCCCGACCTGCCCAAATAGGGCACAATGGGCGGCCTACTGGGAGGTAGCCGTGACGATCGACCGCAGACAGTTCCTCAAGCGCGCCGGAATGACGGGCGGCGCACTGGCCACCGTGTCGGCGTTGTCGGCGTGCAAGACGGTGTTCCCACTCGAATACCAGCCGGGCGCGGTCATGCTCGACGGCGCGGCCGCCGATGCCGGCATCGACACCATCGTCATCGTGATGATGGAGAACCGCTCCTTCGATCACTGGCTCGGATGGCTGAGCAAGGACACGGCCTACCTCCAGGCCGGGCTCAGTCGCTACGGCAAGCACTTCGACATCGACGCCTCGAACCAGCAGACCTACTCCGGCGCCAACGGACCCGAGTCCACCCAACACATGGTCGGATGGAACTACCTCTCGGACCCGTACCGCGGCTGTGACCGGTCCGACCCCAATCACGGCTGGAACTCCGGCCGCGCCCAGCGCGACCTCGGCTTCATCGCGCCGACGGCCAACGACGACCTCCTGCCCCTCGGCTACTACGAAGGTGCGGATCTGCCGTTCACGAAGGAGTTCGTGCGCGCGTTCACCACCTTCGACAACTACCACTGCTCGATTCTCGGGCCCACGTACCCGAACCGCGAGTACCTGCACTCCGCGCAGTCGGGCGGCAACAAGTCGAACTCGTTCCCGACCGGTCCCGACGGGTTCGAATGGCCGACGATCTGGGACCGTCTGGGCGCCGCCAACGTCCCGGCCAAGTACTACTACTCCGACCTTCCGGTCTTGGCGCTGTGGGGTGGGCGCATGACGCCGCGCCTCAACCCGATTGCGAACTACTACGCCGACGCCGCCGCCGGCACCCTGCCCAATGTCGTCATGATCGATCCGATGTTCACCGGCGCCGGCCAGAACGACGACCACCCGCTGGCCGACGTTCGCGGCGGGCAGGCGTTCCTGCGCGACGTGTTCAAGGCGTTCGTCGATTCACCACAATGGGAACGCGGCCTCTTCGTCGCGATGTACGACGAGTGGGGCGGGTTCTTCGATCACGTTGCGCCGGTGCACTTCCCCGATGACCGAGCGAACGCCAACGACGCCGACGACTTCTCCCAAGCCGGATTCCGCGTGCCGTGCGTGATGGCGTCACCGTTCGCCCACCGCGGCCTGGTCGACCGGCGCGACTACGACCACACATCGATCTTGCGGTTCCTCGAATGGCGATTCCTGGGCGCACCGCCCGAAGGTCCGGGCGCACCCGGCGACAGTTGGTACCTGACCCGGCGCGACCAGTACGCCTCCAACCTCGGTGCCAGCCTATCGGCATCGATCATCGACACCGACGTCGGGTTCGACCTCGACGGGATCTCGATCGCTCCGACCTCGCCGGCCTGTGGCGCGGGCGGAGTCGGCGGGTTGTCGACCATGGCCCGATCGGTGCTCGAAGCCGACGACCCCGCGTTCGACGAGGCCCGCTGGCTCACCTACCTCGACCGCACCCACATCAAGGTCGGGTAATCACGCGAACGACCGGCGGGCTCCATTGCCCGCCGGTCGTGTCGCGTTCAGTCGATACTGGGGGTTACCGACCGATTGTTGGATCCGGTGACGGTCCGCCGGACATCACCATCTCGGTTCCATCTGCGCCCACGATGTCCAGTTCGTTGACCTGGAGGTTGTCGTAGGCGAGCACACCCATCTCGGGAATGTCGAGACCCTGGATCTCGTCTTCGGGCTTGGACCGGATGCCACCCTTCATCAACTTGTTCTGGATCTTGAAGAAGGAGAAGGCGATACCGAAGATCACGGTGCAGATCACGAGCGCACCGACCGCCTGCGCTCCGAACTGGCGGATGCCGATCTCGAAGTCGTACAGGAACCCGGTCACACCCTTGCCCGAGGTGGCCGCGACGCCCTTCGTGGTGAGGTTCCAACCGGCACCGTACTTACCGTTCGAGAAGATGCCGACACACAGGACTCCGAAGATCCCGCCGACGCCGTGGACCGCGATGGCCCCGACCGGGTCGTCGATGCCACGACGCTCGACGAAGAACACGACCTCGATGATGAGGATCGCCGCGAGCCCACCGATCAGGGCCGCCGCCCACGGGTCCACGAAGGCACACGGTGCGGTAATGGCCACGAGGCCGGCGAGCATTCCGTTCACGAGCATGCCCGGGTCGGGCTTGCCCATGCGCTTCATGACGTAGAACATCCCCACCGTGGCGCCGAACGCCGCCGCGATTGCGGTGTTGGCCGCGACGACTGCGAACTGGACGTCGGTGGCCGAGAAGGTCGATGCGGCGTTGAAGCCGAACCAACCGAACAGCAGGATGAAGCACCCGAGCATCGCCATGGGGACGTTATGGGCCCCCAGCGTGCGCGGCTTGCCGTCGGCGCCGAACCTGCCGATGCGGGGTCCGAGCACGATCGCGCCCGCCAAGGCAGCGACGCCACCGACCGCGTGCACCACGCCGGATCCGGCGAAGTCCACGTATCCGAGTCCGAGCTCCATGCTGTTGCCGAGCTGGCTCAGCCAGCCTCCGCCCCAGGTCCAGGCGCCGAACAGCGGGTAGTAGATCGATCCGCAGAACAGACCCCAACCCACGAACGCTTTCCAGTTCCAGCGTTCTGCCATCGAACCGGTGGGGATCGTGGCGACGGTGTCCATGAAGGCCACCATGTAGAGGAAGAACGCCGCCACCGGAGCGATGTTCTTGACGTCGTGCAAGTTCGTCAGCGCGAAGCCGCCGTGCCACAGGAACGTCCAACTCCCGCTCCCGACGAGCGGACCACCGGTTGCCGAGTCAAGCCCGAAGTATCCGGGGTAGCTGAACCCGCCGAACATCAGGCCGTAGCCGACGAAGAAGAAGCCGACGAAGCCCAGCCCGAAGATCGCGAAGTTCGTCGACATCACGTGCGCGGCGTGTTTCGCCCGACAGAAACCGGTCTCCACCAAGGCGAATCCGGCCTGCATGAAGATCACGAGGACGGCACCCAGCACCACCCACAGCATGTTCAGGCTGACCGCGACGTCACTCGGTGCGGGCGACGGAGCGTCGTACACCGGCTTGACCTCGGCGCTGAACGCCGGTCCGGCGAACGCCATCACGATGGCTGTGACCATGACGACGGCATAGATCAACCGCTTGAGCTTGGGGCTCACCTGATTCCTCCCAAAGTAAGGTGCGACCACGCGAGCTCCGTTGCTGCGCCACCGCGGATTTGAACGACGAGGTGACGCTACGGACGCGGTGTTTCCGGTCCGGTCTCCCCCGTGTGAACCGAATGCGACTGGGATCTGACGAGAAGATGACCCGGGGCGCGCGACGTACGACCGACCGTGAAGGACTCCGATGGCCCGCATCCTCATGCCGCTCCCCGACCACGGCTTCGACGTCACCGAGGTGGCCGTGCCGTGGAGGGTCCTCACCGACGCTGGTCATGAAGTGGTCATCGCGACCGAAACCGGCGCGGTGCCGAGCGCCGACCCGTTGCTGCTCACCGGCGTCGTCTTCGGTCAGCTCGGCGCGGCCGCAGAACCGATCGAGTTCTACCGCGAGTTCGAACGCAGCCCCGCGCGGAACTCGCCGCCGCGGTGGTCCGAGCTCGACGTCGTCGAGTTCGATGGGCTCCTGCTCCCTGGCGGGCACGCGCGGGCCATGCGGCAATACCTCGGGAACCAGGAGCTCCAGACCCAGGTCGCGCGGTTCTGGGCCCTCGACCGGCCGGTCGCCGCAATCTGTCACGGCGTGCTGGTCCTCGCCCGCGCCACCGACGCCAACGGTGTGAGCGTGCTCGCCCGATCCCGAACCACGTGCCTGCCGAAGTACATGGAACGCAGCGCGTTCCTGGCGACGGCCTGGCGACGCGGCCGCTACTACCGCACCTATCCCGCGTACGTGGAGGACGAAGTGCGAGCGGCGCTGACGGACCCACAGGTTCAGTTCGAATGCGGCCCGCACGAGCTTCGGCGGCGGGGCACCGCGACCGACGACACCCCGGCGTTCGTCGTCGAAGACGGGCGCTACGTCAGCGCCCGGTGGCCGGGCGACGCGTATCTCTTCGCCCGCCGGTTCGCCGTACAGTTCTCGGATGGCTGAACCCACGACGGTCGCAATCGTTCCGCACACGCACTGGGACCGCGAGTGGTACTCGCCGTTCCAGACGTTCCGCATCCGGCTCGTCAAGCTCCTCGACGAGCTGCTGCCGCTGCTCGAACACGATCTCGCGTACGCGCGGTTCCTGCTCGACGGCCAGACCGCGGTCCTCGACGACTACCTCGAGATCCGGCCTGAGGCGGCGGAAGCGCTGACCCGGCTCGCCGCGAGCAACCGCTTGTCGATCGGGCCGTGGATGATCCTGATGGACGAGTTCATGGTGTCGGGCGAGACGATCGTTCGCGACCTCCAAATGGGGATTCACCGCGCCACCGAGTTCGGCGGCCCCATGGAGGTGGGCTACCTCCCCGACATGTTCGGCCATGTCGCGCAGATGCCCCAAATCCTGCGCGCCGCCGGTCTCGACCACGCGGTGGTGTGGCGGGGCGTTCCGTCGGCCGTGACCCAGGGCGCGTTCTGGTGGGTGGCCCCGGATGGCAGCCGGGTGCGCGCCGAGTATCTCTACGGCTCGTATTCCAATGGTCGGGATCTTCCCGACGACGCCAAACAACTCATCGGGCGGGCCCGCAGCTACGAGCACGAGATCGGCGATGCCCGCATCCCCGGCAGCGGACTGCTGCTCATGAACGGCACCGACCACCAGATGCCCCAGCCGTGGCTCGGGCGCGTCGTCGGCGAAGCGAACGCGGTCCAAGACGACTACCGATTCGTGGTGACGTCCCTGCCCGAGTATCTCGCCGACCAACCGGTCGACGGGCTCAACACGTGGCAGGGCGAACTCCGATCCGGCGCCCGCGCCAACGTCTTGATGGGCGTGGCATCGAATCGCGTCGACGTCCATCAGGTGTGTGCGGCGGCCGAGCGGGCGATCGAACGACGCGCCGAGCCCGTCTCGGCATTGTTTCTCGCGCCCGACCGGTACCCCGACCGCCTTCTCGACGCAGCCTGGAAGCTGCTCGTCCTCAACAGCGCCCACGATTCCTCGTGCGCGTGCAGCGCCGACGAAGTCGTCGACGCGGTCACGGTTCGCTACGAGGAGGCGCGCCAGATCGGAGACGGTCTCACCCGCGACGCCCTCGGCACCCTCGGATCCGAGATCGACGCGCCCGCGGGCACGACCGTCGTCGTCAACCCCACGGCCGCCGACCGCGGGGGCCTCGTTCGTTTCCCCGTGCCGGGCGAAGGCCCGGTGCACTTGGTCGCCCACGACGATGGAACTGCGGTCCCGGCCCAGGTCGTGGCCGCGCTCGGCGGTCTCGGGTTCTCGACCACCGTCACGCCGGATCAGACCTCGCAGCTGACCGACATGATGCGCGGCCCGGAACTCGCCGGGACTCGCGTCGGGAGCTACGACCTCGACCAGTCCGCCGACCCGATCACCCTGACCTGTGTCGGCGCCGGTCCGGGCGAAGCCGTCGTCGACCTCGACGACCTCAAGGACGAACTGATCGCCCTCGGTGATGCGGGGCGCACGATCGCGGTGCGGGTCATGCGTGCCCCTACGCGCGACGTCATCGCGAGGGTGGCCTCCATCCCCGGTTTCGGATGGCGATCCTTCACCGCGGTCGACGGGCCCGGTCCCGACACCGCGCTGCGCGCCGAGGAGCACTCGCTGGCCAACGAGTTTCTCGAGGTCGACGTCGATCACCAGACCGGTACGTACACGATCACCACCGTCGACGGGACGATCGCGCCCGGGCTGGGGCGCCTGGTGGAAGGCGGCGACGGCGGCGACACGTACAACTACTCACCGCCCACCAAGGACGTCATCATCGACCGCCCCGAGGCGGTGACCGTGACGCTGCACGAGCACGGCTCGGTCCGCGCCCAGCTCCGGGTCGTCACGTGGTACCGCTGGCCCCAGCACGCAGTCGGCAACGAGCGCGCCTGCAGCCGCCGGAGTGACGAGCAGATCCTCACGGAGGTGACCACCACTCTCGAACTCCGCGCCGGCGAACCGTTCCTCCGCGTGCGCACCGAGTTCGACCACCGGTGTCGTGATCATCGGATCCGAGTCCACTTCCCGCTGCCACACCCGGTGACCCAGTCCCACGCCGAGTGCGCCTTTGCGGTGGTGGCTCGAGACCTCACCACCGAGGGTGGACCGCACGAGGCCCCACTGCCCACCTTCGTCTCCCGCCGCTTCGTCGACGCGTCCGATGGCAACCAAGGCGTCGCGCTGATCCACGACGGGCTGTTGGAATACGAGATCGTCGAGCACGGCACCGAACTCGCACTCACGCTGTTGCGAGCCACCGGGTATCTCTCGCGATCCGAAATCGCTCTTCGTCCGAACCCGGCCGGCCCGCTCGATCCGCTCGAAGGACCCCAACTCCAAGGTCCGCACGCGGTCGAGTACTCGGTCATGCCCCATGCCGGGACCTGGCAGGACGCAGGCCTCTACCGCATCGCCGACGAAGTGCTCGTGCCATTGGAGCGGGTCCGGGCCCGAGGCCACGGCGTCCGCCCATCGACCGGCCGTCCCCTCGCCGTCCGCGGGGCCATCACGTCGGCGGTGCGCAGAGAAGCCGGCCTGATCTCGCTCCGGGTCTTCAACCCCACTGCCTCGTCGACCCTCGTCGAGATCGAGATCGAAGGCGCGCCCGCACGCGGCTGGCTGGTCGACCTTCGGGGCCGCCCGCAGTCACGCGTCGAGGGCAGCTTCGAACTCCGGGCCGAAGGGATCGCCACGGTGCGACTGGACTCCTGACGATTCGTCTCGCGGGTCAGGTCGACACGGTACGCAGCAGGGTTTCACCGGTCGCGGCCGTGCTGGACCATCCCGGCGCCATCACCGGCACGCGAATCTCATACGGTCCGGTGGAGTCACGCACCTCCCAGAGCAAGGCGGCGTTCTCGCCGTGCCAACGGAGCGCGAACGACATCGAGCCGTGCCGGCTCGGCGCGTCATGCACCTCGAGGTCGATCCCGGGTTCGGGCACCTCGTGGAGGAGTTCGAATCCGGCATCGGTCTCGCGCACGAGTCCGTCTCGGGTCCGGAGCAGCAACCCAGCCGGCCCGGCCTCGTCGGCGAGGCCGACCCGACGCCGGGCGCGGCGTCGTTCCCGAATCGACATGCCGTGCCACGCGTACTCGGCGGCCTCGTCGCACCCCCAGTCCTCGAGGGCAGCGGCCACCGCCGGCGTCGGCTCGAGGGTCAGCAGCACTTGACTCCGCGCCACGTCGATCGGTTCGACCATCTCCGACGGTCCCGTGACGCGCATGCCCCGGTCCAGGTGGACGCGCCAACCGCGCGCGACCGCGTCAGCACCGGGCACCTGGGCAAGATCCAACCCCGTCGGCACGACATCGCCGCTCACGATCCCGATCCGCAGCCGGTTGCGGTGGCTCAGTGGGAACAAGAGCGCCGCGCGCAGGTCTCCGGACTCGGACCGGCGAGCCTCGAAGCGGCCCGTCTCGGCGCCGCACTGCTCCGGTTCGAAGGCCACATCGCTGACGTCCCACCGCGGCGGCGGGAACGGCACGACGAGCGCCACCCGGCCGTCGATGAGCACATGGTTGCCGTCGAGTGCGATCGAGGTCGCGCCGGTGACGACGAAGGTGACGACGAACGCGGCCGGTGAGTCGTTCTCGATTTCAGTGATGACAACATCACCCGGTCCGGCGATTGCGTACACGCGCTGGACCGCGTCGCCACTCGGGACCCGGACCCGAGTCTCGGCGACCGGCGCACCGCCCACGGCGGTCTGGCGCACGGCGGGTTCCCGGCTCGGGACCCGCCACCGGTCGTCCGCGCCGATCCACCAGTCGAGGGTCCAACGCTCGCCGGCCACCGAGATCGACCCCCGAGGGTCGAGGACGACGCGGCCGTTTCCCCCAATGGCGCCGAGGATCACTGGGGATTCCGCAGTTCCGGCTTCGCTTCTCGCAGCATCAGCGCGGGAACGATGTCGGCCACCGGCACACCGTCGTACAACACCGCGCCGACCTGTTCGGCGATCGGCATCTCCACACCGTGGCGCGCGGCCAGTTCCAACACCGCCTGCGTGCTCTTGACGCCTTCGGCCACCATCTTCATCTCGGCGACGATCTCCTCCAGCGTGCGGCCCTGACCCAGCGCGACACCGACCGTACGGTTCCGGCTCTTCTCGCTCGTGCAGGTCGCCACCAGATCACCCATGCCCGCCAACCCCGAGAACGTCATCGGGTCGCCGCCGAGTGCCGTCCCGAGCCGCGCCAGTTCCGCCAGCCCCCGAGTGATGAGCGCGGCCTTGGTGTTGTCGCCGTAGCCCAGTCCGTGCGCGATCCCCGCGGCAAGCGCGATCACGTTCTTCAGCGCCCCCGCGCTCTCACACCCGACGACGTCCGGGTTGGTGTACACCCGGAACGTGGCGGTCATGAACAACGCTTGGAGTTCGGTGGCGGCGGTCGGGTCGGTCACGGCGACCACCGACGCCGTCGGCTGACCCATCGCGACCTCCCGAGCCAGGTTCGGACCGGTCAGCACTCCGATCCGATCGCGACGATGGCTCCCGAGCACATCGGCGACGACCTCGGTCATCCGGTACATCGTGCCTTGTTCCACGCCCTTGGAGAGGCTGAGAACCGGCACATCATCACCGATCGCGGGGCGGGCGGCCTCCAGCACGGACCGGAATCCGTGCGACGGCACGCCCATGACGATCACGTCGGCGCCCGAGCAGGCCACGGCGAGGTCCGAGGTCGCGTGGAGCGAGTCTGGGAGGGTGATACCAGGGAGGTACTCCGGATTGGTGTGGTCGCGGTTCACCCGCGCCACCACCCCGTCGTCCCGAGCCCACAACACCGCGTCGGCGTTGGTGGCCGCGATGGCACCAACCGCCGTCCCCCACGATCCGGCACCGATGACAGCGACGCGCGTCATCGACAACTCCTCATGACTGCGGTCTCGGACGCTCGCACCCACCAGTCACCTTCATCCGGCTGCGGATGCTGTGGATACGCCGCCCGCGCTCGGCCGACCTGCCGGCAGATGGCGTCCATGATCCGGTCCGTCGCCAGGGCGACATCGTCAGCCGGATCGACGGTGATCGGCGGACCAAAGGCCGCGGACTCGCCAATCCCCCACCGCCACCGCGGCTTGCGGCCCTTGAACATGATGCGATGGAGCCCCCAGAGCCCGACCGGCACGATGGGCACACCCGTGGCCGCCGCCAGGCGTGCGGTTCCGGTCTTGCCCACCATCGGTTCGAGGTCGAGCGAGATCGTGCCCTCGGGGAACACGGTGACGCATCGACCCGCACGCAACGACTCCTCGGCCGCGACGAGCGATCCCGCCGCGGCCTGACTCCCGCGGCTGACCGGGATCATCCCGCAACCGACGAGGATCTGGCGGAGGATCGGCTTCGCGAACAACTCCTCCTTCGTGAGGAAACGAGTCCGCCGTCCCCGCTTGGTGGCGAGGTATCCCAGCGCAAGCGGGTCGAGATACGAGATGTGATTCGAGGCGAGGATGACAGCACCCGAGGTCGGAAGGTGCTCGACACCCTCGACCGTCCACCGGATCCCGAAGTGCATCGGCGGATAGAGCACCCCTCGCACCACATCAAAAACTGGGTCCACGGGCCGGTAGCATACGCAGCCCCATGCAGCCCGTCCCCGGTCTCGAGCCTCGCGCGGGCGTCGTTATCCCGATTCGTGCATTTCGATCGGGCAAAGTCCGGCTCGCCGATGTGCTCACGAAGACCGAGCGCGCCGAACTCGCCGAGGCGATGGCCGACCGAGTGGTGCTCGCGGCCGGGCACCTCCCGCTCGTCGTCGTGTCCTCCGCGCCCGAAGTTCTTACCTGGGCCGCCGCTCGCTCCATCGAATGCATCGACGACGTCGACGCCGGCCTCGATGGCGCGGCCCGGGCCGGGCTCGATCACCATCGACGGCGCGGTCGCCAACGCGTCATCGTCGCGCACGCCGATCTGCCTCGGGCCCGACCCGGATCGCTCGAATGGTTCGACCGCTCGGAGCCGACCATCGTGACGATCGTCCCCTGCCACCGAGACGACGGCACCCCCGTGTTCTCGGTGCCCGTGCACGCGGATTCACTGTTCGCCTACGGTCCCGGTTCCGCGCGCCGTCACGCGACGCGGGCCCGGGCGGCGGGCCTTGCCGTTCGGGTCGTACGCGACGCATCTCTCGGCTTCGATGTCGACCTCCCTGAGGATCTCGCTCAGTCATGACCACCTCGATCTCGCCGACGCCCCTGCCGACGCCGGAACGTGTCCTCGCCATCGGCGCGCATCCTGACGACATCGAGTTCGGCTGCGGAGGGACCCTTGCGAAATGGGCCGCCGCCGGCGCCGACATCCACTTCCTCGTCCTCACCGATGGATCGAAAGGAAGTTGGGACGTGGGCGACGATCTCTCGGCGCTCGTGCACACCCGACGCGCCGAAGCGCTCGACGCTGCCCGGACCCTCGGGAACGGGACGGTGCACTTCGGCGACTTCGTCGACGGCGAACTCGAGAGTGACGAAGCCGGTCGGCTGGTCGTGTGCCGAACGATCCGCGAAGTCCGGCCCGACGTGGTCATCGGCCACGACCCGTGGAAGCGGTATCGCCTCCACCCGGATCATCGTCATGCCGGTTGGATCACCGTCGACGGGCTCGTCGCCGCGCGCGACCCCCACTTCTTTCCCGGCGTCGGCGGACACCACCATCGACCGGAACTCTTGATGCTGTTCGAAGCCGACGAACCCGACCACGTCGAGCCGATCGAGGAGACGATCGCCACGAAGGTCGCGGCATTGGTCTGTCACCGCAGTCAGTGGCTCTCGACCATGGGCATCGATCCCGTGGCCGGCGACCAGCCGGGCGAACATCGCGCCTTCGCTCGCCGAGTTGCCGAGCGGGCCCGCGTCTCCGGCTCGGCCCAGCTCGGCGAGGAATTCCGCCTGCTGCGGGACCTCTAGGCGCGCAGCGGATCTTCGAGCAATAAAAAGCGGGGGAGGCCGATGGCCTCCCCCGCTCTTCGACGTTGCCGTCGTTACTTGCGCTTCTTCGCTGCCTTGCGCTTCGCCGGAGCCTTCTTGGCGGCCTTCTTGGTCGCCTTCCGCTTCGCCGGAGCCTTCTTGGCGGCCTTCCGCTTCGCGGGGGCCTTCTTCTTCGCAGCCTTCTTGACCGCCTTCTTCTTGGCGGCCTTCTTCACGGTCTTCTTGGCTGCGGCCTTCTTCGTCGCCTTCCGCTTCGCGGGAGCCTTCTTGGCAGCAGCCTTCCGCTTCGCGGGGGCCTTCTTCTTCGCAGCCTTCTTGGCCGGAGCCTTCTTCTTCGCTGCGGCCTTCCGCTTCGCAGGGGCCTTCTTCGCTGCCTTGCGCTTCGCGGGAGCCTTCTTGGCCGCCGCCTTACGCGTGCTTCGCTTTGCTGGAGGCATGGTCACCACCTTCTGTCGGTGTCTACTGGGCACGAGGCGAAACCGAACCCCAGTACATGCTCGTTCGCCTCGGTGACGCGGCGGACCTGACGGGCACGGTGTGCACTTCAGGAAAACATCCACCACGATCTTCGTGCGTGTGCGCGCCGTTCATCTCCTCAACAACTCGCACAACACAATCTTTGTCGACGAGCGTCACTGAACCGCGCATTTCCGCCGCCACTCGTCATTCAAGAAACCATGGAAACGTATTCGGGACGCAACGTCAAGCATTTCCTTTCGTGGCGCGCACGCGCGCGACCGTGACTTTCCATCGCGCGTCGCATCGTCGCAGTGCATCGTCGCGTCGACCGCGCGCACGCACAGGCATGCGCGCGACACGCAGCGTCAACCGAACGCGTGCATTTCTCGACGATTGTTCACGCGCAGTGAGAAAGAGATGCCGCGCGTCACGATCGACGAACGACCGCGACACGACGCGTGTGTTGCGTGTGTTGCACTGGACCGCGCGATGTGCGTGGAGATTTTTTTTTCGCGCGCGCTCGCACGCGAAAGAATTTGGTGCGCACGCGGTGAACCACACGACAACGAGTGACGTTGATCGGGTACCGACGCCGGACACAACGAAGCCCGGGACGAAGTCCCGGGCTTGGTTGGCAGCCCCGAGCAGATTCGAACTGCCGTTACCGCCTTGAGAGGGCGGCGTCCTAGGCCACTAGACGACGGGGCCAGACTGCGCCGAGAACATTTCCTCGGTTGGCTCGGGGGGGAGGACTCGAACCCCCAAAGACAGGACCAGAACCTGTTGTGTTGCCGATTACACCACCCCCGAAGGTGGGCTCCAGCATAGCCAGTCGTTAGACCAGCTTTCCGACCTGCTGGTTCTTGTCGAGTCGACCGAATCCGAAGATGCGCCCGGCTGCAACGCGCACGGTTTCGGTACCGAGGTGACGCCATTCGTCGGCGCCGTCGATCGGACTCGTACGCGTCGATGACGTCACTGCGTCGAGTCCGACTTCGCTGGCGATCGCGTCGATACGCGCCGCGTGATACGGATCGGAAACGAGAACGACGCGTGTCATATCGCGGTCGATCAAGAATCGAGCCGAGGCGCGCAACGACTCCCACGACGAGCGACCGGTCGTCTCCCGCAGAATCGCGTCGTCAGGCACACCGTGGTTGTGCAGGTAGGTCGCACTTGCGGTGGCTTCGGTAAATCGGTCGCCCTCCCGGCGGCCGCCGGTGACCACAATCACGGGTGCGATGCCGGCGCGATACAACTCGAGTGCGTGGTCGAGGCGCGCGGCGAGCACGGGGGATGGGATGCCGTCGTACTGTGCGGCACCCAAAACCACGATCGCGTCTGACGGCCGCGCACTATCGCTTCGCGCCGCACGCCACACTTGCAAGAACGTCACGATGAAGCCAACGACCCCGAGTGCGACCACGACGAGAGCGATGCGCAAACCGATGCGAAGGACCCGCCTCACGTCCCGTCGATCCGAGCGCGCGCGGCCCGCATCCGAGCCAGCGCGCAGTCACGGCCGAGTAAGTGGATCGAGTCGAAGAGCGGCAGTCCCGACGACCGACCTTCGACTGCGGCATAGAGCGCGGGCATCGCCTTGCGCGCCTTCAAACCAAGCGCATCGATCGCAGGCCGCAAGTCGATGGCTTCGACGGTCCAATCGCAATCGGAACAATGGTCGATAGCGGCATCGAGCACGGCCGTGACCTGCTCGGTTGCGACGAGCCGCTCCCACGATTCCGAATCGATCTCGACCACATCACTTCCGGTGAACAAGAACGCGGCTTGCTCCGCGATCTGTATCAGCGTCGTTGCCCGTTCGTGGGCCAACGCGACCGCCGCTTCGAACGTCGGGACATCGAGGTGTTGGCCGTAGCGCTCGACTGCGAACGGCAAGACCGCGGCAACCAACTCAGGAATCTCCATGCGGCGAATGTGTTCGGCGTTCATCC
>JANLRZ010000048.1:0-15016 GCA_031362155.1 Acidimicrobiia bacterium | reverse complement strand
GCGCCGGCCAACACGAGGGCTCGCACCTCGGGCCCGATGACGATGAGGCTGGCATCGGCGGTCCGGGCCAACTCCCTGATCGTGCGCTCCCCGTCGACGAGTTCGAGCACGCGAAAGCCGATACGGCTCAGCGTGATCGAGTCTTCGGTGAGCACACCCGTCCGCTCGAGAATCGAGTCGAAACTCTCGACCGTCGTCATGATCGCAGGCCACTCTCGAGCGATCGCCGTCGAACGTTCCAACACCGGACCGACCGGGAGGGCGAGCGGCGCCGGCCACGGCGGGGTCACATCAGCCCGAAACTCGAACTCGGCGTCTCGGCTTCGCAACAACGACACGCAGACTTCGAGGAGACGAACTTCCAACGTCGCGATATCCGGCACCGGCCCCGACAGGTCCGAGACCTCTCCGCCGCACAGTTCCCCGCCGGCGAAGTACAAGGACCCGTCGACCTCGCGGCCGTGCACGACCAGGGCGCCGCTCGCGACTGACCGCTCGACGAGTCCGAGGACTTCGGCGAGGGGGAAGACTGAGAATGTCCCGGATAACACTGAACGGCCTCCACGGTGTGTCCGTGAAGGTGTCGGCAGCTTCCGAAGACTTATTGAGCCCCCGGCTCAGCCATCTCGGGCCGCGTCTCGCATGGCCGACAACGGCGCCGGGAGGCCGGTCCAGAGCTCGAAGGCCAGCGCCGCTTGGTGTACGAGCATCCCCAACCCGCCGATCGGCCGTGCGCCGGTTTCGGTGGCTTTGCGGAGTAGGCCGGTTTCGAGCGGGTGATACACCAAATCGACGATCCACTGCCCGGCGACGGGTTCGATCGGGATCCCGGCGTCGTCGCCCATCCCGATGGGCGTGGCGTTCACCACGATCTCCATGTCTCCGGCCGGGCTCGACGGCCAGGCACTGACCTCGGCCCCGGCCACCGCAGCGGCCAGCGCCCGAGCGGCCTCGGGACGTCGTGATGCCACGGTCACTCGCGCCCCGACCCGAATCAACGCATCGGCCACCGCCCGGGCTGCGCCTCCGGCGCCGAGCACCAGCACCGACCGACCCGCCGGGTCCAACCCCTCATCGGTCAAGGACCGCAGAAACCCCTCGCCATCCGTCGACGCGCCGAGGCACGATCCGTCGTCTCGTACGACGACGGTGTTCACCGAACCCAACGCCCGGGCGACGGTCGTGAGCTCGTCGCACGCCCGCGCCGCGTCGACCTTGTGCGGCATCGTGACATTGATGCCGCCGATGCCCAGGGTGGGTAAGGACCGAACGGCATCCGCGCCTCGACCGGGCGCAACGGCGAACGCCACGTACACCCAGTCGAGGCCGCCGGCGGCGAACGCGGCGTTGTGGATTGCCGGCGACCGGGAATGACCGACCGGTGAGCCGATGACTCCGGCCACTCGAGTGTGCCCCGTGATCATTTCAACACCCCGCGCCGCCGGGCGTCGGCGATGTTGGCTTCATGCTCGGACAGTGTCACCGCAAACGCGTGGCGGCCGCTCGCGTCGGTGAGCACGTAGAACTTGAAGGGCACATCGTCCGGATGCAACGCCGCGTCCAGGGCGGCCCGCGTCACCGTCGAGATCGGGGTCGGCGGCAACCCCGCCACCCGGTAGGTGTTGTAGGGCGATTCACGGGCGAAGTCGGCGTTCGTCAACGGATTCGTCCCGCCGCCGCGGGCGTAGATCACGGTCGCGTCGATCTGGAGCGGCATCGAGTCCCGTAACCGGTTGGCGATCACCGCGCTGATGAGTCGCCGATCACCGGGGACCCCGGCCTCGCGTTGGATCAACGAGGCAATGATCACCGATCGGTACGGATCCGGTGCGGCGGCCAACCCCACCTCGTCGGCGTGCCGATCGAAGCTGCTGACAATGGTGGCCAGAATGTCGAGCTCGTTCTCGTGGTCCTCGACGAGGTAGGTATCGGGCCAGGTCAACCCCTCGAGCGACTGAACGGTCGGGGGTTGGAACTTCGACCGGACCGTCCCCGCGTCCAACGCCTCGCGAAAGCGCGGCGCCGACCGACCCGGCAAGGCGCCGACGCGGGTCGTGATCTCTTCGAGGGTCAGTCCCGGCGGCAACGCGAGCTTCTCGTAGTGCTGGCGCGGACCCCGTTCCAACACCCGGATCGACTCTCGGGCACCGAGATCCTGATGCATTCGGTAGGTCCCAGCCTGAAACGAGGACGATCCACTGAACCGCGAGTACACCCGGAACGCGAGTGACGAGCCGATCACGCCCCGCGATTCGAGACGGTCGGCGATACCACTCACGCCGACACCACGCGGGACCACCACGGTCACGGCCCGGCCCGGATCTCCGGGCGGGCTGACCTGGTACCAGAACCATCCAATCGCCACGAGGAACGGCAACGCCAGCAACGTCAACACGCCCGCAACCCACCAGCCTCGACGCGATCTCGGACGCGACCGGCGACGCGCCCGGCGCGATTCGATCGCCTCCTCGTCGGTCATGACCGCGACTCCAAGTACGACTGCAAGATCACGGCTGCCGCGACCTGGTCGATCTTCTGGCGCCGTTCCTTGCGTTTCGCCCCGGCTCCGATCATCGACCGATCGGCGATCACGGTGGTCAACCGTTCGTCGACCAGCGCGAACTCGATATCGGACGCCAATACCGCCAACGCCTCGACCTCGGCCCGCGCCGCCTTGGCCGCAGGACCCAGCCGACCTGACATCTCCCGGGGCAGGCCGACGACCACGGTGCGGGCCTCCTGCTCGACCGCCATCGACACGATGGCCCGGCGATCACGCTCGGCGTCTCCACTGCGTTCAATCGTGGCCAGCGGACTCGCGATCACGCCGCCGGGATCCGATACGGCGACACCGATACGCCGGCTCCCCAGATCCACCCCGAGAATGCGGCCCATTGGGATCACCCTACGGCGTCGGCCACCTGGCGCTGGGCCACTTCGAAGGCTTCGTCGAGGGCACCAGTGTTCGGACCGCCCCCGACCACGAGTTCTGCGTTCTTCGCGGTACCCCCGCCGAGCAGCTTCGCCACCGGCGCCGCCAACGCGGCCGCCGAGACCCCGGCGGCGACTCGCTCCGATCCCACGGCCGCCACGACGCCGGCCTTCCCGTCGTTCTCGCCCAGGAGCAGCACTACGCCCTGCGGTCCCAGCACGTCGCGCACGGCAACTCCGAGTTGGCGAAGATCATCGGGCGCGAGCCCGTCCCGGCGCACCACGACCGACGACCGATCAGCCGCGGCCGCCAACTCCTGGGCGACGCCGACGGCCTCGCGCCGGCGTGCCGCCGCGAGTTCGTCGCCGAGCGACTTCACTTGGCCCAGCAGCTTCTCGACCCGGGTCGAGAGTTCAGCCGGCGCGACATTGAGCAACCCTGCAAGCTCGCGCAGCTGGTGTTCCTCATCACCGATCCGGGTCAGTGCCACCTCACCGGTGACCGCTTCGATACGCCGCAGGTTCGAACCGATCGACCCCTCACTCACGATCTTGATCGGACCGATGAAACCGAGCGCATGCACGTGGGTGCCGCCACACAGTTCGGTGGACGTTGGTCCGGCCTCGAGGACTCGCACGATGTCGCCGTACTTGTCGCCGAAAAACGCGATCGCACCGATGCTTTCCGCATGCGCCTTGGTGGTCTCGTAGTGACGCACCGCCGCGTCGGCGATCACTTCCCGATTCGCCAACGATTCGATCGTGACGAGATCGTTGGCATCGACGGCTTCGTGATGGGAGAAGTCGAACCGCAGTCGGTGGTCGTCGACGTGCGAACCCGCTTGCTTCACATGATCGCCGAGGACAGTACGCATCGCGGCGTGCAGGAGGTGGGTCGCGGTGTGGTTGCGGCGGATGGCGTCGCGACGAGCACCGTCGATGCTGAGCGTGACCGACTCACCCTCGCTCAGGGCCCCTTCGGTGACCTCGACGCGGTGGACGGTCAGACGCGCCGGAATTGCGTACTGCGTGTCGTGGACCCGCGCCACCAACCCCGACTCGGCCGTGATGGCGCCGGTGTCGCCGACCTGACCACCCGATTCGGCGTAGTAGGGCGTGCGATCGACGATGACGTCGACCGCACCGGTGGTCGGGTCGGCGCGCCCGATTCGTTCACCACCGGCAATCAACGCCAGCACGGTGGCACCCGCCGTGCTGTACTCCTGCCGACCGGTGAACTCGGTGTCGCCGTGCTCGTCGAGCAGTTCGCGATAGAGCTCGACCGGGGCACTCGCTGCGCCACCCGCCGCCTTATGGGCCTCGCGCGCGCGTGTGCGCTGTTCGTGCATGGCCGTGTTGAACCCCTCGACATCGACCTCACGGCCCGCTTCCGCGGCAATCTCGCGTGTCAGGTCGACCGGGAATCCGAGGGTGTCATGGAGAAAGAACGCGCGCTCGCCCGATACATCGCCGGCACTCAGGATCTCGGCCAGCATGTCTTCGCCGCGTTGGAGCGTGGCGAGGAACCGCTCCTCTTCACGCTGGACGATGGTGCGCACCAGATCGTGCCGCGCGATGAGATCGGGGTAGGCCGTCCCCATGGTCGCCACGGTCGCGTCGACGAGTGCCGGCGTGACCAGTTGCCGCGCGCCCAGGCGGTAGGCGTGGCGCACCGCCCGCCGAATGATGCGGCGCAACACGTACCCGCGGGTTTCGTTACTGGGCACCACGCCATCGGCAACAAGGAAGGTCATCGTGCGCGCGTGTTCGGCGAGGATGCGCAGCGAGACGTCGTCTTCGGTTCCGGGGTAGGTCCCGTAGGTCGTGCCGGTGACCGACTCGGCCGCGGCAATGAGCGGCTGGAAGACGTCGATGTCCCAGATCGTGCGAGCACCTTGCAGCACCGCCAGGTTCCGTTCGAGCCCCGCGCCGGTGTCGACACTCGGCGCCGGCAGTGGCACGAGGGAGCCATCCGGCTGGGCGTCGTACTGCATGAAAACCAGATTCCAGATCTCGACGAACCGATCGTCGCTGACCGCCGGCCCACCATCGGGACCGAACTCGGGTCCGAGATCCCAGAAGATTTCCGAACTCGGCCCGCACGGGCCGGTGTCACCCATCCGCCAGAAGTTGTCGTCACCGAGGCGTTGGATCCGTTCGGCAGGAACGCCGATCGTGTCGCGCCAGATGGTCTCGGCTTCGTCATCGGATTCGTGCACCGTGATCCAGAGCCGCTCCGGATCGAGCGCGAGCACCTCGGTATAGAACTCCCACGCGAACGCGATCGCCTCGGACTTGAAGTAGTCACCAAAGCTGAAGTTGCCGAGCATCTCGAAGAACGACATGTGCCGGTTGGTTCGGCCGATGTCGTCGAGGTCGTTGTGCTTGCCGCCGGCCCGCACGCACTTCTGGCTCGAGGCGGCCCGGGGATACGGCGCCGGCTCCGTGCCGTTGAAATACGGCACGAACGGCAGCATCCCGGCGATGGTGAACAACACATTCGAGTCGTGCGGGATCAAACTGGCACTGGGCACGACCGTGTGGCCGCGTTGCGCGAAGAAGTCGAGGAAGGCGCGGCGAAGCTCGTCAGCAGTCATCGGATCAGGTCTTGAGGCCGGCACGGAGCTCCATCTCACGACGGCGCATGGCCGCCCGGCCCTCGATCGCGGCGGCTTTGACCGTCTCGACTCCGCCGCTGACCCGCTCGCCCAGGCCGTCCGGGGTGTACCGACGGGCGGCGGCGCGCACCTTTCGGGTCGTGTACCAGGACGAGCCGAGACCCGCGCCGTACCCGACGGTCAACCAGAACACGCGCTTCGGGATCATCGGGCCGCTCGCCGATCGCCGGTGCGCATGCGCCGGACCGCCTGCTTGGTGCCGGTCCCGATCGCCAAGACCTTCACCACCGGATTGGTGACGGTCCTGGTGACCAGCCGCGACGCGCCGTCGATCCGTCCGCCGACCCCTTCGGCCGCGGTGAGCAGCGCATCGACGCGGTCGACCTCGTGCTCGGCGTCGAGGAGTGCGTCCTGCATCGCCCGGGTGACCGCAAGGGTCTCCTCCTGGAGTCGTTCGACGGTCGTGCGCAACCGACGCACCGTCGACACCAGTGAGACCAGTGCGAACAGCAGGCCGCCGAGCACTACCGCGATCAAGACTGCGCCCGTGGCTGCGAGCCACTCTCCGATACTCACTGTTCGCGCTCCCGCGTCGCCTCGTAGGTTCGGGCTCCGGCAGGACGCCGATCCCGGTCGTCGCCATTGCCACTCGGTCGCCAGTAGACCTGGTCGGCAACCTCGGCCGGTCGGTACTCCTGAGGAGCCCAGCCGCCCGGCACGTCGTGAGGATAGACGTAGCCCTTCCCGTGTCCCAATACGCCGGCACTGCGATAGCTCGCATCCCGCAAGTGCATAGGGACATCACCCGCCGGCCGGTCACGAACATCGGCGAGTGCCGCCATCAGCGCGACTTTGGCACCGTTCGATTTCGGGGCATTCGCCAGGTAGATCACCGCGTGGGCCAGGTTGTGCATCGCTTCGGGGAGCCCGACGAACTCGACGGCATGGGCAGCCGCCGCGGCAATGGGCAACCCGTGCGGATCCGCGAGTCCGATGTCTTCGGAGGCTGAGATCACCAACCGGCGGGCGATGAAGCGGGCGTCCTCTCCGGCTTCGAGCATCCGGGCCAACCAATACAGCGCGGCGTCAACGTCGGATCCGCGGATGGATTTGATGAACGCCGAGATGATGTCGTAGTGCTCGTCGTCGCCGTACCGCAGCGCCCGCATGGCCAACGCGGTCTCCATGTGCGAGAGCCCGATCGAGCCCGCACCCGCCTCGGAGGCGAGGGCGGCGGCAACATCCAGACTCGTCAGGGTGTGGCGGGCGTCGCCTTCGGCCCGATCGACGAGGTGGTCCAACGCGTCGGCGTCGATCGTGAGCCGGGACTCACCCAGCCCGCGCTCGACGTCGGTCAACGCCCGATCCACGAGCACGCGCAGCTCGTCGGGCGCGACCGACTCCAACCGGAACAACGTCGACCGGCTGAGCAGCGGTGCGGTCAACGAGAAGTAGGGATTCTCGGTCGTGGCGCCCACGAGCACGATGAGTCCCTCTTCGACGTGGGGCAGCAGGGCGTCCTGTTGGGTCTTGGAGAAGCGGTGGACCTCGTCGAGGAACAGGATCGTGCCCTGGCCCCGTTCGCCGAGCCGCTGCCGCGCCCGCTCGGCCACCTCGCGAACGTCTTTGACCCCCGCACTGACCGCCGACAGCGGCTCGAAGGCCTTCTGGGTCGCGCCGGCGATCAACCGGGCGATCGTGGTCTTGCCGGTGCCGGGCGGACCCCACAACACCACCGACGTCAGCCGATCCGACTCGATCAGGAGCCGGAGCGGGCGCCCGGCCCCGAGCAACTCGCCTTGACCGACCACCTCGTCGAGCGAGCGCGGACGCAGACGCGCGGCCAACGGCGCGCGCGCCGTGAGTCGGGCTTCGGCGGCCGCCCCGAACAGATCCGTCACGGCTCCCCTCTCGTCGAACTATTTCTTGGGCGGGACGGAAATCCCGAGCTCGCGGAGCTGCACCGGATCGAGGCGACTGGGCGCGCCGGTGAGCGGGTCGGCACCCGACTGGGTCTTCGGGAAGGCGATGACCTCGCGGATGCTCTCCTCGCCCGCCAGCACGGCGACGAGTCGGTCGACACCAAACGCAAATCCCGCATGGGGCGGTGCGCCGTACTTGAACGCATCGAGCAGGAAGCCGAAGCGCGCGTGCGCCTCGGCTTCGTCGATGCCGAGCAGCGTGAACACGCGCTGCTGCATCACCGGATGGTGAATACGCACGCTGCCCGAGCCGAGTTCCCAGCCGTTGAGCACGAGGTCGTAGGCCTGGGACCGGATGTCGAGGAAGGCCTCGCCCGTCGCAGTGTCGAGCAGCGCGACATCGTCGGGGTGAGGTTGGGTGAACGGGTGATGCGCAGGGATCGGCCGTCCGGCATCGGTCAGCGCCTCGAAGAGCGGGAAGTCGACCACCCACAGGGGCACCAAACCCCCTTCGGCGATCGGCGGCCGTCCGAGGTCGAGCCGCAACGCGCCCAGTACCTCGTTCGTCCGGCGCCGAGCACCGGCGACGATCAACACGAGATCACCCGGGACCGCGCCCAATGCACCGATGATCCCGGCCTGCTCGGATGCGGAGAGGAACTTCGCCACCGGCGACTCCAGGGTCGATCCGGCTTGTACCCGCATCCACACCAGCCCGGCCGCGCCGAGCCCCTTCGCCCGATCGACCAGACCGTCGAGCACCGAACGGGATGCATCACCCCGACCGGGTACACAAATGCCCTTGACCGCGTCGGCATGAAACGCCTTGAACTCGGTGCCGGCCACCGCATCACCGAGATCGGTCAGCTCCATTCCGAACCGGATGTCCGGCTTGTCCGAGCCGTAGCGGTCCATCGCCTCGGCCCACGTCATCGTGGGAATAGGTCCGAGCGGCGCGCCCGTGATGGCCTCGACCGCAGCGTTCACCGCGGTCGTCACGACGGCCTGAACATCCGCCTGGTCGGCGAAGCTCATCTCCATGTCGTACTGCATGAACTCGAACTGCCGATTGCCGCGTAGATCCTCGTCGCGCAGACACCGCGCGATCTGGAAGTAGCGGTCGAGGCCACCAACCATCAAGAGTTGCTTGAAGAGCTGGGGGCTCTGCGGGAGGGCGTAGAACTCGCCCGGACTGAACCGTGACGGCACGACGAAGTCGCGCGCCCCCTCGGGAGTCGACGCGATGAGCATCGGCGTCTCGACTTCGACGAAGTTCTGATCCGTCATCGCCGAGCGCAACGCGGCGTTGACCCGCGACCGGATTCGGAGGTTGCGCTGCATCGAGTTCCGGCGCAGGTCGAGATACCGGTGTTTGAGGCGCAACACTTCGTCGACGTCGTCGCCGCGTTCGGTGAGCGGGAACGGCGGGGGCTCGGCCCGGTTCAGCACGACCAGGGACCGCGCACCCACCTCGACCGCGCCGGTCGGCAGATCGGGGTTGACCGTGCCCTCGGGCCGCGGGCGGACGTCGCCCACGATCTGGATCACCCACTCCCGACCGAAGTGATGGACGTCGTCGTCGGTGATCCGCTCGGGGTCGACGACCACCTGCACCACGCCCGACGAATCCCGCAGATCGAAGAACACCACGCCACCGTGGTCGCGCCGGGCCGCCACCCACCCCGCGACCGTGACCTCCTGGCCGGAGTGCTCCGGTCGGAGCGTTCCGACCTCGTGCGTGCGCATCATCTTCCGATCACCCGTTCCCGGCGGGCGGTCAGCCACGCCACTAGATCCGTTCGAGACACTTCTTCTTGCGCACCGGAGGCCAGATCTTTCACCGCGACCGCGTCGCGGGCGAGTTCGTCACGACCCACCATCACGGCGACCGCCGCGCCTGATCGATCCGCGCCTTTCCACTGCGCCTTGATCGACCGGCCGCCGAACGACCGGTCCACCGCGAACCCATCGGCTCGGAGCGCCTCGACCAGGCCGCCCACCGTGGTCCCACCCTCGGGGCCGAGCCCATCGACGACGAACACCTCGATGCCCCGGCCGCCACTGGGCACGCCCAGGGCATCGAGGGCCAGCACGATCCGCTCGAGACCGGAACCGAAACCGATTCCGGGCGTGGGCGGGCCGCCGAACTCCTCGGCGAGGCGGTCGTACCGACCGCCACCGCCCACTGCGTTCTGGGCGGCGTCGAGCGCATCACTCTGGAACTCGAACGTGGTGCCGGTGTAGTAGTCGAACCCGCGAACGAGCCGCGGATCGAGTTCGACTCCGATTCCTATCGACGCCAGGCCGGTCTGGACTCGTTCGAACTTGTCGGTGGCGTCGGCACTCAGGAACTCGGGCAGTTGCGGTGCCGATGCGATGACGTCCTGCCAATCCTCGACCTTGGCGTCGAGTACCCGCATCGGATTGGCCTCGACCCGTGCCACGAAGTCGTCACCCAGGGCCGCCCCGTGGCGGAGGAAGTGGTCGCGGAGGGCGGCGACGAACGGCGCCCGAGAGGCGGCGTCGCCCATCGAGTTCAGTAACAGGCGGACGTCGGTGAGCCCGATGTCTCGGTAGAAGCCGTTGAGGAGCGCAATCACCTCGACGTCGATGTCGGGATCGTCGACCCCCAGGGCCTCGACGCCGAGTTGCCAGTGCTGGCGGTAGCGGCCCTTCTGGGCCCGCTCGTACCGGAAGTTGGGCGCGACGTACCAGACCTTCCAGGGGGGAGTGGGCCGGTGCTGGACGTAGGCGCGCACGACCGAGGCGGTACCTTCGGGTCGGAGGGCGAGTCGTCGCCCGCCCTTGTCGGTCAGTTCGTACATCTCCTTCGCCACCACGTCGGTGTGCTCGCCTACCCGGTGGAAGACCTCGACGTGTTCGAAGATCGGCGTGATCGCCAGTCCGTAGCCGTAGCGGGCCGCTCGCTCCGCAAAGCACGCGACGATTTCGGCCCACCGCCCCGATTCCGGGGGGAGGACGTCGTGGACCCCCTTGGGGGCGCGAAAAACATCGTCTCGGGACACGAACTGGCGATGCTACCGGCGCGACCCGTGATCCCCCGGTTTGTTCCAGCCTCCCACTCGTGGCCCAGCGGGCCGCGCCGCTCGGTCAGCCCGAGTGACCAGTGCCGGGGAGCACGCGGGAGGCGGCGAAGACCGAATCGACGCGCTTGAGCGCCGCGAGGAGCGACTCGAGGTGGCCGGGCTCGGCCAACTCGAACTCGAACTGAAATCGAGCAACCCGATCCGGGGTGGTCTGGCTCTGGCAGGAGAGGATGTTCACGTGGTGCTCGGCCAGCGTGCTGGCCACGTCGCGGAGCAGCCGTGACCGGTCGAGCGCCTCCACCTCCACGGCCACGACGAACGCACCCGAGGCGTCGTGATCCCATTCGACCTCGACCAGGCGCTCGCTCTGACCCACGAGGCCGCTTGCGTTCGCGCAATCGGAGCGGTGGACCGAGACGCCTCGGCCGCGCGTGATGAACCCGATGATCTCGTCGCCGGGCACCGGCGTGCAACACCGAGAGAGCCGCACAATCATGTCGTCGAGGCCTTCGGCGTGGACCCCCGCGGCGCGTCGGCGGGCGCTGCTACGCGACGGCCGCCGCGCGGTCACCGGCATCTGCTCGACGCCACCGGAGAGGCGTTGTCTCACGCGTTGCGCGACCTGGAGCGCGGTCACGTGATGCTCACCGATCGCGGCATAGAACGTGTCGAGATCCGCATAGTGCATCTCGGCGGCGATCTCGGCCAGCAGTTGCGAACCCATGAGCTTCTGCACCGGAAGATCGGCTCGCCGCAGTTCGAGTACCAAATCATCGCGGCCACCGTCGATGGCATCGACCCGGCGGGCCCGGGAGAACCGTTGCCGGATCTTCTCCCGTGCGCGTGGGGTCGTGGCGAACTCCAGCCAGTCCTCGGTGGGTCCCTGGCTCTCGACCTTGCTGGTGACGATCTCGACCGTGTCACCCGAGGTAAGTAACGCGTCGAGGGGCACCAACCGACCGTTGGACCGGGCGCCGATACACCGGTGTCCCACCTCGGTGTGGATCGCGTAGGCGAAGTCGACCGGCGTCGCGCCCGTGGGCAACGTGATCACCTTCCCCTTGGGCGTGAACACGAAGACCTCGTCCTGTTCGAGATCGCCTTTCAACGTCTGCATGAACTGTTCGGGGTCGTCGGTCTCCTGCTGCCAATCGACCAGCCGCTGCAACCACACGAGGTCGGCCGTGTTGTTCGGGACCGCCGATTCCTTGTAGCCCCAGTGCGCGGCCACACCGAACTCCGCCCGCCGATGCATGTCTCGCGTGCGGATCTGTACCTCGACCGGCCGTCCGCTCGGACCCACCACCGTGGTGTGGAGTGACTGGTACAGGTTGAACTTGGGCATCGCGATGTAGTCCTTGAACCGCCCCTGCACCGGGCGCCACCACGCGTGGATCGAACCCAACGCGCCGTAGCAATCCTTCACGGTCTCGACCACGACCCGGACTCCGATGAGGTCCTGGACCTCGTCGAACGCCTTCTCCCGCACGACCATCTTCTCGTAGATCGACCAGAAGTGCTTCGGGCGGCCGCTGACCTCGGCATCGATGTGCAGCTCCGACAACCGTTGCTCCAACTCGGCCAACACCTGGTGGAAATGCTCGTCGCGCGCGGGCGATTCGGTGGCGACCATCTGCTCGATCTCGGCGTAGCGTTTGGGATAGAGCACCGCGAACGCCAGGTCTTCGAGCTGCCATTTGATCTCGCCGATTCCCATGCGATGCGCGAGCGGCGCGTAGATGTCCATGGTCTCGTGCGCGATGCGGAGCTGCTTGCCCTCCGGGAGGGACGCGATCGTCCGCATGTTGTGGAGTCGGTCGGCGAGCTTGATGAGCAGGACCCGGATGTCCTTCGCGATGGCGACGAGCATCTTGCGCATGCTCGCGGCCTGCTGCGCTTCCTTGGAAGCAAACTGCAACCGGTCGAGCTTGGTGACACCGTCGACGATGGCGGCGACCTCGGCACCGAACTCCGCCTCAACGGTTTCTTTCGTGAGTTCGGTGTCTTCTACCGCATCGTGGAGCAGCGCGGCGGCGATGGTCACGTCGTCGAGTCCGAGATCGGCCAGGATGAGCGCGACGCCCAGCGGGTGGACGATGTACGGCTCACCGGATCGGCGGACCTGATCCGAGTGCGCCCGGTGGGCCGCGGCATACGCCCGCCGAATCAGGTTGGTATCGGCCTTGCGATGGTGTTCGAGAAACGAACTCAGCACCGGGGCGATCGCGACATCGACCTGCTGACGACGCCAAGGGAGAACCGACCGACGTTCGTTGCGGACCTCAGCCCGGGGCAGTTCCGAGAGACTCACTCGTCCTAGTCTCCCATGCCGAGCCGCGCGTGCTGCTACTTCTTCTTCTTGCCCTTGTTCTGTCGGGCACGCGGCGCGATGACCACACCGCTGTCGCTCACGGTCGGGGGTCGGCTGGCGACCGATTCCGATCCGGAATCGTCGGTGGGACCACCCACGGGGATCATCACCGAGTCGCGCTTGGAGCGCTGCGCGCTGCGCTCGGCCAAGGCCCGATACCGAGGTTCGCGTTCCTTCCACGCCGCCAGGATCGGAGTCGCGACGAACAACGACGAGTACCCGCCGATGATCAACCCGATGAACAAGGCGAGGCCGAACTCCCGCAGCGCCAAGGCACCCTCGATCCAGACGCCCACGACGAGCAGCGACGTCACCGGGAGCAGCGCGACGAACGTGGTATTCAACGAGCGCATCAACACCTGGTTGAGCGACTGGTTCGCCATGTCGGTGTAGGTCAGACCCTTGACCGTGTTGAGGTGCGGTTCGTTCTCCCGGATCTTGTCGAACACCACGACGGTGTCGTACAGGGAGAAGCCAAGAATGGTGAGGAAGGCGATCACCGTGGCCGGGGTGACCTCGATGCCGGTCACGGCATACACCCCGACGGTGATCGCGATGTCGTGGATGACCGCGATGATCGCGGCCACGGCCATCTTGAACTCGAAGCGCAACGACAGGTACAGCGCGATCGCGACGAAGAACATCAACAGCGCGATGAGCGCTTCGCGGCTGACCTTCTCGCCCCAGCTCGGGCCGACCTCAGAAACACTGACACTCGCGACCTTGACGTTCCCGTACTTCGCGAGCGCCTCAGTGACGGCTTGCTCACGCTCCGGCGACGGGGTCAGGGTCTCGACGCGGACGCCGCCGGTCCCCAGCAAGACGATCTTCGGGTCCGAAACCTTCTGTTCGACGAGCAGGGCACGGAGGTCGGCCGTCGACGTGGACTGACCCTTGGCCACCGTCAGCTGCCACGACGTCCCGCCGGTGAAATCGAGTCCGAGGTTCAGGCCGTCGCGCAGGACGAACCCGAGGACCGAGACCAGGAGCAACAGGCCCGAGAACAGTACCCACCGCCACCGACGGTGCAGAAAGTCGTAGGCCGTGTTCTCGTGGTACAGATCCTTCAGGGTGTGCCGGGTCCCGTCGGGCTTCATACCGTTGCCTCCGGCGTGTCGAGTCCGGCGGCCATGCCGACCTTCTTCGTCGCGATCAGCGCTCGACTGCGCGCCATCTGTTGCACCAACGGATGCATGAAGAAGTACGCGATCAGCAGGTCGAGAATCGTCGAGAGACCCAGCAGAAACGCGAACTGGGCGACGGATCCGACGGCCCGCCAGTAGAGGATCGCCGCCGCGATGAGCGACACGAGGTCGGCCGCGAGGATGGTCTTGAACGAACGCGCGAAGCCCCGATCCACCGAGCTGCGCACTGTCCGTCCGGTCCGGATCTCGTCCTTCAGGCGTTCGAAGTAGACGACGTACGAGTCGACGGTGATACCCACCGAGACGATCAAACCGACCACACCGGCAAGGGTCAGCGTGAGCCCGATGCTCTGACCGAGATAGGTGATCATCGAGTAGATCGCGGCACCGGCCAAAAACAGACCGGCGACGACCACCAGGCCGAGGATTCGGTAGAACAGCAACATGTACAGCGCGACCAGCACGAGGCCGATCGCGCCCGCAAGGAGACCGGCATCGAGTTGGTCACGTCCGAGTGTCGGCGAGATGCTGGTCGTCGTCAGTTCCTTGAGCTGGACCGGCAACGAACCGAACTTGAGCACCGTGGCGAGATCTTCGGCCTCGCTTTGACTGAAGTCGCCCGAAATCGACACACCACTCGGGTACGACGCTTCTTGGAAGGTGGGCGCCGACTGCACGACCCCGTCGAGCACGATCGCCACCGCGTTCTGCGGGGCCGGCTTCGAGATCGACGCCGCCGCCAGGGCATCGAACTTCTGGTGGCCGATGTCGTTGAAGTTGACCGAGACCGCCCACTGGCCGGAACTGCTGTCGTAGCGAGCCTTGGCGCTGGTGACGGTGCGACCCGTCAAGGCCGTCGGGCCGAGCTGATAGAGCACCTGACCATCGCGGCTGGGGAGGAACACCTCGGCGTTGCGCTTGTCCTCGGCGGCAGGGGTCACCGTCGGCAGTTGCGGCGCGACGGTCGTGGTGGTCGTGGTCG
>JANLRZ010000151.1:0-4009 GCA_031362155.1 Acidimicrobiia bacterium | reverse complement strand
ACCGGCGTGTTGCGTCAGACCACCGCCACCTGGGGTGAGACCGCCCTGACGTGGAACAACAAGCCGTCGACCGCAGGTGCCCAGATCGGGACGTCGGCAGTGCCGACGGCAGGGTCGTGGGTCGAACTCGATGTGACGTCGGTGGTCACGACCGCGGGCGCGTACGGCTTCGCCCTCACCAACAACAGTGCGGACCCGGTGGCCTACTCGAGCAGGGAAGGTGCGAACGCGCCGCAACTCTTGCTGACCTTCGCCACCGCGCCGTCGACCAACCTGCCCAACCCACCCAACGTCGGTCTGCGGCTGAACCACACGTTCACCACCGCGCCCTTCGCCGGTACCACGACCTCGGCGCGGGACGAGGAAGGTTCGGCGTACGTGCCGGCCGACAACGCCCTCTGGCTGATCGACGACAACTTCGGTCGGATGTACGAGACCGACGCGACCACCAATGAGCTCCGTCGGGTCATCCCGACAGCCGACTTCCTGGCGACGCCCCAGGTCGGTACGGGCGCGCTGCCCGGACCGACGCGCGTCGACGACCTCGAGTCGCTCAACTACGACCCGGCGAGCGACACGATCTACGCCACCAGTGGGAACTGCTGTGGCGTGGCACCGTTCGATCCGACGATGTACCGCCTGACGCGTGACGCGCAAGGCAAGTTCCAGGTCACGGATTGGAACGCACTCCCCGAGGGGACCGACCCGACCGGGTCGGCGTGGCGGACCGGCACCAATGGCGGCACCCACTTCGTCAAGGGCCAGACCGTTACGCCCTACGATTACGCCACCAACACGGTCGGGACCTCGACGACGATTTCGGGGGTCGACGTCGGTCTCGTGGGTGCGACGTTCACGCCCGACGGCAACGACCTGCTCGTCGTCAGCCACCTCAACAAGCTCTACCGGGTCGACCCGACCACGTGGACCGTGGTGCCCGGCTGGTCGTTCGACCTCACCCCGTACGGCATCATCGACCCCCGCGCGGTCGAGGTGATCGGCGACCAACTGTTCGTCTCCGATGGCTACGACTCCCGGTCGGTCGGTGACCCGCTGCGCTACGCGATCTTCGTCTTCGACATCGTCGATGGCAGTGCCGCGCCGACCGCCGATTTCACGGCGGCCCCGACGACGGGCATCGCTCCGTTGATCACCACCTTCACCGACCGCAGCACCGGCGTCCCGACGCAATGGTTGTGGAACTTCGGTGATGGAACGTCGTCTGTGGAGCAGAACCCTGCGCACACGTTCAGTAACCCGGGGACCTACAGCGTCACCCTGACCGTGACGAACTCGAAGGGGACCGCGACCACGACCCAGGCGAACATCGTCACGGTCGCCGTGAACCCGCCACTCCTCAACGCCAAGTTCACCGCCGCTCCGACCACCGGAGTGGCGCCGTTGCCGGTGCAGTTCACCGACACGAGCGTCGGCGGGGTCACCGGCTGGGCCTGGGACTTCGGCGACGGTACGACTTCGACACAGCCGAGCCCGGCCCACACCTACGCCGCCAACGGCACCTACACGGTCACGCTCACGGTCACGTCCCCGAGCGGAACCAACACGCGCATCAGCACCAACCTCGTGACGGTGACCCCGGCGCCGATCACCCTGACGCCCGTCGCCGACAGCTACGTGCGTTCGAACTCCGCCAATACCAACTACGGCACCGAGACCACGATCCAGAGTCAGAACACGGGCGGTCGCAATGCGATCACCTACCAGCCCTATTGGCGCTACTCCGTCCCTGCGCTGTCGGCCACGCCCACCAGCGCCAAGGTCCGGCTGTTCGTCACCGATGCCAGCGCCACCAGCGGTCAGCTCTTCCGGACCGCCTCGGCGACGTGGACCGAGTCCGGCATCACATGGAACAACAAGCCGGCGACGACCGGAGCCTCGCTCGGTGCCAGCCGCAACGCGCCGCTGGGTCAATGGGTCGAATTCGACGTGACCTCCACCGTGACCGCGGCCGGCGAGTACAGCTTCACCCTCACCAACCCGAGCAACGACCTCGTCGCGTTCTCCAGCCGGCAAGGCGCGAACGCGCCGCAGCTGGTGCTGACGTTCTCGGGCGCCGCAACCTCGACCGGTGGTCTTGCTGCCCCGGCGACTCCTGGCCTCGTGCTGAGTCGCAGCTTCACCGCGGCGCCGTTCTCAAACACGTCGATCCTGGCCCACGACCTCGAAGGGTCGGTCTACGTGCCGAGCGACAACGCATTGTGGTTGTCCGACGACAACTCCGATCGCATCTACGAAGTGGATGCCACCACGAGCATTCTGCGCCGCACGATTCCCCGGTCGGACTTCTCCGATTCGCTGCCGGTTGGCGGTGTCGGGGACGCGGCGGGGCTGTCCCGGACCGACGACTTCGAGTCGTTGGCCTACGACCCGACCGGTGACGTCCTGTATGCGTTCTCCGGCAACTGCTGCGGGACCGGTCCGATGGACCCGACCGCCTACCGGCTCCTGCGAGATGTCGACGGGAACTTCCAGGTCGAGTCCTACCAGGCGCTCCCCGAAGGCACGGACCCGACGGGTGCCGGCTGGCGGCCGGGGGTCGGTCTGTTCTTCACCCATGGCGGTGGCGTGGCCTCATACAACTATGCGACCAACGCGATCGGGGTGGCGACGCCCATCACGGGAGTGAACGGTGGCATGACCGGGGTGACCTTCACCACCGACGGCAACCGCATGATCGTGACGACGACGACCCAGCGACTCGAAGTCATCGACGTCGCCACGGGGACGGTCATCCCGGGGTACGACTTCGACCTGGGCCCGTTCGGCGTGATCGATGCTCGGGCCGTCGAACTGATCGATGGCCAGCTGTTCGTCTCGGACGGGTACGACTCTCGGCCGATCGGCGATCCGCTGCAGTACGCAGTGTTCGTGTTCGACATCGCCGATGCGCCGCCGCAAGCGGCCTTCACCGCGACCCCGTCGACGGGGGCGGGTCCGTTGACGGTGCAGTTCACCGACACGACCGCAGGCACCGTGACGTCGCGCTTGTGGGACTTCGGTGACGGCACCGGGTCAACGGTGAAGAACCCGGCGCACACCTACACGGCCTTGGGTCAGTACACCGCGACCTTGACGGTAGGGAACGCGAATGGCTCGACGTCGACGTCGAAGGTGATCAAGGTCGTGCCGGCACCGGTTACCACGACGGCCGTCGCCGACAGCTACGTGCAGTCCAACCAGGCCAACACGAACTTCGGAACCGCGACGACCATCCAGGGCTACCGGAAGGGCGGGACGAGATATGAACCGCTGGTCCGGTTCTCGGTCGGCGCGCTGCCGGCCACGCCGGTCTCGGCCAAGGTCCGGCTGTTCGTGACCGACGCCAGCAACTCGACCGGTTCACTGTCCCGGTCTGCGACCGCCACCTGGAGCGAGTCGACGGTCACCTGGAACACGAAGCCCGCGACGACCGGCGTCGCACTGAGCGCCAGCAAGACCGCCACCCTCGGCCAGTGGGTCGAGTTCGATGTCACCCCGGTCGTCACGGCCAGCGGTGAGTACAGCTTCACGCTCACGAACGGATCGAACAATCTGGTGGCGTTCTCGAGCCGTCAGGGCGCGAACGCACCCCAGTTGGTGGTCAGCTTCGGCTGACCGTTCCACCCACTCCTGCGTCTGTGAGTCCCGGCCCGGGTGGCCGAGACTCACTCGCGCGTACTCTGGCGGGATGGCCCGTGCGACCTTTCCCATCACCGGCGATACCGATGCCGATGCCCTGCTGATCGACGAACCGCTCGCCTTGGTCATCGGCATGCTTTTGGACCAGCAGGTTCCAATGGAGTGGGCCTTCCGAGGTCCGGCGCGCTTGAAGGAGCGCCTCGGCGGGCTCGATGCCCACGCGATCGCCGCGATGACGCCGGACGCGCTCGACGAGGTCTTCCGGGAGAAGCCGGCCTTGCACCGGTTCCCGTCGGCGATGGCCAAACGCACGCACGCGCTGTGCGAGCACGTCGTGGCGGAGTACGACGGCGACGTCGCCAAGCTCTGG
>JANLRZ010000094.1:0-1988 GCA_031362155.1 Acidimicrobiia bacterium | reverse complement strand
AGTTCGTGGGCAACCTCCGGGGCCGCGTCGCCCTCCCCGACCTCGTCGAAGAACAGTTTCCGTTCGCTCATTCGCCGTCCTCCGGGTCGCCCGACGACCTCAGTGTCCCCGCTCCCTGACACGAACGTCAACTCAACCCCCCACTCACACCGTTTGGCATCTGGTGGTCGCCAGCGCGTCACGAGCCGCCAATCGCTCGATCCGACGCGCCCCCACACCCAGCGTTTGTCATCTGGTGACGCGCTCAGGACCGTCAGATGCCAAACGCTCGAACGGCGTCGACGATGTCAGCGTCGGAATCGCGGGACGTGAAGTGCGCGACCCGCCAACCGGCAGCGGTCAGGGCACGACCGCGGCGGGCATCGCGGTCGAACGCGGTCCGAGTGCGATGCGGATCGAAGCCCTGGTACTCGAGGTCGACCAACACGTCGGGATATGCGGCGTCGAGGTAGAACCGCTCAGGCCCGCACCAGACCTCGTGCTGGGACACAGGCTCACGAACTCCCGCTGCACGCAAGACCCGATAGAGACGCATCTCCGGCCGACTCCCGGCGGTATCCGCCTCCGCACCACGTTCAGCGACGAGGCGACGGAGATTCGTGATCTTGCGGCCCGGAGCCGGCCCCAGACGATCCGCTACCTCCGCGACCGATTCCAGCTTGACGATCTTGCGCACCAAGGCCGAATCCAACGCCCGGGCGAGTTGACCCAGCGACAGCGCGCCGGAGCAATCGGCCAGGGTCCGAGCGACGGACGTCATAGGGATTCCGTCGACGACGGTACGGTCAACCGGCTCGAGGAGCACGCTGCGATGGACCACCACGTGCGCTAACCCCATGGGCACCACTCCGGGCCGCATGATTTCCACCGGACCTCGAGCGATCCCGTCGAGTTCGTATGTCGCGCCCGCGGCCAGGTGCGAGCCGAGTGCTTCGCGACCACCGGCAAGAACCGCTGCGAGCACTCGCTGGTTCCAGGAACCCGGTGCACCGGCAAGGGCGAAGACACTCCGATGAACTCGCCGCCATTCACCGCGCCGGACCAAGCCGGCGATCACACCGTTGGTCAGACCCAGCCGTCGGGCCTGAGGGCGGGTGACGAGACCGTGCTGACGCGCGGCGACGGCCAAGACACGGTTGATCGGAGATTCCTGACGAGCACTTCGTTGCGCCTGAACCACGTTGACTCCCGGAGAACGCACGAGACCGCCAATCGGCGGTCGGAGAACGGGGAATCACGGGGACGTGGCGAAAGCGGTGGCGACGAACGCGGGACCTGAACTGACCGTACCGGGCACCTGTGACACCCACCCCGCTCACCACCGTCTGGCATCTCCTGACGCGCTGACGACCACCAAGCGCCAAACGCTGGAGGGCCGACGCGAGCAACACCACCGTCTGGCTCCTCCTGAAGCGCTGACGACCACCAGATGCCAAACGGTGCGTGGTGGGGGTCAGGCGTCCTTGGGAAGGCCGAGGACGCGCTCGCCGATGATGTTGCGTTGGATCTCGCTGGTGCCGCCGGCGATGGTCAGGTTGCGGGTGAAGAGGAACTGCTCGGACCACTGCGCGGCTGGACCCTCCGCAATGGCCCCGAGCGCACCGAACAACGCCAGGCCCACTTCCTGGACTCGCTGATCGTGTTCGACGCCGAGCAGTTTCCGGACCGACGCCTCCGATCCCGACGGGTCGGCGCCACCCAAGGCCGAGAGCATCAACCGGTGGCCGAGGACCGACAGCGCGTAGTCCCGCGCGACGAGGTCGCCGACGTCGGCCAAGGTCGCGGTGTCGGAATCGAGGCCGCCCTCCCGCACGAGGTCCAACACGCCCCGAACCCCGCGGCCGAGCGTCGCGCCGCTCCCCATCACGACTCGCTCGTTCGCCAGCGACGTTCGGGTCGCGCGCCACCCGTCGTGTTCGCGCCCGACGAGACAGTCGTCGGGGATGAACACGTCGTCGAAGAACACCTCGTTGAAAAAGGCGTGGCCG
>JANLRZ010000065.1:0-3595 GCA_031362155.1 Acidimicrobiia bacterium | reverse complement strand
ATCGACCTGCACCAGGACGCGTGGGGCAAGTACATCGCGTCGCCGCCGGACCTCGTGTGTCCGGCCGGTCGCGAACCCGCCATCGGCTGGGACGGGGCGCCCAAGTGGGCGACGATCACCGACGGCGCCGACACCTGCCGGGGCGGAAGTCGCGAGGACAGCCCCGCAGTCAGGGCCGCGTTCGACAGCTTCTACTCGGATCGTGAGGGGATCCAGACCGCCTTGGTGCGGACGTGGGGCAAGCTCGCACGCGAGTTCGCGGGCAATCCCGCCGTCGCCGGATACGACCTGTTCAACGAGCCGAACCCGGGCACGCTCCCCGACGCGACGGCGCGGTTGGCCACCTACTACTCCCGCGCCATCGCGGCCATTCGGCGGGCCGAAGGACGCGAGAGCGACCGGCCACACATGATCTTCTTCGAGACCACCGTCTACGGCGCGGCGGTCGAACCCGGTTTCTCGACCGACTCCAACCTGGTCTTCGAAGGTCACAACTACGGCGACGCGACCGAGGGCATCTTCGACTACTTCCAGTCGCGCGCCGAGGCCTACGGCACCCCGTTGTGGATCGGCGAGTACGGGTGGTTCTCCGACCCGGACGTGACCCAAGCCAACCTCGAGCGCTTCTCGGTGAAAGCGGATGCGCTCCTCACCGCCGGCGAGGCCTGGTGGCAATGGCGCCAAGCGTGCGGAGACCCACACAGCGTCAACAACCCCGAACGCACGCCCGATGCCGTGCTCATCCACTTCCAGCGCAACCGATGCCCGGGCGACCAGAACCTCGGCATCGTCCCGCAATGGGCCTGCACCTGGCGGCCGTATCCGCGTGCAAACCCCGGCCGGTTGACCGCTCGGCAGGCCGAGTGCACCGGGAATCTCGCGGTCGCCGGAACCACCGACCGACCCGGGCTCATCGAGATCTGGTATCCGGGGCCGACTCGGCCCACAGTGACCGGCACCAATCTCAGTGGCGTCACGCGCACCCGGGTACCCGGTGGGTGGAGCGTCACCGGGAAGGTGCGCGACCGCTACACCGTGAAGGCCATCACCGCGTGACCATCTCGCATCTCGTCGCCCGGCACGCGATGAGCCGACCCGATGCGCGCGCGTTCTGCGGCACGGCGTCGCTCACGTGGCGGGAGTACGACACTCGCGCCACCGCCGTGGCCGCGACCCTCGCGAATCGGTACGAGCGCGGGACGCGCGTTGCCGTACAGATGCCCGACGGCCCCGACGTGCACGTCGCGTACCTCGCGGCGGAGCGCGCCGGGCTGATCGTCGTCGGGATCGGCCCCCGAGCCGGCAGGCGCGAACTTGATCATCTCATCGTCTCGACGGGCGCCGTCGACCTCCTCACTTCACTCCCGAGGTTGGCGCCGAATCCGCCGCCGCTCGACCCCCATCGAGCGTTCACTCTCGACGAGTTGTCGTTCCTCAACTCGACCTCGGGCACCACCGGGTTGCCCAAGATCGTGCAACACCATCAGGCCCGGTGGTTCGCCTTCCACGATTTGGCCGTCGACACCGGCAGGCTCGACGCGGACGACGTCTTCATGAGCGTGTTGCCCGCTCCCTTCGGATTCGGCTTGTGGACCGCGCACTTCACGCCGGCCATCCTCGGTGCACCCTGCGTGCTCCTGGACCGGTTCACTCCCGAAGCTGCGCTCGCCGCCATCGACACCTATGGCGTCTCCGTCCTGGCCGCGGTGAGCACCCAGTTCGTGATGATGCTGAACTCGCCGACGCTCGCCGACCACGACCTCTCGAGCCTGCGGGTGCTCTACACCGGCGGCGAGATGGTTCCCTACGAGCGGGCGGCCGAGTTCGAAGACCGCACCGGTGCGCGAGTCCTGCAGTTCTACGGATCGAACGAGACCGGCGCCCTCTCGGCCACTCGACTCGACGACGATCGCGACACTCGGCTCCGTACCGCCGGTCACGTGATCCCGTCGATGAACGTGCGACTCCTCGATCCCGACACCGGGGCCGACGTCACCGCGGCCGGTGGTCCGGGGATCGCGGCGTGCCACGGCGCGGTGAACTGTCTCGGGTACTACGAGGACGACGCGGCCAACGCGGAACTGTTCACCGCCGACGGCTGGATGCGTACGGGCGACCTCTGCACGATCGATGCCGCGGGAGTGCTCACGGTTGCGGGCCGCACGTCGGATTTCATCATCCGCGGCGGCAAGAACATCTCGGCCGCCCAGGTCGAGGACGAGGTCTCGAGCCATCCGGCAATCGCGTTGAGTGCCGCGGTGGCCATGCCCGACCCGACCTTCGGCGAGCGCGTGTGTGTCTACGCGGTGCCGCGCGAGGGAGCGACCGCGCCGACACTCGCCGAACTGTGCAACCACCTCGCCGCTCGGGGCGTGGGCAAAGAACTCTGGCCCGAGCACCTCGTGATCCTCGCCGATGACCTCCCCCGCGCCAGCGGCGGCAAGGTCGCCAAAGGCGAACTCCGTGCCGACGCTGTCTCGCGGGCGGCACGACTCACCACATCTGATCGAGCAAAGTGATCACGTCGTCGACGCCACCGGTCGGGACGTAGCCGGTCGCCTTCCCGGCCGCGAGAGTCGCCGCTGCGACGGCGGGAAAATCGGCCCGGTCGGCACCGACGTCGCGCAAACGCGTCGGGAGCCCCAGCGATGTGACCAGCGCGCCGATGGCATCTGGCCCGGTATCGACGGTCGCAGCGTCGAAGGCGTCAGCGACCTTGGCCACGCCCGACGGGTTCTCGGCGACGAGGTACCGCATGACCGGCGGCAAGGTGATCCCGGAGGTGAACCCGTGCGGCACGTCCCACCGCGCACCGATCTGGTGGCCCAAGGTGTGCGAGAGGTGGACGCGGACGTTGACCACGCCGGCCATGCTCATCCAGCCCGCGACCTGCGCAGACTCCCGAGCGTCGAGATCGGTCGGCTCGGCGAGGGTGTGGGGCAACTCGGTCCGTAGCGTACGGATCGCCTGCGTGGCGAGCGTGTCGGTGAACGGATGCGCCCGCGGCCCCCACATCGCCTCGCACGCGTGGTCGATCGACTTCATGCCGGTGGAGAGCCACAGGTCCATCGGCGTCGCCCGCGTGACCTCCGGGTCGAGCACGATCGCGGCGGGCGCCATACGCGGGTCCACCACGTAGGTCTTCACGCCCGGAATGTCTCCAGTCATGCCCGAGGCCGGGGTCCACTCGCCCGACGACAGCGTCGTCGGAATGTGGATCTGTGGAATGGCCTCCTCGCCGGAACGCACCGCGACGATCTTGGTCGCGTCGGTCACGCTCGAACCGCCGAAGCCTATGAGCAGGTCGGCATCGATCTCGCCGACCATCTCGATCGCGGCGTCCACGTCGACCCGCGGCGCATGGGCCCGCATCCTCGCGAAGGTGCCGACGTGTCGGTCGTCAAGTGCCGTCTCGAGGTCTGCGACCAAAGGCGTGGTCGTGGCCAGGGTGCGACCGGTGACGACCATGACCCGGCGTGCCCCCAGCTCGGCCACGATCGCCGGAACCTCGCCGATCGCACCGGCGCCGTGCACCACGCGATCGATGGCAGGGAAACGGAACGTGCGATTCACGACCAGAGCGCCAGCCGTTGGG
>JANLRZ010000012.1:0-47978 GCA_031362155.1 Acidimicrobiia bacterium | reverse complement strand
TCGACGGTGACGTCGTCGCCCTTGCGGGTGATAGTCGCCGTGTGCCTGGTCTGCGAGTCGCCGGAGGCGGACGGCTGGTGTGGTACGGGGTTTCCCGTCGATGTGGTGTTGTGGTCGGCGAGCGCGATCGAGGGCACCGCCAACGCCAGGATGGTGAGTCCTCCGATGACAGCGGTACGAGACTTCAAACCATTGAGCATTTCGACCTTTCGAGGGTTTGTGACGAAGACAGCAGATTGCTGTCTTTCTGAACTACCCCTGCGCAACCCCGACCAAACCGACACTGTCGGGTTGTCTCTTGTTCCAAGGCGAGGATGGTCACACCTCGCGTGTCCGAGGGTGCGGTTGCGGAACGCGGCGACGCGTTCGTCGAGGCCCGCACAGATCCGACTCACTTCGGACTTCGAGATCCGGGTATCGACACCCATCGCGGCGACGAGGTCATCGACGGAGCGGGTCGAGACCCCGTTGACGTAGGCCTCCATCACCACCGCATACAGGGCCTGATCGATCCGCCGGCGCGGTGCGAGTATCTCAGGAAAGAACGCCCCTTCCGCAACGCCGGGATCCCGAGAGCGAGATCACCGGCCTTCGTTGAGGGGACCCGCGGGCGGTGCCCGTTACGATGCGTCGTGCGTCCATCGGCGCGTTCCCACGCGCCAGCACCAAAACGCGCGGTGGCCTCGACTCCGATCAACTGTTGGAGTGCCCAGCGGGCGAGCTCACGAACAAGATCCGTGCCCTCCCCGACATTGAGCGCTTCGAGCAGTGCAGAACGGTTGCCTCACGGTGGACCCAAACCCCACCACGCCAAGGGACTCATACGTCCTCGACAGACACACGCTCCGCACGGGGGGCTCACTTCATCAACGAGGCCCTGTCAACAAGGTCGGTGGTCAATACAGCTAGAGCGCGACGCCCAGGAGTGCCGTGATGGCGACGATCAGACACATCGTCAGCCATGTCAGGCCGCCGAGTCGGGACTCCGTGAAGCTCCCGGCGTTGCCGCGGTTCTCGGGATCCGTTTCGGTCCACTGCATGGCGGACATCTTGCCCGCGGAATCGAATTGTCAAACCACGCAGGCACGTCGACGCCCGCTCGCCAAGTGGTCCCGACGAGAACGATGATCACCGGGGCCGGAGCTGCGGGACCCGGTGGGCACGGGACGCGACCGGGATGCTCGGGGAGGGGAGTTGACGAAGCTGGCCGGAGAACCCACCGGGCAGGGTGGAGAGCCCTCGACGGCCCAGCCTCGTCAATTCGAGGTCTACCCGCCAACCGCCAGCCCAAACCTGTTTGCGCAATTTCCGGACGCGGAACGGCGTGAGGCCGCCTGACGCGAAACGACCGGCTCGCCATTGAGCCGGTCGTTCGCTGTTCCCCCAGCCGAGAGATGAGGTCCCGTGAATCAAGCGGGGCGGGGAGGCTCCTACTCGGAGGACGGGACCACGGCTCCAAGGTAGGACGGTGGCCCCATGCGAACATCACCCATAAAGGTGATTCTCGGCCAACGCCTCGACGACTTCGGAACTTGTTCCACCCTCCACCTACGGTGCCCTCATGGTGCGACCGTGCCCCGAGTGTCGGGGCTCCGAGTTCGGTGAGTTGACCTCTCAGAATGCAGCGGGCATCTACACCAGCGCGCGGTGGGTGCTGGACGCGAGCGGCCTGCTCACTGAGGCGTGATGGGGGCGCGCATCGAACTCTTGTGTGGGCCAGATGTGGGCCAAGCGCGTCGGTCCCTTCGAAAATGCCCTTAAACATTGGGTGCGGTGGTGAGTCGGCCTGTACGCCGGATTCTGTCGTGGATGGTCATCCATCTCGGTCGGCAGTTACCTGACGACTCTTGCGGTCTACCCGGGAGTTGAACGGGCCGCTCGCTCCCTGTCTGACCTTGCTCCAAGTGGGGTTTACCTAGCCGCCCGAGTCACCCCGGGCGCTGGTGCGCTCTTACCGCACCGTTGCAACCTTGCCTGTGCGGAGCAGCCGCTCCGCCATCGGCGGTTTGTTTTCTGTGGCACTGTCCTGCGGGTCGCCCCGACTGGGTGTTACCCAGCACTTTGCCCTGTGGAGTCCGGACGTTCCTCGGACGGGTCAAGCCCGTACGCGACCACCCAGCCGGCTCACCACCGCCCCGAGAGTGTGGCACGTATGCCAACGTGGGGCGTGCGCGAAGCGGGAACCCCACCGTCCCAACCGCCGTGGCACGTGTCGATGACCGTCCCGACCGACGATCTCACCGAGGCCCGCGCGATCTACCCGGCGTTGGAAACCGTCGGGTACGACCGGGCCTTCTCCTTCGAGGCGAAGCACGACCCGTTCGTGCCGCTGGCGGTTGCCGCGGAGCACACCACGACGATCGAACTCGGCACCGCGATTGCGATTGCGTTTGCGCGGACGCCGATGACCTTGGCCAACGTCGGCTGGGACCTCCAAACAGTCACCGGCGGGCGGTTCGTCCTGGGCATCGGGACGCAGGTACGGCCGCACATCGAGCAGAGGTTCTCCATGCCGTGGTCGCGTCCCGCGGAACGCCTCCGCGAATACGTGCTCGCCATCCGTTCGATCTGGGACTGTTGGGAACACGGCACTCCGCTCGACTTCCGGGGCGAGTTCTTCACCCACACGCGAATGATCCCCGCCTTCGATCCGGGGCCGAACCCGTTCGGTCGGCCGCGCATCCTGACGGCCGGTGTCGGCCCGAGGATGACCGAGGTCGCGGGCGAAGTCGCCGACGGATTCCTCGTCCACCCGGTCAACACGCGCCGATCGTTGCGAGAGATCACCCTGCCCGCGATCACCCGAGGTGCCGAGCGTTCCGGACGCGACCCGAGCGAGGTCGAAGTGGTGTGCGTGACGATCATCGTGACCGGTCGGAACGAAGCCGAGTTCCACCGCAGCCGCGAAGCGGTGCGTGAGCAGCTCGCGTTTTACGGCTCGACTCCGGCCTACGCACCGGTCTTCGAGCTCGAAGGTTTCGACGATCTTCACCCGAGGTTGCGCAGCATGGCGCGGGAGAACCGCTGGGCCGAGATGAGCGAGCTGATCCCCGACGACCTCATCGACGCGATCGCGGTGGTGGGGGAGCCGCACGAGATCGCGCCGATATTGGCGGCGCGGCTCGCGGGGATCTCTCGATCAGTGAGCCTCGTGAACAACCGCGCGCCCGACTCCGGTCACTTCGCCGAGGTGGTCGCGGATCTTCACGCGGTCGGGTCGGCCTCCGCCATTGCCGATCGGGATCGGCGCGACGCCACGTAGCCGCCGATCACGCCGAAGAACGCGGCGAACATCAACTGGCCGAAGATGCCGCCGACGGTGAGCGCAGGGGTGCGACCGCTGAGCAATGCCTGGTCGGAATCGCGCACCGCCCAGATGAGGATGCGGATCGGAATCCATCCGACGAAGGCGCCGATCGCACCGACGGTTCCGTTCGAATACGGAGCATCCGGTGCCATGCGGGCCGCCACGAATCCCGAAACGACATAGACGGCGAAGAGCGCGAGCGCGAACGCCGGGGCCCAACCGCTGTGATCGAAGTCCTCGACGTTTCTGTCGATGGCGACCCGAACGGCCGAGAGTGGGACGAACATCAGCAGGCCGACTGCGGCGCCGCGGGCCACCGCGGACCGGTCGATGACCGGGGGGCCCGTCATGCCGCCGGCTCCGGCGCGTCGCCGTGGACCAGGTCGGTGAGCGGGGTACGGAATGCGTCACGAAGCAAGGCGCGCAGAGTACGCCGCTTCCGAGTGAAGATGACGGCAGCGAGAACGGCCAGCGCGAGAACGGCGAGCGCGAGACCCTGCAAAACGTCGAGTTGGAGCGGTTCGGCCGCCCAGACCAGGCGCTTCGTCCGGGTCGGATGGCCCAGGGCGGGGGAATCGACTCAGGTCCGGCGGAATACGCGCCGACACAACGCCGTTCGTCCGCACGACCCCATGAGGCACTCCATGATTGCGATGACGGTTCTGGCCCCAGTCACGGACTGGCGAGATCTTGCACTCTGTCGCGGCGTCGACCCGGCGATCTTCCACCCCGAACTCGAGGAGGAGGATGAGCGGGCCTCGGACGCGGCCCGCGGGGTGTGTTTCCAATGCCCCGTGCGTGAGGTCTGCCTCGAGCATGCGATCGCTGTTCGCGAGAAGCACGGCGTTTGGGGTGGTCTGAGTTCGCGCGAACGTCGTCGGCTCATTCGCCGCCGCCGCCGTACCGCCGCGTAGCTTCGCCGGACTGCGTCTCCCGGTCTCCTTCCGCGGCCGGGTCTCCCTCGGGGCAGTGCCTCGCCGCGCCGCCCTCTAACGTCGTCCGGATGAAGCGCCCGGTCGTGGTCGGTCTCGGTCTCGGCGCAGCCGTCGGCTTCATGGCCGCGGTCCTTGCCCGCCGCGCTACTCCTCATGCTGCGCCGGTCGCGACGGCGACGGCGATGGGTCGCAATGTGCGCCTCGCGCGTCTCGGCGCACGCGCGGGTGGGCGCCAAACGATTGCGGGCGCCCAGCGCGTCTTCGCGTCGGCGGCCCGCCGGGAAGCCATCGACCGCCGGGTCGAACTCCGCCATGCCGAGGACGTCGTGCGCGAACTCGGCGCGATGAAGGGCGCGCTGATGAAGCTCGGCCAAATGGTGAGCTATCTCGACGAGGGGCTTCCGGAGCACGTCCGCTCGGCGTTGGCTCAGCTCCAGCAAGATGCCCCGCCGATGAGTGTCGAGCTCGCCGCCCGCATGATCGAGGACCAGCTCGGCGCGCCGCCGGACACGGTGTTCGCGACGTTCGACCCCGATCCGATTGCCGCCGCGTCCATCGGCCAGGTCCACCGGGCGTTGACTCATGACGGTCGGGCGGTCGCCGTCAAGGTCCAATACCCCGGCATTGCCGAAGCGGTGGAGTCCGACCTCGGGAACCTCGGCGTGCTGTTCGGTGGTATCGGTCGGGCGTATCCGGGCTTCGAGTCCGGACCGCTCGTCGACGAACTGCGCGAACGACTCCGGGAGGAACTCGATTACACGCTCGAGGCTCGTCGACAGCAACAGTTCGCCGACTACTACGCGCACCATCCGTTCATCCACGTTCCGGCGGTGATCCCGGAACTGAGTGCAGAGCGAGTGTTGACCTCGGAACTCGGCGAGGGCGCGCGGTTCTCCGAGGCGGCGACCTGGTCGGCCGAACAACGCAATCTCGCGGGCGAGGCGATCTTTCGATTCGTCTTTCGTTCGTTCTATCGATTGCATCTCTTCAACGGCGACCCGCACCCGGGCAACTACCTCTTCCGGCCCGACGGGCGGGTGACCTTCCTCGATTTCGGTCTCGTCAAGCAGTTCGCGCCGTCCGATATCGCGCTGATCCGACGCCTGATCGAAACCATCGTGCTCGATCCGGATCCCGTCGAGTTTCGCCGGGCCATGGAGCACGCGGGGTTCTTGCAACCGGGGGCACCGGTCAGCGACGAAGCCATCACCGAGTACTTCGGGCACTTCTATTCACACATGCGGGTCCGCGGTCCGCACCCGATGACCGGAGAGTTCGCGAGCGAGACCGTCCGCCGATTCTTCGACGTCAAGGGTCCCTACGGCGAGGTCATGCGCCACGCCAATGTGCCGCCGGCCTTCGTGGTGGTGCAGCGGGTGAACCTCGGGCTGTTCGCGGTGTTGGCGCAACTGGGAGCCACCGCCGACTGGCGCTCGGTCGGGGAGGAACTGTGGCCGTGGGTCAACGGCCCGCCGTCGTCGCCGTTGGGGGAGTTGGAAGCCCGATGGATGGCCGACCATCATCCCGACGGCGATTCTTCGAACCTGGGACCCGCCCGAGACAACCCCGGCCCGGACCCGGGTGCCCGGTAGGCTCGATTCCTCATGGATTTCGAACTCTCCCGGACGCAGGCCGGGGTCGAAGGCGACGCCGGTCGTGCGCATCGTGGCGGTGCCGCCACGTGTGGTGAGGGGCGGGTTCGGTGAACTGGCCCGACGTCTTGCTGCCACTGATGCGCCGGGTCGATCTCGATGCCGAACTCATCGACGCCGCCATGGCCGCGATCCTCGAAGGGGAAGCGTCCGACGCCCAGATCGCGGCTTTCGCCGTCGCGCTTCGATCCAAGGGCGAAACGCCGGCCGAGCTCGCGGCGTTGGTCCGCACGATGCTCCGATACGCCGGCACGGTGACGGTCGCGAGCGAAGCCGACGGTGGACCACTGATCGACACGTGTGGGACCGGCGGCGATCGCTCTCATACGTTCAACATTTCGACGGCCGCGGCGCTCGTCGCGGCCGGTGCCGGTGTGCGCGTCTCGAAACACGGCAACCGCGCCGCGTCGTCGCAGTGTGGTTCTGCCGATGTGCTCGAAGCGCTTGGTGTCATCATCGACCTCGATGGTGCCGGAGTGGCTCGGTGCATCGACGAAGTGGGAATCGGTTTCTGTTTCGCCCAGAAGTTTCACCCGGCCATGCGCTTCGCCGGTCCCGCTCGGGCCCAGCTCGGGGTTCCGACCACGTTCAACTTCCTCGGTCCGCTGGCGAACCCCGCCCGGGTGAAACGCCAGGTCGTCGGGGTGGGCGATCCGGCCATGGCGGAACGAGTGGCCGCGACCCTGGTCGAACTGGGCGTGACGCACGCGATGGTCTTCTTCGGTCACGACGGCCTGGACGAACTCACGACGCTCGACACGTCGACCGCGATCCAGGTACGAAACGGTGCCATGACCAAGGAGTCGATCGAACCGTTGGACTTCGGTTTGGCGCGTGCCACCGGCGACGACCTTCGCGGTGGCGATGCCGAGGTCAACGCCGCGATCCTGCGGAGTGTGCTGGCGGGTGACGCCGGTCCCCGACGCGACGTGACGCTGTTGAATGCCGCGGCGGCCTTGCAGGTTGCCGATCGTGCCGGCTCGTGGGCCGAAGGCGTTGAGATCGCCGCCGCCGTCATCGACGACGGGCGGGCGCGCGGTGTCCTGGACCGCTGGATCGAGCGGTCGCAGTCGATCGCCAGTGGGTCGGCCTGATGGCGCCCGCGCTGCAATGCCCGGCATGTGGATTTCGCCATCGCCTCGATGCCGTGGCGGACACGCCGGTGTTCCCGTGCGCCCGTTGCTCGCGACAGCTGAAGGTGCCGAGCGAGTATCGATCCGGCGCCGTCGCTGGCTCGGCGTCACGCCCGGCTCCGCCGCGCGCGGCCGCGGACGCCAGAACCGCGTCGGCTCCGACCGGTCGCACGCGTACGTCGGCGTCGACGGCTCGCACCGGTCGTTCCGGTTGGCGCCCGTCGGGCGAGCCGATGCGGTTGCCGGTTCGGATCCTGCTCTGGGTCGTGGCCTTGTTGGTGTCGGCGCTGATCGTGCGGAGCTTCGCCAAGTGGACCGGCATCGCCGGGAGTCAACAGGTGCTCGACTCGATGATCGACGATGGGTTCGGGACCTACTTCCGCCTCTTCATCCTGGTCCCGATCTGGGGTTTGTTCGCGACGATCCTGGCGACGCTGTTCATCGACGGACCCGCATGGTGGGCCCGTCGCTCATCGCGACCGACCGCCCCGCTCAAGCAGAAGGTCCCGGCCACAGCCGTCGCCGGTACCGCAGGCGCCACCGCTCGATCATCGAAGCCTGCGGGCGCCCGCAAGGTTCCGACGCGCCCACCGGCCGCGGGCACTGCGCCCCGCCCGGTGCCGGCAACGAAATCGACCGCGTCGCCCCGCCCTGCGCCGGGTTCTGCCGGCGGCGTCAGTGGCGCCGCGGCCGGTGCGAGGCGCCCGCCGCGCCAACCGGCGCCCGAGCCCGCAGTGCCGACCGAGACCGCCGTTCAACGGCCGCGCCGGATTCCCCGGCGGGAGACCGGTTCGTAGGCTCGGAGCCCGCCGCGCCGCGGCGAGGACGGTGCACCCGAAACGTCGAGCAGTCGAGCGCGACCGGCCGTCGTTTCCCGCTCGATCCATCGCGCAACCAGCAGCAACTCGTCGGCCCGGCGGCGATCGAGGATCGACGGCCGGGCATCAGGTGCCGACGCGTCGGCGAGTTCGAGTTCTCCCAGCTGCAGATGACCATCGACCAGCGCGACGATCCCGCCGTCGACGGCGATGGCCATGTCACCGCTCGCCGAGAGCCATTCCAAGGTTTGGCGCCGCCGGAGCGTCCGGCTCAATGCCGCCAGGCGATCGCGGGTGAGGGCCGCCTCCTCGAAGCGCTCGGTCTCGGCCAGTTGGTGCATCCGCGCGTCGAGCGGGCCGAGCAGGAGATCGGGTTCGCCCGTGAGCCCGCGGCGGACGGTCTCGACCACGGTGGCGTACTCCTCCTCGCTGGTGTGCCCGGTGCATGGACACGACGCCACCCCGAGTTGTGCCGCGGTGCAGGGGGCGTCCTCCCGGAGGGGAGTCTTGCGGCCGATGCGGCTGGTGCAACGGCGTACCGCAGCGGAAGATTCGATGCCTTCCCGAACGGTGTGCGCGGCCCGAGTCGAGGAGAACGGGCCCAGGTACAGCGCGCCGTCGTCTTTGACCGAGCGCACGACCGCAAGTCGTGGGAATCGCTCGGCGAGCGTGAGCTTCAGGTACGCCGTGGAGCGCCACCGTTTCCCTTGCTGATTGAACCGGGGTTCGAGCGCATGGATCAGGCGTAGCTCACGCACCGCGGCCTCGAGTTCGTGGTTGCACTCGATCCAGTCGATGGCCTCGGTTTCCCGCAGGAGTTGAGGCACCTTCTTGCGGTCGTCGCCGCCGAAGTAGGACCGGACCCGGGAACGCAGGTTGGTGGCCTTGCCGACGTAGAGCACCCGGCCGGCGCGATCTTTCATCAGGTAGACGCCGGGGGAGCGAGGAAGCTTGGCCGTCAGCTTGAGCTTGCTGGCCGAGGGGTGAGCACGGATCGTCGGCAGTGCGAGGAGGTCGTCGAGGCCGAGGACACCGAAGGTTCCCGCCCGCTCGAGCAGCGCGTGGAGCACTTCGGCCGTTGCGTCGGCATCGGCAAAGGCTCGGTGACACGGTTCGACCGCCACGCGGAGGTGACGGGCCAGGGTTCCCAACTTCAGGTCTGGCACTTCGTCGCGCACGAGGCGGCGAGCGAGGCCCAGCGTGTCGACCCTACGGTGCGCGAGTTTCGGATATCCGTGTTCGGTGAGGGCGGCATCGAGGAACGAGATGTCGAACCGAATGTTGTGACCGACGATGACGGCACCGTCGAGAAACTCGAGCAGGGGCGGGAGGACCTCCTCGATGGGCGGTGCCGGAATGAGCATCGACTCGGTGATGCCGGTCAACACGGTGATGAACGGTGGGAGAGGGACGCCCGGGTTCACCAAGGTCTCGAACGTGCCGAGCCGCTCGCCGCCGCGGTACCTCACCGCGCCAACCTCGGTGATGGCACAGTCGGCCGGAGATCCGCCGGTGGTTTCCAAGTCGAGGACGACGAAGGTGACCTCGGAGAGGGGGCATCCGAGGTCGTCGAAACTGGCCTGACGCGATGACGAGAGCACGCGCCCGAGCCTAGGCGAACAGACGTTCGTTCCGCGCGGATGGGCGACGGGTGCGGAAAAGGGTGCTGGCATCCCCTCGGGTGGTGCGGGACCACGGTGGTCCCGAAGGGTGCGCCGTGCTCAAATCACTGCGTGAGACGTACGCGATGACGCTGTTGTGGCGGTCCGAGTTCCGGCGCGGGTGGCGCGGCGTGTGCCTGGTCGCGTTCTTGGTCGCGCTCGTTGGTGGGGCCACCCTGGCTGCACTCGCCGGCGCGGAGCGCACCTCGACGTCGTTCGATCGGTTCCTCACCGCGAGCCGGAGCCAGGACTCCCTCGTGTTCGCCCGCGACGTGACCCCGGCCAAAGTTGCTCGACTGCGAGGGATGCCGGGGGTCGAGGCAATCGGGTATGCCCGGGCATTGACGTTGGTGGGACCCGACGGGCGGTTTCTCGCGGCCGGTGGACCCCTCGACGATTCCATGTTCCGTGACGTGTACCGGGTGCGGATCGTGAAGGGTCGGGCGGCGCGTCCCGAGGCCGATGACGAGGTCGTGCTCGGCGAGAGCCAGGTGGCCGGCAAGGGCATCGAGGTTGGCGACACGATTCGCCTCCAGAGCTACACCCCGGATCAGATCGAACAGACCTTCCAGGGCGCGGATGCGGGCAAGCCGGCCGGGCCGGTCGTGGCCCTACGAGTCGTGGGGATCGGTCGGACGCCGGTCGACCTCAGTCTCCAGGGATCCGACGGTGGAATCCTGCTGGTCCCGCGCGGGGTCGTCGAACGGTACGGCGACCGGATCGGGAACTTCTCGGGCCGGGAGGGTGCGGTGCTGTTCGGACGTCTCGACCGCGGTCGAGACTCTGTCCCTCGGTACCTCGGCCAGCTCCGGAAGGTGCTCGGTGCCGACTCGTTCGATGTGGATCCGACCGCGCTGTCCACCGGAGGAGTCCAGGAGTCGATCGACGTGGCGGCGATCTCGGTGCTGGCGTTCGGGGTGGTGGCGGGACTGGCCGGTCTGGTCGCGCTCGGGCTCGTCATCGGCCGGCACGTCCAGGTGGCCGCCGCTCGCCAGCTGCCGGTGCGCGATCTCGGACTGACTCGTCCGGGGCGCGCAGTTGCCGCCGGCGGCCCGATCGTGCTGGCTCTGGTCGTCGGTTCGCTCGGTGCCGTGCTGGTCGCGTGGCTCGCGTCGCCGCGGTTCCCCTTTGGTGTGGCTGCCGACGCGGAACCATCACCGGGTCTGGAGTTCGACGCACGGATCCTCGGGTTCGGCGTGCTCACGATGGTCGCGGCGTTGTTGCTCGTCATCTCGTTCATCTCGTGGCGGGCGGTCCGGGTCAGTCGGAGCGCACTCCGTCGGGATCGGCCGTCGACCATCGCCCGTCTGCTCCAGCTCCGCTCGGCCGGTCCGACCGTGACGATCGGAGTCCGGATGGCCGTCGTCCCTCGAACGGGCACCGCGGCCGCGCCGGTGCGATCGTCGCTCTTCGGGGTCGGGCTTTCCGTGCTCGGTATCACCGCAATGGTCGTCGTGAGCGCGAGCCTCACGACGCTCGTCGAGTCGCCCCGCGCCTACGGCCGCACGTGGGACGTCAGCGTGACCGACGGCGCCGAAGAACAGACCCGGCGGACCGAGGGCATCTCCGCGTGCGCGCCGGTGGAGACCACACTCCGGACTCGATTGCAGGCCGATGCGGACATCGAGGCGCTGAGCGAATCCTGCAACCTCGACGTCACGCTGAATGGCCGCGCGGTGGGTGGGTACGCGTTCACTCGGCTCGCCGGATCCGTCGTGCCGACGCTCCTCGAAGGCCGCACTCCCCGCGGCCGTGACGAGGTCGCGCTCGGGTCCGAGACGCTCGCCAAGCTGCACCTCGGAATAGGTGATCGGGTGACCGCCCGGAGTCAAAGCCAGAGCGGCCGGTATCGCATCGTCGGACGGATCGTGGTGCCGCCCGTCGAAGTAGCGCAGGCGATCGCGGACGGTGCGATCTTCACCGCACCCGGGCTGGTGCGGCTCGACGACCAGGGCGAGACGGCCGGGGCGACAGGTCTCTTGGTCCGCTTTGCCGACGGGGTCGACCATCGGAATGCGATCGAACGCATTCGTCGAATGCCCGAGGCGGGCACCGCGTTCGACCCGGCCGTCACGTTCCCGGTTCGTCCACTCGAAGTCGAGCGCTTGCGTCCGATCGGTCGCACGCCGCTCGTGCTGGCCGGCTTCCTGGCTCTGGTCGGGGTCATCGCAATGGGACATCTCATCGTCACGAGCGTGCAGCAGCGCCGGCGGGAGTTCGCCGTCCTGAAATCGATGGGTTTCACCCGTCGGCAGGTGTCCCGCAGCGTCGCGTGGCAGGCGACCACGGTGGCCGCGCTCGGAAGTGTTGTGGGCGTCGTGGGCGGCCTGATCGTCGGTGGCCTCCTGTGGCGTGAGGTGGCGGCGCGGGTCGGCGTTCTCGCGATTGTCGACGTGCCGGTGTTGATTGTCGTCGGCGTGGTGGTCGGCACGTTCGTACTGGCCAACCTGGTCGCAGCGATTCCCGCTCGCGCCGCGGCCCGGACCCGCCCGGCCGTCGTCCTCCAGGCCGAATAGCTCGTCGGCTGCCCGTTCTCATCGAACCCGGGCCCGGGAGGCTCCGTCGGTAGGATCGACGCCGATGCGAGGCGACCGATGAACGGGGAATCAGACGTGGACGCGAGGGTCGTGCGATATCGCTGCGACGGGTGCGGCAACCTCACCCGGTTCGACGTGACGGTGACCCGTCGGACCAAGGAGTTTCGTCACTTCACGGTCGGCGGCGAGGTCGAGATCGAATCGGTCGAGGTACTGGCCGAAGACATCGAAGCGGTGAGTTGTCGCTGGTGTGGTGCCACCGGCGACCGTATCGAAACCCTGGCGAGCAGCGAGCCCTGAGGCTTACTCGCCGAGCACGGTGACGACGAGGCGGCGGCTGCGAGGCCGATCGTCGAAGTCGACGCACACGATCCGCTGCCACACGCCGAGCATGAGTTCGGACGCGGTGACCGGAATGGTCACCGAGGGGCCGATGAGCCCGGCCCGCGCGTGGCTGTGGCCGTTGGTGTCGGCATTGCGTTCGTTGTGTTCCCAACGGTCCGATTCGGGCGCGATGCGCGCCATGACGGTGTTGAGGTCGGCGTTACAGCCGGGTTCGGCTTCGATGACCGTGACGCCACAGGTGCTGTGGGCAATGAAGACCGTGGCCAGACCTTCGGCGATGCCACTGTTGGCCAATGACTTCTGCGCCAGATCGGTGATGTCGATGACCTCACCGTCGGCGACGGTGTCGAGTGTGAAGACTTCGTGGTGGACCGTCATGAACCCGCCAGCCTATTGGTCGATCGAGGGTCAACGCCGATCCGTGGCGAGGCTGCAAGACTCCGCCCCCGTGGCCCGTCCCCAACAGCTCCAATCCGACCGTGGCAATCCCCGCCTCAAGTTCCTCGACCGCTATGTGGGCATCCCGATCGTCGGCGTGCTGGGCGTGGTTCGACGGCTGCGGGGCCGGCGCACGATCCCGACCGAGTGGCACACGCTCGGGTTGTTCCTGACCGCCGGTATCGGTGACACCGTGGTGGCCACGGGCGTGTTCCGAGATCTTCGCGATGCGTTCCCGGATGCCCGGATCGTGCTGTTCGTCACGGCGAATAATGCGAGTTTTGCGCGCTTGTTGACGACGCCGGACGCGATCATCGAGCTGCCGGTGCGTCAGATTCCCACCGCCGTGCGTGCCGTTCGCGCCGAGCGGTGCGACGTCATCCTCGACCTCAGCGCCTGGCGGCGTTTCGATGCGGTGCTCGCGGCGTTCTCCGGAGCGAAGGTCACCGTTGGTCTGCGCACGCAGGGTCAACACCGGCATTTCGCGCACGACATGGTGGTGGACCATCGAACCGACCACGAGATCGAGAACGATCGGAATCTGGTGGCCACGCTCGGTGTTCGGTCGACCTCGGAACCGTCGATCGATCCGCCGACCGGGGTGACCACGCCATTCGCGCCGCCCTACGTGGCGCTGCACCTCTGGCCGGGTGGCGCGAACTTCGAGGAACGCTCGTGGCCGCTCCCGAACTGGATGGCACTCGCCCAGTCGTTGAACGAGCGGGGGCTGGACGTTGTCCTGACCGGGGGGCCGGGCGACGTCGAGGTCTCCGAGCAACTCGTGGCGAAATGGCGGGCAGCGGGCATCCGAGCCCACCACGCGGCCGGCGGCAGCTGGCCCGAGAGTTTGGCGCTCCTGAGCGGAGCCACCGGGCTGATCAGCGTCAATACCGGCGTGATGCACGTCGGCGCGGCCCTCGGCACACCGACCTTGGCCCTCAACGGGCCGACGAGCGGTCGGCGGTGGGGGCCGCGGGGCGCGCACGTGGCGTGCGTGGCATCACCGATGATCCCGGAGGGATATCTCAATCTCGGCTTCGAGCGGGACGAGCGGTTTCGAGACTGCATGAGCGCCATCAGCGTCGAAATGGTCCTCGCCGTGTGGGATGAACTCCTGGCCGAGGCCCAGGGCAATCAGGATTAAAGTTCGGCCAAGAGTTACATCCGGGTCGTTTGTCCCATTGACGCTCAGCGTGGTCGACATCTACCGTGCTTGTTCGCAGTTGGGCCCGCACGTCGGGTCGTTGGGGAGACTGAGCACCTGTGTCGATGTACGCGCAACGTGACGAAGTGATCGTTCCGACGATCGCGCCCGAAGCCGCCATGGCCGCCCCCACCTATGTGCGGGTTCCACCCCGACCGGTGACCGATGCCGTGAACCGGCTCGTCGACATCGTGGGTTCGGCGGTGTTGCTGGTGCTGTTCTCGCCGGTGCTGGCATTGACGGCCTTGGCCGTCCGGCTGACGTCGAAGGGGCCGGCCTTCTTCTGGCAGGACCGCTACGGCAAGGACGAGCACTACTTCAAGTGTGTGAAGCTGCGCACGATGGTCGTCGACCACGCGCAGGTCATCGACCTGACCCGGGTCGAAGAACTCGAGAAGCAGGGCGTCCTCACCAAATCCGAGAACGACCCGCGGGTGACGGCCATCGGGAAGTTCCTCCGCCGGACGAGCCTCGACGAGCTTCCCCAGCTCTGGAACGTGCTCCAGGGCGACATGAGCCTCGTCGGACCCCGGCCGCTCATCCCGTTCATGTTGAAGCCCTACCCGGAACTCCGCGCGGCCCGGTGCGTCGTGCGCCCGGGCATCACGGGTCTCTGGCAGATCAGCAAGCGTGACGACAACACCAACGCACTTTCGATGGCCAAGGAAGACCTTGAATACATCGCGACCCGGAGTGTGAAGGGGAATCTCGGGATCATCCTCCGGACCGTGCCGGCGATCGTGCGCGGTTCAGGCGCAGTGTGAAAACCGACACCCTCATTCTCGGAGGTGGGCTCGCCGGCCTCAGCGCCGCGTACCACTCCGAACGTGAGTACCAGATTCTCGAGCGGGAATCTCGCGTCGGTGGTCTGTGTCGCACCAACTGGTACAACGGCTTCGGCTTCGACTTGTCGATCCACATCCTGTTCACCAAGCAACCGGAGTTGGCTCGCCTCATCTGTGAAGACCTGCTGAAAGGTCAGTACCACGATCACACCCGGAGTTCCTGGGTCTACAGCCATGGTGGGTACACCGGGTATCCGTTCCAGGGGAGCCTCTACGGGCTGCCGACCGATGTCGCGACCGACTGCCTCATGGGCGTCATCAAGGCCCATCAGAACCCGCCGACCACGCCGCCCGCGAACTTCAAGGAATGGGCAATTGCGACCTTCGGTGAGGGCATCGCGAAGCATTTCTTCCTGCCGTACAACGAGCGGGTGTGGGCCACACCTCCGGAGGAGATGGACTACCGGTGGATCGCCGACCGGGTCGCCGTCCCCGACCTCGAATCCACGATTCGGGGAGCGCTCGAACCACCCGCGATTCGCTGGGGTCCCAACTCGTCGTTCTGGTATCCGCTCGAGGGTGGCATCGAGGCCCTCCCCAAGGGGCTGATGGCCGGGCTCGACCCGGAGCGGGTGCACCTCGACACCGAGGTCGTCGCCATCGACCCTTCCGCTCGTACGGTCACGACCGGCGCGGGTGCCGTCGTCGGGTACGAGGATCTGATCTCGTCGCTCCCGCTTCCGGTGCTCGTGCGGCTCACGTCGAATGCGCCGGAGCCGGTGCGTGCCGCGGCGGCGTCGCTGCGTTGGAACACGGTGTACACGGTGATGCTCGGGGTGAAACGGCCCGAGATTTCCGATCAGCACTGGGTGTACTTCCACGAAGACCAGTTCTTGTTCCACCGGATCAGCTACCCGATGAACTTCTCGCCGACGCTGGCGCCTCCGGGCTGCTCGTCGATCATGGCGGAGATTTCGCATTCGTCACACCGCGACGTGAGTGGCCGCGATCTCGTGGCCGAGACGATCAGCGGTCTGCAGGTGGCCGGTGTCCTGCGTGACGGCGACGAGATCGTCTTCGGACAGGTCGCGCCGATCAATCCTGCGTACGTGATCTACACGCTCGACCACGAGGAATCCGTACGCACCATCGTCGACTGGTTGACCGCGCAGGAGATCCACACGGTCGGTCGCTTCGGCGAATGGGAGTACTTCAACATGGATCAGGCGATCGGCAGTGGCCGGGACGCGGTGCAGGCCCTCGAAGGCGGTCGGGTCATCGACCTCGTCGCCGCCGAACGCCGAGAAGTCACCGCTCGCGCCGCCAACGCCTGAGGCGTGTCACACCCTCGTGAGAGGGTGGGCGGGTGAACATCGACTGTGAGACGTGCGTGATGCGGGCGAGCGACGCCTGTGGAGATTGTGTGGTGTCGTTCCTGGTCCGACGGGAGCCGGGTGATGCCATCGTGATCGACGTCGCCGAAGAGCGGGCCGTACGGATGTTGGCCAAGGCCGGCTTGGTGCCGGAGCTTCGGCACCGACCCCGGCTCGGGGCCTGAACCGGCGGAGCGGTCAGCGCGTGTACGAGATGATGCGGCCGTCGGCAGTCGCCACGAAGATCCGGCCGAGTGCGTTCACCGGGCCGCCGGTGATCTTGCTGCCCGTGGCGACTGACCAGAGCGAGGTGCACGTGGCCGCGCCGCATCCGGCGGCGGGGAACGCGTGCACGGTGCCGTCGTCCGAACCGGTGTAGACGAGTCCGCCGCTCGTAACCGATGGCGGTTGAGTGATCAAACTCCCCGCGTCGGCGGTCCAGAGTGGCGAACAGGTCGGGGAGCCGCACCCGTTGGCGTTGAACATGGCGAGCTTTCCGGACGACGTTGGGACGTACACCAAGCCGTTGGCAATGGCCGGCGCGGCGCTCGGCTTCGATGCCAGAATTCCTGTCCAGCGCTCAGCGCCGTCGGCCGTGGCGAGGGCAAGAATCGAGTCCTGGGTCGGCGCGATGACCGTCTGCTGATCCGTGGTCAGGACGGGATGGAAGTCGACCTTGGTGGGGGTCGCGTGCTTCCAGTCGGCCGGGCAGACCTCGACGTTGCTGACGAGGGGGCACGATGCGGGCTTCGTCAATGGGTAGGCGAGGATCTCGGCGCCGTTCCCGATGAAGAATCGGCTGGTGGTGGCCGCCGCGCTCGTCGGAGTCGGCACACTGCCGAGCGAGCCGACCGTGATGATCGTGTTCCACGAGCCGGAGCCCTGGGTGTCGGTGACGAACACTTTCGAGACCGCGATCATGCTCGAGTTGCCGGTCGCGAGTGTGCTCACGAGCAGACTGGCTCGTTGGGTGAGGTCGTGACCTCCGGCTGCGATCAGGGGCAGTGGGGTTCCGGCAACCGCGTTGAACCGCATGATCGAACTGGGCAGGATGCTGAAGCCCGTCTCCGCGACGTAGACGACATCACCGGTCACCGTCGGTTGTTGCGGAGTGTAAAAGGGGGTCCCGGCGGCGAAGAGCTCCTTGCTCCACTGGGTGGCGCCATCGGTGGGCGCCAGTCGGTACAGCGTTCCGGCGTTCGGACTCGACCCCGCATTCACGTACAGCGCGTCGATCGCGACGGCCGGCGCGGCCGCCGGCGCCGCGAACTGCTTGCTCCAGTCGAAGTGCAGCTGATCGACGTTGGCGGTCGTGATGTTCGACTCGAGGGGTGCGAAGCCACTGCGTTCGGCGTCGTTGCCGGGCTGGAGCCAGCAGCCCGCGCTCACGAGCGCGACCGCCATGATCAACACCGTCGTGCGTCGGTTCATCGTCCCCCCAAGACCGGCCGTCAGGGTACGGCCAGATTGACGGTCTGTCGACCACCGCAAGTGGCGGAACCGCGTCGATCAGACGAGTTCGCGCAGTAGGGCTTGCACCCGGCGATCGATGTCGTCGCGGATCGGCCTGACCGCATCGACGCCCTGGCCGGCCGGATCATCGAGTTCCCAGTCGAGGTACTGCTTGCCGGGAAAGATGGGGCACGCGTCACCACAGCCCATTGTGATCACGACGTCGGATGCCTCCACCGCTGCAGTGGTGAGGAGCTTGGGTCGTTCGGCCGCCAGGTCGATATCGAGTTCACGCATCGCCTCCATGACCGCCGGGTTGATGGTGTCGGCGGGTGCACTGCCGGCGGAGAGCACGTCGACGCGGCCCGCCGCGTACTTGGTGAGGAGCGCCGCGGCCATCTGGGAGCGGCCGGCGTTATGGACACACACGAACAGGACGGTCGGTCGGTCGGTCATGCGGACTCCTCGGGGTGGGGGACGACGACTTTCGTCGCGTCGAAGTGGGGGAACAGGGCCAGGATGAACCCGAAGGCGATGAGCGCGCCGACGAGTTGTGCGCCGATGAACGCGGACACGCTCGACGGGTCGATGCCGGCGAACGTGTTGCTCAACGTGCGGCCGGTGGTGACGGCCGGGTTGGCGAAGCTGGTGGAGCTGGTGAAGAAGTACGCGCCGCCGATGTATGCGCCGACCGCGAACGGCGTGGAGCGGGAGTTGCCACCGCGGGTGGAGCCGAAGATCACGAGCAGCAACCCGACGGTCGCGATCACCTCGGCGAGCCAGAGGCCCGAACCGTCGCGCACCTTCGTGGAGACGTTGATCGCGTCGAGGTCGAACATCAGGTTGGCGACGATGCTGCCGGCGCACGCGCCCGCGATCTGTGCGGGGATGTAGGCGAACAGCGCGCGAGGTTCGAGACCGCCGAGCTTCCAGTCGACCAAGCTCACGACCGGGTTGAAGTGCGCGCCGGACACCGAACCGAACGCCAGGATCAATGCAACGAGTCCGCCCGCGGTGGCAAAGGAGTTCTGCAAGAGCTGTAGGCCCACGTCGTGGGGGGAGAGGCGGACCGCCATGATCCCGGAGCCGACGACGACCGCCACGAGGAACATCGTGCCGAGGAACTCGGCGAGGGTGGCGCGGGCGAGCGGCTTCACGCGTGCCGGCCCGCCGGGGTGGGAACGCCGCCGAGCGCGTCGCGCAACACTGACAGGCGCTCCGGCGCCACCGAGTACCACGCCCACTTCCCGCGCTTCTCGCGGTGCACGAGGCCCGCGTCGGCGAGTACCGACATGTGGTGGCTGATGGTGGGCTGGCTCTTGCCGATCGGGGCGACCAGGTCGCACGAGCAGATCTCACCGGCCTGGGCGATGAGGGAGAGCAGGCGGAGGCGAACCGGGTCGGCGACGACCTTGAACGCGGCCGCCAGTTCCTCGGCGTCGGTCTCGGTCAGCGGTTCCGCCAACACCGGGCTACAACAGGGGGTGATCTCGTGGACGTCCATCGGGTCTCCTGGCGACGCTCGTCACATTGACGAACATCAATATTGACTCTGATCGATACGAGGAGTATACATAGACCAACATCGATTCGATAGTGATCGATGGGTGAACATACGACGAACGGGAGATCCTGATGACTGCGATCGAACTCGCCCCCGACCTCCAAGCCCCGGCCAGCGGTCGGTTGCAACTCGCGCTGAACGTCGACGATCTCGACGCGGCGATCGAGTTCTACTCCCGGATGTTCGGGACCCGACCCGTCAAGGTCAAAGACGGCTACGCCAACTTCGCAATCGCCGAGCCTCCGCTCAAACTGGTGCTGTTCAGCGGCGCGGGGGAGCCAGGCACGCTGAATCACCTCGGCGTCGAGGTCGGTTCCGCGGATCTCGTGGCCGCGGCCGAAGCCCGCATCACGGGCGAGGGACTCGAAACCACCGGCGTCGCCGAGACGGGCTGTTGCTTCGCGGCGAAGACCGAAACGTGGTTGGAAGCACCCGACGGTCAGCGGTGGGAGTGGTACGTCAAGGAAGGCGACCTCGAAGGCTTCGCTTCGGATTCGCCGGCCGACAGGTCGTCGGGCTGCTGCGGCTGACCCAGCTGACCCCGGGACGGTTGACCAGCGCCGACGTGGATGGGCGTACAAACCTCGGGGGGATCGCGCGTTCAGTCGGTGACCTGGGCGCGGAGGGCGCCGACGGTCGCCTGCTCCCGCGGGATCAGCGCGAACGGGTCATACCGGTAGATGCGCATGGCGTTCTCGTGGGTGAACTTGTTGACGATCGAATCGTCCATACCCGCGAGTTGCTTGGTCACCGACTCGGGTGAGTTCGGCCAACTCGAATCGGAGTGCGGGTAGTCGCACTCCCACGTGACGCTGTCGAGCCCGATGGCGTCGGCCTGCTCGACACCGGCGCGGTCGCTGATGAAGCAGAACGAGAAGTGGTCGCGGGCGACCTGGGACGGCAGGGTGTCGCCGAAGTCCTGGTGCGTCCAGAACCGGTGCTGGTGGTAGACGTAGTCGAGCCGCTCCAACCAGTACGGGATCCATCCGGTCCCGCCTTCGCTGAGCGCGAACTGCAGGTTCGGGAACTTGCGCAACACCGGGCTCCACACGAGATCGGTGGCGGCCTGCATCGTGTTGAGCGGCGTCAACGTGATCATCACGTCGATCGGCGCGCCGGGCGCGATTTCGATCTGGGTCGACGACGATCCGATGTGGAGGCAGATGACTGTGCCTTCGTCCTCGCATGCCGCGAAGAACGGATCCCAGTGGTCGCCGAAGATGTGCGGCCAGCCGAGCTTGTACGGGTTCTCCGAGAACGTGACCGCGTGGCAGCCCTTCTTCGCGACGCGTCGCACCTCGTCGGCCATGAGTTGGGGGTCCCAGATCGGGGGGATCGACAGCGGCATGAACCGCCCGGGGTAGGTGCCGCACCACTCGTCGATGTGCCAGTCGTTGTAGGCGCGGAGCAGGTGGATCGAGGTGTCGAGATCCTTCGACTTGCTGAACAGCTGCCCGCAGAACTGCACGAAGCTCGGGAAGCACATCGAGCCGAGGACACCATTGCGGTTCATGTCCTTGACGCGTTCGTGGATGTCGTAGCACCCGTCGCGGATCATGTCGTAGGACGTCGGCTCGATGTTGTATTCCTCGGGCGGTCGACCGGCGACGGCGTTCAAACCGATGTTGGGAATGACGTTGCCTTCGAATTCCCACACGTCGATGCCGTCACGATGGACGCTCTTGGGTGCAGCGTCGCGCCACTTCGCGGGCAGGTGATTGTCGAACAACGTGGGCGGCTCGACGACGTGATCGTCGACGCTCACCAAGATCATGTCCTCGGTCCGCATGGTTCCCCCGGAGTGTCGAAACTGACGTGATCGTCAGGTTAGCGGTCAACCAACCGCCGCACTTTTTGTCTGTGGGGTGGCGTTTGGGTCCACACGCAGACAAAAAGTCGCGGTGAAAGTGGGCTACTCCTTGGAGGCGACGGCGTTGGGGGTGACGTTCATCTTGGGCACGTAGTCCTCGGACTCGATGGTCCGAGCGACGCCGGGGAACTTTTCGTACAGTTGGCCCACACACTCCGCGCAGGGCCCGTACAGGCGTTGTTGCACTTCGGCCTGGCATCGCGGGCAGGTCACAGTCATCGGTTCGAGGGTCGAGAGGTCCACGCGTCACTCCGGTCGACGGGAGTCAGCACCGTACGCGGCATCGGCCACCGAATCGCGCATCCCGGGTAGGTTCAGCGGGTCGCGAACCGAGGGGGAGTTGTGTACAACATCGACGGAATCAACGCGGGGGTGCTGATCCTGCGGGTCGCGGTGGGGATCGTCATGATCGCCCACGGCTACAACCACATCTTTCGGGGCGGCAAGATCGAAGGTACGGCCGGTTGGTTCGAGTCGCTCGGGATGAAACCTGGGATTCTGCACGCCTGGCTCGCCAGCCTCACCGAGTTGGGCGCCGGCGCGATGTTGATCTTTGGATTCCTCACGCCGCTTGCGGCCGGAGGGGTCGTCGGCGTCATGCTCGTGGCGCTCATCACCAACCACCTGAAGAACGGCTTCTTCATCTTCCGGCCGGGCGAGGGGTACGAGTACGTGCTCACCCTGCTGTTGACCGGTCTGGCGATCGGTGGGATTGGTGCCGGGAAGTGGTCGATCGACGATTCGATCAACTCGACCTGGCTCTACGGCTGGAAGGGACTCGCGATCGCCGCGATCGCCGGGCTCGGTGGCGGTGCCGCCCTACTCGCGGTGTTCTGGCGACCGCCGGTGAAGGACTCGAAGTAGCCCCTCCCGTTCTCCACTGACGTCTCATAGGCTGGCGGCTCCACGCCGTCGCCTGCGGAGGTCGCCATGCATCAGCTCACCGGGTTGGACAATTCCTTCCTCCGGCTCGAAGGCCCGACCACCTACGGACACGTGGCGTCGCTCGCGGTGTTCGACCCGGCGACGGCGCCTCATCCCGTCGGGTATCACGAAATTCGCGAGCTGGTCGAAGCCCGGCTGCACCTGGTGCCGCCGTTTCGTCGCCGGCTCGTCGAGGTACCGCTCGGGCTCGATCATCCGTATTGGATCGAAGACCCCGACTTCGACCTCGACTTCCACCTGCGCCACATTGCGGTCCCGCCGCCGGGCGACAAGGGCCAGCTCGCCGAACTTGCGGTGCGGATCGCCGCTCGACACTTGGATCGCAGTCGTCCCCTCTGGGAGATGTATGTCATCGAGGGGCTCGAAGGCGGGCTCATCGCGCAACTCACCAAGATCCATCACGCGTGTGTCGACGGCGTCGCGGGTGCCGAGATCCTCGGCGTACTCCTCGACATCGAGCCGGAGCCGACTCCGACGCCCGCGCCCGCGGAACCCTGGCAGTGGGAGCGGGAGCCGTCGTCGGGCGAAATGATGGCGCGCGGAATGATCGGTGCGGTGACCCGACCCAGGGTCGGGATGAGGATTGCTCGCCAGACCGTGCCCGCGCTGGGATCGATCATGCGGAACTTCGCGCTGAAGGCGCCCGGGGTCGGCAAGCGCGACGACGTCTTGTCGCGTCCGTCGGTGCAAGCACCGAAGACGGCGTTCAACGGCGTCATCACCCCGCACCGGCGATTTGCGTTCGGCTCGTTGCCGCTCAGCACGGTGAAGACGGTGAAGAACGCAACGGGCGCGACCGTCAATGACGTCGTTATGAGCCTGTGTGCCGGCGCACTTCGCCGGTGGTTGGTCGAGCACGATGCCTTGCCCGATCTCCCACTTCTCGCCATGGTGCCGGTCTCGATTCGCGACGACAGCGAGATGGCCGCAGGTGGAAACCGGATTTCGGCGATGGTCGCGGTCTTACCCACTGACGAACCCGACGCCGGACGGCGTTTGGAGGCGATGAAGGGCGAGATGGCCGTGGCCAAGCACGAGCATGGTGCAGTGCCGGCCTCCCTGTTGCAGGACTTTGCGCAGTTCACGCCGCCGTCGGTCCTCGGGATGGCCGGGCGCGTGATCACGAGGTCTCGGCTGATGGATCGGGTGAACCTGCCGTTCAATGTCGTGATTTCCAACGTGCCTGGTCCGCAGTTCCCGCTGTACACGAGCGGCGCCCGTATGGAAGGGATCTATCCGATCTCGACCATCGTCGACGGGGTCGGTCTGAACATGACGATGATGTCCTACAACGGCAACCTCGACTTCGGTCTCGTCGCCGACCGGGAGATGGTGCCGGACCTCTGGTCGCTGATCGGGTACCTCGGAGAAGAACTCGAGACGCTGGAGAAGCTCGCGACTAAGGACCTGCCGGAGGACGACCCGACGGAGTGATCGCCGCCAGTGCCGCGGTGAGGGCAGGGACCACCTCGCGGTAGTCGCCGACGATGCCGATGTCGGCCGCGTCGAAGACCAGCGCGTCGGGATCGGAGTTGATCGCGAGGATCGTGCCCGCGGTGCGGACGCCGACCATGTGGTTGAACTTCCCGTTGGCGCCGATGCTCATGAACAGGCGGGGCGCGATCGTGCGACCGGTGATGCCGAGTTGGCGGGCGCGCGGGAGCCAACCCTGGTCAGTGACCTTGCGGGTCGCGGCGAGTTCGGCGTCGAGTACGGCGAGCAGCGGGTCGAGGCTCGGGTAGTCGCCGGGGTCCACGCCCTGGCCGACGCCGACGACCGCGTGTGCGTCGGCGAGCGTGTCGAGGTCGTCGTCGCGGGTGCGGGCCAGGATCTCGACGCGACTCCGCGCTTCGACGGGCATGACCGTGATGGGAGGCACGTGGCGGCGAGGTGCCGGTTTCGGCAGCACCCCGGCGCGCACGGTCGCCATCTGGGGCCGGGTCCGGCACCGGATCGCGGCGACGATCTGGCCACCGAAGGCAGGCTTCCAGGCCACGAGGTCGTCGCCTTCTCGATCGAGTTCGACGGCGTCGCCCGTGAGCCCAGTGCTGGTGGCGGCCGCGACCCGGGAGGCGACTTCTCGTCCCCATGCGGTGCTCGGCGCGAGCACGGCCCACGGATCGAGCGCGTGCACCCAGGTGGTGATGCCGGCCGCGGTGTCTTCCTCGTTGGCCAGCGTGAGGCCGTCGAGGCGCAGGATCGAGTCGGCACCCCACGATCCGAGTTCGGCCACACCGGCGTCGTCGAGCGGTTCGGAGACGATGGCGACGGGCGATGCGCCGAGTGCGCGCGCGGCGCCGAGCAACTCGCGAGTGATCTGCTCGCGATCGGGTTCGACAACGACACCGATTTCCGGTGCGTCGAGGTCGGCGACGTCGGCGACCGGGTCGGGAGTGACTCCGGTGTCGAGAGCGGCGTCGAGCACGCCGCGGGCGGCGAGCAGCGAGACTGCGGCCGCGACCTGGTCGGCGATCGGGGCGGCCGGATCGCGCTGAGCGAGCCGGCGGGATTCCACGTGGCGCGTCTCACCGACGGTCGTGGGACTGGCCGCGGCGCCCCAAGGACCGGGCCCGAGGTCGTCGGCGGTGAGCGTGGTGATCCGATCGGGCGCGACTGCGGCCCGACCCGGCGGGTCGACCTTGCAGGGATCGATCAGCCGTTCGGCGGTACTCACGATGACGGGGAGGGCGACGCGGAGCTGGGCCCAGCCGTCGTCGTGTTCGGCCCGGATGTCAAGCACGCGATCGGTGAGGGTGAGATGGCGGGCGCCGGTCACGAACGGCAGATCGAGCAACTGCGCAACCTCGGGTCCTACTTGACCGGTATCGGCGTCGACCGAGTTCCGGCCGACGAGCACGAGGTCGAACGGTCCGACCCGTGCGAGCGTCGCGGTGAGCGCCCGGGCGGTGGCCAGCGTGTCCGAACCGGCGAACGCGGGGTCGCTCACGAGCACTCCGTCGATCGGTACGCCGCGCTCGGTGCCCCACGCGATCGCTTCGCGGAGGACGTCCTCCGCCGTCGGAGGGCCGAGCGTGATCACCGTGACGGTGCCGCCGGTGTCGGCGGCGAGGCCGACGGCCTGCGCCACCGCCCGTCGACAGTACGCGCTCATCTCGAGATCGAGACCGGCGCGTACGAGGCGGCCGTCGGCACCGAGGGTCATCTCCTCGAACGCCGGGATCTGTTTGATGAGGGCCGCGATGCGCAGGTTGGAGTTGGTCATGGGGCCTCGCATGCTAGGACGGGCCTCCCCTCACCCGACCTTGCGTCAATAACCCCCGCGATCGGACGGGTTATTGACGCAAGTTCGGCGTGAGGGTGGCCAGCGCGGCGAGTTGTTCGCAGTAGTGCTCCACGGAGTGGTGGACGAGACGCACCGCGAGCCCGGTCGCACCGATCGCCTGCATGCGACCGAGTTGGTCGGTGACGCGTTCGGACTCGCCGATCGGGTCCCACGGGCGATCGTTCTGGAGCACGATCTCGAGCACCGTGTCCCGCTGGTTCCAAGCTGGGGTATCGCGGGCTCGAGTCAGCAACTCGTCGAGTTCCGCGGTGCGCAGGCCGAACGGCGCCCACCCGTCGCCGAGGTCGACGGCCCGGCGCAGTGACCGCGCGGTGCGACCGCCCACCCACATCGGGAGGTGCCGTTGCATGGCGTGCGGTTCGATCAGGAAGTCGGAGAAGTCGTAGAACTCGCCGCGGTAGGACGGTCGCGCCTCCGACAGCGCGGCGCGCAGTGCCCGCATCGCGTCGTCAGCGCGCGGGCCGCGATCCGCGAATGGCGCGTCGAGCAACGCGAACTCCTCTTCGAGTGAACCCGACCCGACTCCGAGGATCACCCGACCGTTGCTGACGACGTCAAGCGTGCCGTACCGCTTCGCGATGGCGAGGGGATGGTGGTAACCGAGGACAAGGACGAAGGTCGCAAATTTGATCGCGGTCGTCCGCGCCGCGAGGTACCCGAAGATCGCGAGCGGATCCCAGTACGTGCCACCGCGAACTTCGGCAACGTCGGCCGGCACGGCGACGTGTTCGCTGCACGTGCAGAAGTCGTAGCCGAGCCGCTCCGCCTCGACCACGACCCGGTCGATCTCGGCGATGCCCGCAGTGGCTTCCCACTGTGCGTGCGCGCCAGGGAGTCGGGTCACGACCGGTGTCACAATGCCCAGGGCGAAAGTCACGAGGTTGTTCTATCCGGTCCGCGGATTGGGCGCGGCGTTGGACCATATCCGTGGCGACATCACACACAGAAGTCGTACGATCGCGGATCGTGGTACACCCGCCCTCAGGTCAGGTCACGTTCTTCTTCTCTGACATCGAGGGGTCGACCCGGCTTTGGGAGCACGACGCCTCATGGATGGAGGGGGCACTCGCTCGCCACGACGCGATCATGAAGGACGTGTTCGAGCGACACTCCGGCTTCACGTTTGCCACCGGCGGCGACGGTTTTGCCGTAGCGTTCGCCGCCCCCGGCGATGCGGTTGCGGCCGCCGCCGAGGCCCAGTCGATGTTGCATGCGGCGGTGCTTCCCGCGGTGCGCATGGCCATACACACCGGAGCCGCTCACGAGCGAGACGGTGACTACTTCGGACCCGATGTCAACCGAGCCGCGCGCTTGATGGCGATCGGCCACGGCGGTCAAGTGCTCGTTTCGCAGGCAGTGCGTGACCTCCTCGGTGCCGCCGGCCTGCGAGACCTCGGCGAACACCGCCTTCGTGATCTCTCACGCCCCGAGCATGTCTTCCAGCTCGAGGTTGACGGCGTGCCGAGCGAGTTCCCTGCGGTTCGGTCGCTCGACGCGCTTCCGACCAACCTCCCGGTGCAGACCACGCACTTCATCGGCCGCGCCGACGACTTCGAGCGCGTCAAGGTGGCGCTGGGAAGGTCACGCCTCGTCACTCTGACGGGTATGGGCGGCGTGGGCAAGACCCGACTTGCTCTCCAAGTCGCGGCCGAACTGGCACCGACGTTCCGTGATGGTGCCTGGCTCGTCGAGCTCAGCGGCGTTTCGGATCCGGCGTCCGTGGCCGAAACGGTACGCGCAGTTCTCGGGGTGAAGCGGCAACCCGACGAGGATATCGAGAACAGTCTGGCCGAGTTTCTCGCCGCGAGATCCGCACTCCTCGTACTCGACAACTGCGAACACGTCCTCGGTGCTGCGGCCGCTCTGGTTGATCGCATCCTGGCCAGCTCTGGCGGTTCTTGCATCCTCGCGACCAGCCAAGAAGGTCTCGCGGTCGCCGGAGAGGCGGTCATTGCGATCGCTCCGCTCGGCGTGCCGACGATCGACGACCCGAACGCAGTTCTCGAGTCCGATGCAGTGCGGTTGTTTCTGGACCGTGCTGCGGATATCAGCGACCGCTTCATCGTGTCACCCGACGAGTTCGCTGTCCTCGCCCGCGTGTGTCGACGGCTCGAGGGAATTCCGCTCGCGATCGAACTCGCGGCCGCGCGCGTCCGGTCCCTCACCCTTGACGAGGTGCTCGAGCACCTGGATCAACGATTCGCGCTCCTCTCTGCCGGGCGTCGCAACGCGCCGACTCGTCAACAGACGCTGCACAGCGCCATCGATTGGTCCCACGATCTCCTGACGGAACCGGAACGTGCGGTGTTCCGAAGGCTGAGCGTGTTCCGCGGTGGATTCGACCTGGAGGCGGTTCGGATGGTGGTGGTCGACGGCGACTCGAGCAGCCTCGAGGTGTTGGACCTTCTGGATCAGCTGGTTGCCAAGTCACTCGTCGGGGTCGATGTCACCGGCTCCGGGACGCGGTACCGGTTGCTCGAGACCATCGCGGATTTCGCATGGGAGCGGCTGGAGGAGATGGGCGAGACCGAACTGCTCATTCGCAAACACGCCAGTCACTTCGCGGATCTGTCCGAGCGCGCGGGTGACGGCTTGCGCGGTCCGGACGAAGCGCAGTGGACCGAGATCATCGTCGCGGAGATGGAGAACTTGCGCCATGCGTTGCTGCGCTCGATGGACTCCGCCGATACGGCCACGGCGCTGCGTATCGTCGCCGGACTCGCAGTCACCGGCTACCAAGTCGGGGCGCCGTTCGGCTCCCTCGCTCTCGATGCCGCTGCCCTCCCCGGCGCCGCGGAGCACTCATGCCGGCCACTCGCCCTTGTCTCCGGTGCGTGGACCGCGCTCCACCACGCGCAGTACGAGGAGGCGGTCGCTCTCGGTGACGATGCGGTCGTCGCCGCCCGCCAGATCAGCGATCCGGAACTTCGCGATCGGCTCGTGAGCCGGAGCCTGGCCGTCGTCGCCGCCGCGGCCGCTACCGGTGGCGATCGACCGCGGGCGATTCAAGCGTCGGAAGAACGCCTCGCGATCGTCGAGCGTTTCGACGATCCGTACGAGATGTCGCAGGTCTTGTCGATGATCGGGACGTTGTTCGATGACGTAGAAGCAGCCGAACGTGCGGTCGCCCTGGCACGGGGCACCGGGAACCCAACCATGCTCTCCTACTCGTTGTCAGTGCTGGCGATTCTGTTGATCCGTGATCGCCCCGAGCGCGCCCGCACCCTGCTCGAGGAGGCACTCCTCGTCGCGTCGACGGTCGGAAACGACGAGGCCGAAGCGCTGACGCGTCAAGTTCTCTCTGGTGTCGCGAGTGCCTTGGGTGATCATGTCGGCGCGGCCCAACTCAGCATCCAATCAGCTGAACAGCTGTTTCAGACCGGTGACCGCTTCTACGCGTTCGGTCAGCTGTGGAACGTCGCCGTCGCGCTCGACGCGCTCGGAGACCATGAACACCTGAGAGTTCTCGGCGCCTGGCTCGTGCGGAGGGGCGCGGTGGTCGCAGGTATTCGTCCTCTGCGCATCGACATCGCCGAGCGCATCACGCCGAGTGAGCTTGAGGAACTCGGGCCAATCCTCGATGCGATGAGCGACGCCGACGCTGTCGAGTATGCGCGCGCGAGTGTTGAGGCACTCGTTCCGGGTATGCCGGTCGGGGGAGTGCGTCCGGCTCCGAGATGACTGGAGCTACGACGCCGGGGCGGCCGGGCTGATCCGGGCGATGGGACCGGCGGCCCCCGAAATCGCGGAGACCACGACACCATCTGCCGCGTTGTCGACCCGGCAATCGACCGGGAAATGGGCGCCGTCACTGGGGGCCGATTGCGCCTCCGTCACGAATGCATCTCGGATGACCGACACCTCGTCGGGTGTGAGGTTGGCGACGACGTCGCGCAATCCATCGGAGTCCAGAACGCTGTCGAGACCGAGTGCGCTCACCATCGAAAGGAGTGACGCGCCCTTCGCGTGCATCGCGACGATGCGTGCTCGAGAGGTGGGATCGGCCCAGAGACGCGCGGCCTGCTGAGTGATGCTGGCGGATGCTGCCATGTTTTCTGCCCTTCTCGCTTCTCTACGGATCTGCCGTCGCCGTGGTCGACCTAGACATCAGGTGCCGAAGTCGCCATGTTCAACGGCGGCGATGTTGGCAGCGCGACGACGAGACTGTCAAACGTCACGCTCACGGCAGGTCCCATGACCTGGCCGCGTGCCCGGTGTGACATCAACGACCAACGTGACTGGGACGACAGCGCGGAAGCGATCGACGCGAACGAACCGATCGAGAACAGCGAGCAGGCCGGCGGCGCACCACGACCCGCCGCCCAGAGTGCCGGAGTCAGCTTCGCCGTATCCGCAGCGCCTTTTTGGCGATGATGTTCTTCTGAATTTCGGTTGCCCCGGCGCCGATCGACGTGTACCGCTGCCACGAGTAGTTCCGGGACCACTGACCGCCGTCGACGGCACCGGCCTCACCCTTGGCCACCAACCCTGCCGGTCCGAGTAGATCGACGGCCAGCTCGGCCAGGTTCTGCGCGATCGACGACCACTGGAGTTTGGCGAGGGGGACTTCGGGCCAGTTGGGTTGACCCTTCAGGATCTTCGTCAATGCGCGGTAGTTGAGCAGCCGGGTGAGCTCGATCTCCGCGAACGCGCGCCCGATGCGCCCACGCAACTCGGGATCACGGAGTGCGTCGGGGTTGGCCGATCGGGCGCTCGCCACCATGGCGCGCAGGTCGGCCGCCATCGTGATCGACAGGCCCGCAGTGCCAACCCGCTCGTGGCCGAGCGTGCTCATCGCGACCTGCCAGCCTTCGCCCTCGCCACCGAGGCGACAGTCGGAAGGGATGACGGCGTCGGTGAAGAACACTTCGTTCAGCATCGTGTCGCCGGTGATGTCCCGAATCGGACGACACTCGATCCCGGGCGTGCGCATGTCGATGATGAACGCGGTGATGCCCTCGTGTTTCGCGCCGCGCTCGAAGGCGGTGGGATCGGTCCGCAGGAGGAAGAGGCCCCACTGCGCGAGGTGGGCGGACGAGATCCACGTCTTCTGGCCGTTCACCACGTAGTCGTCGCCGCCATGTTCGTGGTGGCGCGCGATGGCCATGGTGCGCATATTGGCGAGATCGGAACCGGCCTCGGGTTCGCTGAAGCCCTGACACCAGTGCTCGTCGGCCGAGAGGATGCCGGGGAGCCAGCGCTCCTGCTGGGCCGGCGTGCCCCACTGGATGATCATTGGGCCGATCTGCCAAATGCCGTTGGCGTTGTAGACGCCCGGCGCTTTGACCCGGGCCATCTCTTCCGAATAGATCGCGTTCTGGACGGGCGTGGCCTCGCGGCCGTGCCGGTTCTTGGGCCAGTTGATGGCGGCCCACCGGCCTTCGTCGAGGCGCCGTTGCCAGTCCTTACGCCGCGCCTGGGTGCGCTCGAACGCGTCCAACTCGCCGGAGTCTTCGGTCCAGTCGGTGAGGAAGCGCGGGAGTTCGACGTCGAGCCACGCGCGCAACTCGTCCCGGAATGCGATGTCCTCATCGCTCAACGAGAAGTCCATAGGATGCCGAGCCTAGACACCGCCGAAGGTGAGGATCAGTGGTGCACCCGGTCGAGACACCCACGATCGATGATTGGTCGGCGCCCCTTGGCTGCGCCACCCGAACCGGGGCCCGAGCGGCCTGCGACGAAGTCGCAAGAGCGGGATAGATGGACTTTACGTTCTCAGATGAACAGGACGCGCTGCGGGAAGCAGCGCGTCATTTCGTCACCGATTGGGCCGCGAACCACGATGCGCGCGACGGCCTCGACGCGCCGACCTGGGACGCGATCGTCGATCTGGGTTGGACCGGCCTGCTCGTGCCCGAAGCTCGCGGTGGGCTCGGGCTCGGACTGGTGGACGCGGTCGTGGTGCTCGAAGAAATGGGTCGGGTCGCCTTTCCAGGCCCATTCCTGTCGTCCTCGATTGTCGCGACGGTCGCCGCCCGACGACTCGGGCTCGACGACCTCCTTCCCGGTCTGGCCACCGGCACTCGGGGCACGATCGCGCTCGAAGAGCAGGGGAGCGGCGATCCGGTCGACCGGGTGCGCACGCACGCGCGTCGTCGCGGCGCCGAGTGGGTGTTGAGCGGGGAGAAGCCACTCGTCCTCGACGGGTTCGACGCCGACTGGGTGTTGGTGGTCGCCCGCACCTCCGACGGCCTGAGCACCTTTCGAGCCGACCGGTGCACCATGGAACCGGTGCGGACGATGGACGCGACCCGCCGGTGTGGTCGGTTGATGCTCGACGAGCAGGTCGTCGAACCCGTCGGGCCCGAGGGCGACCACACCCCGATCTGGCGGGCGATCAGTGACGACATCGCGGTTGCTCTCAGCGCCGAACTCGTCGGTGTGTGCGACGAGTCGCTGGCGATGGCAATGGCATATGCGGAACAGCGCGTGCAGTTCGACAAACCGATCGCCGCCCACCAGGTGATCCAGCACAAGCTCGTCGACATGCTCCACGCCACCGAACTCGGACGTGTCGGAGTGCACTATGCGGCGTGGGCATCCGAGGTCGGCGACCCGGATGCCGGGCGGGCGGCGTCGATCGCGAAATCACAGATGGGCGAAGCCGCGGTGATGGTGACCGGCGAGAACATCCAAGTGCACGGGGCGGTGGGGTTCACGTGGGACTCGCGTGCCGGCGTGCTCTACCAACGGGCGAAACAGAACGACGTGCTCGGCGGGAGCCAGAGCTGGCATCGGGCCCGTGTCGCCGACCTCGTCCTCGACGCGACGTGAGTACTGCACACGATCAGATCGGCAAGCACACGACGATCGCAGCGGCCGTGCGGGAGCACGTGCACACCGGCGACTCGTTGCATCTCGTGGTCGGACACAGCCGCTGGAGTGCCGCGGCCAGAGAAGTGGTCCGGCAATGGTGGGGGCGCGACCCACAGTTCGAATTGGTGATGCTCAGCCTGTCGAGCCTGGGGGCGCTGTTCTTCCGGGGCGAGCTCGTCCGCAGGGTCGTCACGGGATACTCCGGCGACACGTTCCCCAACTTCACGCCGAACCCCTGGTTCCAGCGCGGGTACACCAGTGGCGCGGTTGACGTCGAGCACTGGTCGTTCCTGGCGTTCGCCCAGCGGCTCGAAGCCGGCGCTCGGGGTCTCCCCGCCATCGCCACCCGATCGATCGTCGGCTCGTCGATGGCGACGAACGAAGGATTCGCGGCAGTCGAGTCGCCGTTCGGGCCGGTGGGCCTGCTCGCGCCGTTGCGGGCCGACGTCGCGATCCTGCACGCGCCCGTCGCGGACCGGTTGGGCAATATCGCCGTCGCGCCGCCGCTGCTGGAAGGGGTGTGGGGTGCGCTCGGTGCCCGCAGGGGCGTGATTGCGACGGTCGATCGGGTGGTGAAGGACCTACGCGAGTACTCCACGCACGTCCGGATCCCGGCGCATCAGGTGCTCGCGGTGTGCGAGGTCCCGATGGGTGCCCATCCGGGAGGAGTGTTCGCGAGAGATCTGCCGGTCGAGGGCTACGGCGAGGACTACGACTTCTGGATCGAGGCGCGTGCGGCCACGCGCCGGGACGACTACGACGACTGGATCCGCCACTGGGTGCTCGAACCGGAGGACCAGTCGGAGTATCTGGCGCGGCTCGGTGCCGAGCGAGTCGCGACTCTTCGGGCCAAAGCCGATCCCACCGTGCATGCGCACGCCGCGGCCGCGGCCACGCCCGACCTCGACGCGCCGGTGAATGCGTGGGAGCGCGCCGCGACGTTCGCGGCTCGCTATCTGGCCGATCGTGTGGCCGCGCTCGGCGCGCACGCCGTACTCGCGGGCGCGGGCGTCGCGAACCTGGCCGCGTGGCTCGGCGTCGATCAGGCGCGCGCCGCGGGGCACGAAGTGCAACTCACGGCCGAGATCGGGATGTGGGGATACGAACCGATGCTCGGCGACCCGTTCGTGCTCAACCATGGCAGCTTCCCGACCGCATCGATGTTGGGTGACGCCGGCATGGTGCTCGGCGCGCTCGTGGGCGGGGCGGCCACCACGACCATCGGGTGTCTCGGCGGCGCGCAGATCGACCGCGCCGGGAACATCAACTCCACGCTGATTCCCGACGGACCATTCCTGGTGGGGTCGGGGGGCGGCAACGACGTCGCCAGCGTCGCGACCGAGAACGTGGTCGTCGCGACCTTGACTCCCCAGCGCACGCCGGAGGCTTGCGGCTACATCACCTCACCCGGCCGCACGGTGGTCGCGCTGGTGACCGACCTCGGCATCCTCGAGAAGACCGACGGCGAGTTGGTGCTCACTGCGGTGCCCGCGGGCCCCGGATCCGAGGCCGATCGCGTCGCGGCCGCCGTCGCCGCGTGTGGCTGGGATCTGCGCGTCGCGCCCGAGGTCGCGACCCTGGCCGCGCCGACGAGTGAGGAGATCGCGGCCTTGCGAGGGTGGGATCCGAACGGTTGGTTCTTGCGGGCCTGACGAGTGAGGGGGAGGTCCACCGGTAGGATCACCTCGCGGCTCGGCCCACGGGGGCCCGGCCCGAGGGGGGAACATGACGGCCGTGGTCGACCGGCGCGACACCGCGCCCAATCCGTATCTCGAAGGGCCGTTCGCGCCCATCGACACCGAGATCACCGTCGATTGTGACGTCGTGGGTGAACTCCCGGCGGACCTCGCCGGGGTGTTCGTGCGGAACGGATCGAACCCGAAGTTTTCGCCGCCCGGTCGCTATCACTGGTTCGACGGCGACGGCATGGTGCACGCACTGCACTTCGAGAACGGCCACGCCGTCTACCGGAACCGCTACGTCGTCACCGAAGCGCTGACGGCCGAGATCGCGGCGGGTGACGCGATCTGGTCGGGGGTGAACGAGCGACCGAACTTCGCGCACCCCGGCGGCCCGTTCAAAGACACCGCCAACACCGACCTCGTCTTCCATCAGGGCCGACTCCTCGCCCTCTGGTGGCTGGGCGGCCCGTGTTACGAGATCGACGTTGCCTCCCTCGACACCGTCGGTCGGTACGACTTCGGGGGCACCCTGCCGAGCCTCACTGCCCACCCGAAGCTCGACCCGGCCACGAACGAACTGATGGTGTTCGACTACAACGTGCTGCCGCCGTATCTCACCTATGGCGTGGTCGGCGCCGACGGCACCCTGGTGCACCAGACCGAGGTGGAGTTGCCGGGCCCTCGGTTGATGCACGACCTTGCGATCACGGCGCACCACACGATTGTGATGGACTTCCCGTTGATGTGGGACCCCGACCTGCTGGCGCAGGGGCGCACCAAGGTGATGTTTCGCGACGACCTGCCGGCGCGGTTCGGCGTCATTCCCCGTCACGCGTCCGGCGATCAGGTGCGGTGGTTCGAAGCCGAGTCCTGCTACATGTACCACGCGATCAATGCCTGGGAGACCGGCACCGAGATCGTGCTGGTGGGCTGTCGGATCGATAATCCGCTGCGCGATGGCGACCGGGCAGGAGTTCCCCACATCGACGTCCTCCGGCTAGAGCCGTACCTCTACGAGTGGCGATTCGACCTCGCCACCGGCACCGTTCGCGAGCGGGCGCTGGACGACGTGATGACCGAGTTCCCGCGCATGGACAACCGCCGGCTCGGCGTCGAGTCGACGTATGCGTACAGTCCGCGTATCGCCCACGCGTCCGAGCTGCTCTTCGATGGATTCGTCAAATACGACACGGCGACCGGCGCGTCCGAGACCCACGAGTACGGCGACGGCCGGTTCGGCGGTGAGACGGTCTTCGCCCCGCGCGTCGGAGCCACCGCCGCCGATGACGACGGATACGTGCTGACCTTCGTCACCGACGCCCGCACGGGCGACTCCGAGGTGATCGTGGTCGACGCGAGGCGGCCGGCCGATGAACCAGTGTGTCGCGTCCGGATCCCCCAACGAGTCCCCATCGGGTACCACTCGTGGTGGGTCGATGCCGCCGAGGTCGGCTGAGGCTCCCTGCGTCGCAGTGAGCGCCGCCCTAGTGTCCCGGCTGTGGGACGGGTATCGCTGGCGGGAGTGACCAAGCGCTTCGGCGACGTGACCGCAGTCGATCGACTCGATCTCGATGTTGCCGACCAGGAGTTCTTGGTCCTGCTCGGCCCGTCCGGGTGCGGGAAGTCCACCGCGTTGCGGATGATCGCGGGGCTCGAAGAGCTGACCGAGGGAACGATCACCATCGGCGACCGGGTGGTCAACGAGATCGAACCCAAGGATCGCGATCTCGCGATGGTGTTCCAGAGTTACGCGCTCTATCCGCACTTGTCGGTGCGGAAGAACATCGAGTTCCCGTTGCGGACGCGCGGGGTCCCGAAGGCGCAACGAGATTCCCAGGTCGCGAAGGCGGCCGACGCGCTCGGCCTCTCCGACCTGTTGGATCGGAAGCCCGGCCAACTCTCGGGCGGCCAACGCCAGCGGGTCGCACTGGCGCGTGCGATCGTGCGCGACCCCGAGGCGTTTCTCATGGACGAACCGCTGTCGAATCTCGACGCCAAGCTCCGAGTGCAGACGAGGGGCGAGCTGGTCGAACTCCAGCGTCGGCTCGAGGCCACCGTCATCTACGTCACGCATGACCAGGTGGAGGCGATGACCATGGGGGATCGCATCGCGATCATGAACCACGGTGTCCTGCAGCAGGTCGGTCCGCCGCAGGAGGTGTACGAGCGACCGGCGAACCTGTTCGTCGCACGCTTCATCGGGACGCCGCCGATGAACACGATTCCGGGCGAACTCGCCGGCGCCACCGCCGAGGTGGTGATCGGGGTGCGGCCCGAACATCTCCACCTCACCGGGTCGGTCGAGGACGGGATCGACGCCACCGTCGTCGTGATCGAGTCGCTCGGACACGAACGGCACGTGATCTGCCGGCTTGCCGAGGGGACCCAGGTCATCGTCCGCCAGGCGACCGAGCTGGTGTCGCCGCCGATGGGAGACGCAGTGCGACTCCGGTTTGCCCCGCGCGATGCGCATCGGTTCGACGCGGTCACGGAGCAGCGGATCGCATGAGTGGGCGGGGTCGGCGGCGCCGCCGGGAGGCCATCGTCGGCTACGGCCTACTCGTTCCTGCCTTGCTGATTTTCGCGGTCTTCGTCTTCTATCCGTTCCTGCGGAACTTCCAGCTCGGCTTCTATCTCAACCCGCCGTTCCCGAACCTGCCCCGGCGTTGGGTCGGATTCGATCAGTACCACGACATCCTCACATCGACCGAGTTCGTCAACAGCCTCAAGACCACGATCGCGTTCGCGTTCATGACGGTGCCCGCCGGGATCGGCTTGGGGTTGGCCCTGGCCGTCGCCGCGAACCGGAAGCTCAAAGGGATCGGCATCTACCGGACGATCTTCTCGTCGACGGTCGCAACGTCGGTCGCGGTCGCCGCGGTGATCTTCAGCATGCTGTTCAACCCGATCGTCGGGCTCCTGCCGTGGCTCGGGATCAACCCCACGCCGCCCATCATCGAGAATCCAGATCTCGCGCTCGGCGCGGTGGCCTTGGTCACGGTCTGGCAGACGCTCGGCCTCACCTTCATCTTGATCTCCGCCGGCCTGCAAGCGATTCCCGAGGACCTCTACGAAGCCGCGGCCCTCGACGGTGCCGGTTCGACCACGCGCTTCTGGCGGGTCACGATCCCGATGCTCTCGCCGACGTTGTTCTTCGCGTTCGTGATCGGCACCATCCACGCCTTCCAGAGCTTCGGTCAGATCGACCTCATCACCGGTGGCGGGCCGTTCAAGCGCACCAATGTGCTCACGTACGCCATCTACAGCGAGATCAACACCGTGAATCACGCGGCGAACCCGGGAAAGGCCGCGGTGCTATCGGTCGCGTTGTTCTTCATCACCCTGGGTCTCGCGCTGGTGCAGATGCGGGTGTTGGAGCGGCGGGTGCACTATGCGCGCTGATACCCGACGCGGCCGGCGGCTGCGGACCATCGGCGCGTACGCCGTGCTGTCCTTCCTGGCATTGATCGTGGTGTTCCCGATTTACATCACGATCGTGAACTCGCTCCTGCGCCCGATCGACATCTCGTCCCGACCGCCATCGTTCTTCCCGTTCCATCCCCAGTGGTCGAGCTACTCGCAAGCCTGGAACGACGGCCATATGGCCAAGTATCTGGTGAACAGCTTCATCGTGACCACACTCATCACCGTCGGCCAGGTCGCCACTGCCGTCTTGGCCGGCTACGCCTTCGCGTTCCTCGAGTTCCCGTTCAAGCGCACCCTGTTCCTGGTGTTCTTGGCGACGTTGATGATCCCCTTCGAGGTCACCGTCGTCACCAACCTCGACACGATCAACCAACTGGGCTGGTACGACACCTATCAGGGTCTGGCGGTGCCTTTCCTCGCGACGGGATTCGGCGCGTTTCTCGTGCGACAGTCGTTTCTCCAGATCCCGCGTGAGCTCTCCGATGCCGCGGCGCTCGACGGATACGGACATTGGCGATTCATGACGCGCGTCGCCGTACCGCTCGCCCGACCCGCGATCGCCGCGCTCGCAGTCTTCGGCTTTCTGGGTGCGTGGAACCAATACCTGTGGCCGCTCCTCGCGACCAAGGATGACCGACTCCGGACGGTTCAGATCGGCCTGAAGCAACTGCGCTCGACGCAACTGAACGAACTCAACGTCACCTTCGCCGGGGCAATCATCGCGGTCATCCCGATTGTGATCCTGCTCCTGCTGTTCCAGAAGCACCTCGTACGCGGGCTCACCGCCGGCGCTGTGAAAGGCTGACCCGATGGCATCTCATCAGACCACCTCCCGTTCGCGTACCCGGCTCCGCGGAGTCCGCGTGCTCGCGGTCACCGCGGCGGCGGTGTTCGCGCTCGGCGCGTGTAGTGGAAGCAGTGGCGGGTCGAAGAGTGGGAGTCCGGACACTTCGAGCTCGGGCGGTTCGAACGCGTGCCCGGTGGCAGCCTTGGCCAAGGCGAAGGGACCCGTCGAGATCACGTTCTGGCATGGACTCAACCGGGCGAACGAGGAAGCAATCCAGAAGCTCACCGACGACTTCAATGCGAGCCAGACCAAGGTCAAGGTCACACTCGTCAACCAGACCGGGTACGAAGACATCCTGCGCAAGTGGGTGGCGGGCCTCGGCACCGGCGATCTCCCGGAGCTGGGACAGCTCGAAGACACTGCGACCCAGCAGATGATCGACACGCAGTCGATCGTTCCCGTGGCCGATTGCATCAAGGCCGATCGGTACGACACCAGTGACTTCGTCGAGCGCATCCTCGGGCGCTACCGGGTCGACGGGAAGCTCTACCCGATGCCCTTCAACGTCTCCAACCTGGTGCTGTACTACGACAAGAACGCGTTCCGGGCCGCGAAACTGGATCCCGAGAAGCCGCCCGCGACCCTCGACGAGATCAAGGCCGACTCCGAGAAGATCAAGGCCGCGGGGTATCAGGCGGGCTTCGGCCTCAAGCTGAACCCGGCCTACCTCGAGCAATGGGCGTCGGGCGCGGGCACGCAGTACGTGAACAACTCCAACGGCCGGAAGGGCCGGGCCACGACGGCGACGTTCGGCGACAAGACCGGGCAGTCCGCCTTCGCGTGGATGAAGGACATGGTCGATTCCGGGCTGGCCCGCACCAACCCCGACAGTGGTCCGAACAACGCCGACAACCTCCTCGGGATCCGGAGCAAAGTGCAAGGAATGACCATCGACAGTTCGGGGGCGCTGGGCACGATCTCTCAGGTCTTCGCCGCCGGTCAGAGCGGGGGCGTCGAGCTTGGTGTGGGACCGTTGCCGGGTCCGGATGGCGCCGGTGGCGGTCTCGTCGGCGGGGCGGCGCTGTACATGTCGAACAAGAGCGCGCCGGAGAAGATCGCGGCCACCTGGGAGTACGTGAAGTTCCTGGTCCAGGCCGATACCCAGGCGACGTTCGCGGCGGCGACCGGGTACGTCCCGATTCGCATGTCGTCGACGAAGGAGCCGGCACTCGTCGCTCAGTGGGCCAAGGAGCCGGGGTACAAGGTCGCCTACGACCAGTTGCTCGGCGGCCAGGACACCATCGCGACCGCCGGACCCGTGATCGGGGACTACGCGGGGGTGCGCGACATCGTTCGCGACGCGATGACGCGGATGTTGAGCGAAGGCAGCGATCCGAAACGGACGGTGATCCAGGCCGAGAAGGACAGCAGCGCCATGATCCAGGACTACAACACCCGCATCGGCAAGTAACTCTCGAACTTGCGTCAATAACCCCCTCGAACGGCAGGGTTATTGACGCAAGTTCGCCTTGGGTCAGCGGGAGAGGATGGTGACGCTGGCGTTGGCGCCGCGTCCGACGGTATGTGCGAGCGCAACCGTGGCGCCGTCCACCTGTCGGGGGCCCGCAGTGCCACGCAGTTGGTGGGTGAGTTCGACCACTTGACCCAGCGCCGACGCGCCGAGAGGTTCGCCCTTCGACAGCAGCCCGCCGGACGGGTTGATCGGCCGTGCGCCACCGAGTGAGGCCGCGCCCGAGGCCAACACCGCCCCTTGCTCGCCGGGCGCACAGAGCCCCAGTTCCTCCCACCCGAGCAACTCGCGAGCGGCATCGGTGTCCTGGCATTCCGCGACGTCGATGTCGTCGGGACCGATGCCCGCCTCGGCATACGCCGCGGCGGCCGCCAAGGTCGTGGGCGGGGTGATGGCGGAGTCGTCGATCCCGGCGAGGGGAGTGGCCTCGCCGAGGACGCTGCCGGGGAGGTGCGATCGAAGCACTGCGGCGTCGAGCCGGACCGCGCCGGGACCACCCGATCCCTTGCGCAGCACGACCGCGGCCGCGCCTTCGTTGGGGGAGCAGAGCATGAAGAGATGCAGTGGTTCGCACACGAGTCGGCTGCCCAACACTTCCTCGAGGGTCGTCGCCGACTGGTACATCGCGTCCGGGTTCAACGCGCCGTGGGCGCGGTTCTTCACGACGACCCGGGCCAGATCGTCCTTGGTGATGCCACGCTCACGCATCAAGCGTTGGGCGCGGAGCGCGAAGTAGGCCGGGGTCGCGGCCAGACCCGACTCCTCGCGCCAGGGCTCGAAGAAACTTGAACGGATGATGCCCTTGGGCATCTTCTCCATGCCGAAGACCAGCACGGTGTCGTATTGGCCGGCGCGGATCGCGGCCGCGGCGAGGCCGAGTGCAGCACCACCGCTCGCGCAACCGGCTTCGACATCCACAATCGGCATGCCCGTGCGCGCCAGCGCGCCGAGCACCTTGTGGCCGGCGGCGACTCCGGAATACGCGGTGCCACAGAACGCGGCTTCGAACCCCGGTCGGTCGGTGGGGCCGATTCCCGCGTCGGTCAACGCGGCGCGCACGGCTGCGACCCCCATGTCGGTGACCGACCGCTCCGCGAAGCGCCCGAATGGATGGATGCCGATCCCTGCGACCTCGACGGTGACGTCGTTGCTCACGGCGCGAACTCCCAGGTGGTGACGATCTCCCCGCCGGCGTCGGCGCCGAGTTCCACGATCCGCAGCGTCATCGCTTGCCCGTACTCCCACGTGTCGTCGGGGACGGCGAGGCGGGTCACGATCCGTACCCCCTCGGGCAGTTCGACGACGCCGAAGCCATACGGGACCGTTCCGAGATAGCCGGGGGGTGCAGTGAGCACCGTGGTCCAGCCCCACAACGCGGCGTGATCCGACAGCTCGACCGGCTGCACCGCATCGCTGCCGCAATACGGACATTGGTCGAGGCGTGGGAAGCTGGTGTCGCCGCACGCCGCACACCGAGCTCCCAACAACCGAGCAGGATCGGTGGCAAAGACCCCGTCGACCACGAGTCGACTCATCCGATGACCGCCTGGTCCCGCAGTGCGGCGATGTCGTCCGCGCTGAGTCCGAGCGAGGTGAGCACCTCGTCGGTATCGGCACCCAACCTGGGTGCCCCTGTCGGCACCGGGACCGGTTCACCCACGAAGCGAGGGTACGGCGCTTGTTGTTTCACCTTGCCGATGACCGGGTCGTTGATAGTCATCAGGTCGCCACGCGCCGCGAACTGAGGGTCGTTGAACATGTCGACCGCGGTGTAGGCCGTCGCGACCGGAACGTCGTGGGCGACGCACGCGGCTTCGATGTCGGTGGCCGTATGCGCCTGGGTCCAGTCCGCCACGATGCCGTTGATGGTGTCGCCGTGCTCGGCCCGATCGACGAGCCGAGTGAAGCGGGGATCTTCGAGCAGATCCGGTCGATCCATGGCGGCACACAAGCGGGTAAAATTGGCGTCGGATCCCGCGACGATGCACACGAACTTGTCGTCGGCGGTCGGGTAGTTGTCGAGCGGGGCACTGTTCGCGAGTCGGTTGCCCTCGCGGGAGCGCACGATGCCCAGCCGGTCATAGCCCGCGATTGTCCACTCGAGAATGCGCAACACCGAGCCGTACAGCGCGGCATCGACGACGGCGCCCGAACCATCCCGTGCGTCTCGGGCGTAGAGCGCCGCGGTCGCCGCCTGGGCGGCAAACACGCCGGTGAGGTAGTCCGAGATGGTGACACCGACGCGGACTGGGGGTCGGTCCGGATAGCCGGTCAGATGGAGCAGGCCCCCGTGGCCGATGCCCACCCGATCCAGGCCGGGGCGTTTCGAGTACGGGCCGTCCTGGCCGAAGGTCGAAATCCGAACCCACACGAGGTGAGGGTCCAAGGTGCTCGGTGCGATGTTCCACCGTTCGAGCGTCCCGGGTCGGAAGTTTTCGACGATCACATCGGCCGTCGCGGCCAGGGACCGGAAGACGTCCTGGCCGGCGGCCTGACGGAGGTCGAGGGTGACGCTGCGCCGGCCGCGTCCCTCGACTGACCAGAAGAGCGAATACCCGTCGTCGGTGAACGGACCGATCTCGCGCATGAAGTCGCCCGAACCGGGTTGCTCGATCTTGATGACGTCGGCACCCTGCTCGCCGAGGAGGCCCGCACAGAAGGGCGCCGCGATACGGGTGCCGAGATCGAGGACACGAAGGCCCGCCAACGGCCCGCGGGGAGCCGTCACGCGGACTCGCCGGCCTGTTCGGCCTTGACTGCGTCCATGCCTCCGGCTTGGCGGGCGCGGGTGCGACTCAGAGCTTCGTCCGAGTTGCTGACGAACTGGTGCACCATGAAGTGGTATCGCCAGGACTCGGGTTGACCCATGGTGTCGACGGTGTGGTTGATGGTGTCCTTGATCGCCGCCGCGGTGATGGGCGGTACGAGCGCCACCTGTTCGGCCATCGCGTGCGCGGCGCTCGCCAGGTCGGCCCGGGCCACGACTCGGTTGACGAGTCCGAGTCGTTCGGCCTCGGCCGCGTCGAGCGTGCTCGCGCAGAGTAAGAATTCCTTGGCCTTCCGCGGCCCGAGTTCCCAAGGCTCGATGAGCAGCTCGACGCCGACGCCGCTCATCCGGGCGACCGGATTGGAGAAGGTCGCGTCGTCGGCCGCGACGATGAGATCGCACATGGCCGCCAGCATCAGGCCGGCCGCCGAACAGACGCCCTGCACCGCGGCGATCGTGATCTTCGGACAATCACGAATGCGGACGAGCTTGTCCCAGTACATGATCTGTTCGTGTTCGAGCTTGCCTTCGGGCGTGGCGCGCATCGCGGCCCAGTGCTCCTCGCCCGCCAGGATCTCCTTGAGGTCGTGACCCGCCGAGAAGTGCTTCCCCTCGGCGCCCAGGACGATCACTCGCACGGCGTCGTTGGCTTCCGCCCGATCGAACGCAGCATCGAGTTCGGTGATCAGTTGGCTGTTCTGGGCGTTCGCGGCACCGGGGCGGGCGAGCGTGATCGTTGCGATGACATCGCTGAGCCCGTACCGGATCGTCTCGAAGTTCGCTGATTCGCCCACGCGATCGGCGAATCTAGCGCTGCGGAGTCGGTACGGTGTGCGGCTCGCAGCAGGAGCCTCGACGATGTCGGTGACCGAACCACCTGTGCACCACCGGTTGACCTACCAACCCGCGCTCGACGGGTTGCGTGCCGTCGCGGTCGGTCTGGTGCTCCTCTATCACCAGCAAGGTCCCAGAACCCAAGGACTCTTCCGCGGCGGGTATATCGGCGTCGATATCTTCTTCGTACTCTCCGGCTACCTGATTACCCGCCTCCTGGTCGATGAGTACTCGCGATCGGGCCGGATCCGCGTGGGCCAGTTCTGGCGACGACGGTTCCGGCGGCTGATGCCGGCACTCGTCGCGATGTTGGCGCTCGTCGCGGTGCTCGATCGGATGGTCTATTCGCCCGAACTCCAGGCCGCGGTCCAGCGCGACGTCCCGTGGGTCGTGACGTACTTCGAGAACTGGCACATTCTGTACTGGCACGGTTCGTCCACGACGCCGCTCTCGCACACGTGGTCGCTCGCCGTGGAGGAACAGTGGTACCTGCTGTGGCCCGCGGCGTTGTGGGCGGCGACCCGGGTTGCCCGCGGCCGGTTGCGCGTGCTGGCGTCGTGGGCGTTCGGGCTGGCCATCGCCAGCGCAGTGCTCACGTTCCTGATGAGGGATGGTGTCGGACTGAGGATCTATTTCGGGACCGACGTCCGAGCGCAGGAACTCCTGGTCGGTGCCGCCCTGGGGCTGTGGATGGCGTCCTCGGTGAAGCAGCCGGAGCGCCCGGTGTCGTTGTGGTGCAACGTCGGAGGCCTGGTTGCGTTCGCCGCGGTGGTTGGCGTCGCGGTGGTCGTGTCGAACAGTCCGTCCTGGGCCCTGGGTGGCTATCTCGGTTTTGCGGTGTTGGTCGCCGTGGTGCTCCACGTCGCGACACGGTCGGGCAGTGCGCTCGGATCGATGCTTGCGGTTGCGCCGCTCGTGGCGCTGGGCCGGATCTCCTATGGCGTCTACCTCTTTCACCTGCCGATCTTCATGTGGCTCGATCCGAACGCCACCGGGCTGACCGGCTGGAGCCTGTTTGCGGTGCGTTTCGTCTCAACCCTCTCGGTCGCGCTGGCGTCCTACTTCCTCATCGAGCAGCCGATCCGTCGAAGCCGACACGTCGGCGCGCCAGTGCTCGTTGGGGGGGCCGTCGTTCTGGTCGGCGTGTTCCTCGCAACGTCGATCGGCCTGGCCGAGCCGATTGGTAGTCCTCGGTCCAAGATCCTCGCGTACGCACTTCTCACCCAGCGCTCGGCGACACCCGCCGGTGCCGAGCGAGTACTGGTGGTCGGTGGCTCGGCCACCGCCTTGTTGGGCGCTCAGCGCACCGGCACTCTGGTGCAGCCGGGAGTCCAAGGGGCATCAGTCGGAGTGCTCGGCTGTGGACTCGCGTCGCGGGTCCCCCGCTGCTTGGACGTCAGCGGCGATGTGCCCGCGCTGCGCGTGGCCTTCCAACCCCGATGGCTCGTGCTCGTTCCGGATCGCGTCGACATCGCCGCGTTCGGGGATCGGTCCACAGCCGCGATCACGGAGCGGCGACTCGGCGAGACCTTGCAGGGAGCGCGATCCTCGTCGGTGGTCGTGCTGCTGGACCAGTGTGTGGAGGCAGCGCTCCCTGCGGGCACCCAGCGGTTGCGAAGCTGGGCGGCGCGGAGCCACGTGCGGGTCATCGAGCGCGCGAGTGGCGGCGCGTGTGCGCCCACCGCCGGGGTTCCGCTGTCGTGGCCGCAGATCATCGGGGCACTTGGCCGTCGCTGAGCGCGATGTCCCGGGGCCCGGGCCCGCTGATCGGCTCAGCTCGGGCGCGGCTCCCGCGGCAGCCCGAGCGTGCGTTCGCCGATGACGTTGCGTTGGATCTCGTTGGTGCCGGCCCAGATCGAACTCGCCTGGTAGTAGAGCCACGACCGCTGCCAGCGGCCGTCGCCCGGGTTGTCGTCGGCTCCGCTCCACAGCGGTGCCGCGGGTCCGAGCACCGCCATCACCGTGTCGTGAAGTCGTTTGCTCATCTCGGACCACCAGAGCTTGTTGATGCTGCCGACCGGACCCGGCTCGGACCCTCTCGCGGTGCGGGAGACCGAGCGCCAGTTGTGGAGCCGGAACAGTTGCAACTCCGCGAATGCCTCCGCGAGCCGAGGTGCGATCCGCGGATCGTCCCAGCTGCCGTTGGCGTGCGCGAGTTGGAGCAACTCGTCGAGGAGTTGTGCGTGGATCACCAGTTGGCGAGGATTGACACCTCGCTCGTGGGTCAGCGTCGAGTTGGCGATCCGCCAACCCTCGTGCTCGGGTCCGATGATGCGATCGTCGGGCACGAAGACGTCGTCGAAGAACACTTCGTTGAACTCCGACTCGTCGGTGATCTGTCGCAGCGGCCGAATGTCGACGCCCGGCGAACGCATGTCGATCACGAAATAGGAGATACCCGCTTGCGGTCGGGCGTCGAGGTCGGTGCGGGCGAGACACACGCCCCAGTCGGCGAATTGTGCATAGCTGGTCCACACCTTCTGCCCATTCACGAGCCAACCGCCGTCCACGCGGACCGCGCGGGTCGTGAGCGAGCTGAGGTCGCTGCCGGCTCCCGGCTCGCTGAAGAGCTGACACCAGATCTCACGGGCCGCAAGAATGTTGCCCAGCCATCGATTGCGCTGCTCCGGGGTCCCGTGGGCGAGAATCGTGGGGCCCACGAGGTTGACGCCGATGCGCCCGACGAGTTCGGGCGCCCGGGCGCGGGCGAGTTCCTCGGTGACGATGTAGTGCCCAATCGGGCCCGCGTCCCGCCCACCGTGCTCCTCGGGCCATGCGACCCCGACCCAGCGACCGCTCGCGAGGAGGGCCTGCCACTCCCGCCCGAACGCAACTTCGGCATCGAGGTCGTCGAACTGGGGCGGGAGACCTCGGCCGTACTCCCACGGCAAATTGGTCTGGAGCCACTCGCGGCATTCGGCCCGCAGGGTCGCCTCGATGGGGCTCGGTTTCAGGTCCACGGGCTGTCCTCCGACGGGCAGGGTACCCGGGGCCCGCGGGCGCTCGGCTCAAGACCTGAGCGGAATGGCCGATGAGGACCATTGTGACCGCTGACGAGGAGCTGCCAGTGACGATGCGCGCGCGTCCCTGCGAGCGCCGGCATGGCGCGAGCGGCCTGACGCTCATCGAAGTGACCCTTGTCGTGATGATCATCGGGATCCTCTTGCTGCTCGGCATTCCCGCCCTCCAAGGCGCGAAGAAGAGTGCAGAAGACCGATCGGCTCATGCCACCCTCCGGATCGCGCTGACCAACGCCAAAGCGATCCGCGCCGAGACCGAGGACTTCGCCGATGCGGATCCGGCCGCCCTCAACAAGGCCGAGCTCAGCTTGCGGTTCACGGCGGGTCCGTCCACGGCGCCGAAGTTGGTTTCGGTCGACAATCGGGCCGACGCGATCGTGCTGGCCGCGCGATCGGGTTCAGGAATCTGTTACGTCATCGGTGACGGCGCCAACGCGGCCGGCACCGTTTACCGCAATATCGGACTCGCTCGGTGTCAGGCGTCGGACCTGCCTGCGATTCCGACGACCGTGCCCACCGACGAACATGCCGTCATCAACGGCGACTGGGCCCGCGGCTGGTAGCTGCCGGCGGGGCCGGTCGAGGATGGATCAGCGGTCCTCGACGTCGACGTAGTGGGTCTCGGTGGGGCCGGTGTAGATCTGGCGGGGGCGGCCGATCTTGGTGCGGTCGCTCTCCATCATTTCTTTCCAGTGGGCGATCCAACCGGGGAGCCGTCCCATGGCGAAGAGCACGGTGAACATCTTGGTGGGGAAGCCCATCGCGCGGTAGATCAGCCCTGAATAGAAATCGACGTTCGGGTAGAGCTTCCGGTCGACGAAGTACGGATCGGTGAGGGCGACCTCTTCGAGGCGCCGGGCGAGGTCGAGGAGATCGTCGTGACCGGCGAGTTCGCCGATCACCCGCTCCGCCGTTCCCGCGAGGATGCGAGCGCGTGGGTCGTAGTTCTTGTAGACGCGGTGACCGAAGCCCGAGAGGCGGAACTTGGAATCGGGATCCTTCGCCATTTTCACGTAGGTGTCGATATCGCCGCCGTCGCGATGCATGTTCTCCAACATCTCGAGGACGGCCTGGTTCGCGCCGCCATGGAGCGGGCCCCACAACGCGTTGATGCCGGCGGCCACGCTGGCGAACAAGTTGGCGTCCGACGATCCCACCATTCGAACCGTGGACGTCGAACAATTCTGTTCATGGTCGGCGTGGAGAATGAACAGAATCTCAATCGCCTTCGCGAACACCGGGTTCGCCTCGTACTTGGGCTCCGACATCCGGGCAATCATCGACAAAAAATTCTCGGAGTACGAGAGATCGTTGTCCGGATAGATAAAGGGGAGACCCTTGACATGCCGGTAGGCAAATGCCGCGATCGTTGGCACCTTGGCCAGCAATCGAATGATCGAAATGTCGCGCTGTTTGGGATCGAAAATGTCCTTCGCTTCCGGATAGAACGACGACAGCGCGGCCACCCCGGCCACCATCATCGACATGGGGTGCGCATCGTACCGGAAGCCTTCCATGAAGCGCTTGATATTCTCGTGCACGTAGGTGTGGAACGTGATGTCATGCACCCACGCATCGTACTCTTGCTGCGCCGGCAACTCGCCGTTGCGGAGGAGGTAGGCCACTTCGAGAAAGCTGGCCCGTTCGGCGAGTTGCTCGATGGGATACCCTCGATAGCGCAAAATGCCCTTGTCACCATCGATGAACGTGATCGCGCTACGGCACGACGCCGTGTTCATGAACGCCGGATCATAGGTCATCAGACCAAAATCGTCCGCGTCCACTCGAATCT
>JANLRZ010000247.1:0-6160 GCA_031362155.1 Acidimicrobiia bacterium | reverse complement strand
ATGGACATGGGTGTGGATCACCGTGTCGATGGAGTCCGGCGTGAATCCGGCTTCGGCGAACCGCTCCATGAATGGCCAGTTCTGATTCCCCCAGAACGGTGAAGCGAGGTCCTTGAAATTCCCCACACACGGGTCCACGAGCACGCGTCGGGTTCCGACCTCGACGACGAGCGCCTGAACCCGAAGCGGAATGTTTCCGTCCTCATCGGCGTAGTCGGGCACGCACCACCCGTGGGCGGCCACTGCGCCCGCAGTGGATTCGGGGAAGAAGAATTCCGGCGGGATGTGGGCGACTTCGTCCTCGACGATGCTGGTGATCGTTGCGCGGCCCACGGTCCAGCGCTGGGTCTCGGTGCTCACGCGGCCTGGCGTTTCCTGGCCTGCGAACTCCCTCCCCACGCACCGAGGTCAGCGAGGAGCGCGACGATCACGATGATCCAACCGAAGCCCCGCACGCCACGTACCGGCGCGTAACAGAACGTCCAAGCCAGCGTCGTCCACGGGAGGATCAGGAATCCGAGGATCCCCATCCACGCTTGGTCGAACGCCACCGTCATGCGGTCCGTGAAGGCCCAGACGAAGAAGATCGCCACCCGCGGCGAGAGCAACGCGAACAGTGCGGCCAAGCATCCACAACCCATGAGGGCGATGGTAGGCCGATCAAGGCGGCGTGCGCTTCAGCCGGTGATTCCCATCCGTTTCGCGATGACTTCGTTCATGATCTGATCGGTACCCGCGCCGATGCGTTGCAGTCGGGCGTCTCGCCACAGTCGCGAGACAGCGGTCTCGTTCAGATAGCCGGCGCCGCCGTAGACCTGGAGACACGCGTCGACCAGGCGGTTCTGCACCTGCGCCGCGTACTTCTTCGCCATCGAGATCTCGACCACCGGGTATTCACCGTGCTGCACCCGCCAGATCGTGTCGTACGTGAGCGCCCTCGCAGCTTCGAGTTCGGTCGCGGCGTCGGCCAGCATGTGGGCGATGACCTGGTTGGCCGCGAGGGGGCGACCGAATGCGTACCGCTCGCGCGCGTACGCGATCGTCTGTTCCAGGACGTCGTCGCCCTGGCCGATGCTCTGCGCCGCGCCGGAGAGCCGCTCGTACTGCAACTGCCACGACATCTGGGTGAAGCCCTGACCGGGTTCACCGCCGAGCAGGTTCTCGGACGGGACGCGCACGTCGTCGAGGGCGATCTCGGCGGTGTCGGACGCGCGCATGCCCAACTTGTCGAGTTTGCGCGACACCGAGACGCCGGGAAGATCGGTGTCGACTATGAACAGCGAGACACCGCGGTGTTGCGATCCGGGTTCGGTCTGCACGGCCATGGTCATGAACTGCGCGCGAGTGCCGTTGGTGATGAACATCTTGCGTCCGTTGATCACCCAGGTATCACCGTCGCGCTGCGCCCGGGTCGTGATGCTGGCCACGTCGGATCCGGTGTCGGGTTCGGTCAGGGCGATCGCGCCGATCTTGGTCCCGGCGATCGCCGGCGCGAGGTAGCGCTGCTTCAGATCGTCGGTCCCGAAATGCTCGATCGCGGGTGTGCACATGTGGGTCTGCACCGCAATGGCCATCGGGATGGATCCACCACCACACCGCCCGAGTTCCTCGATGAACAACAAGCTGCTGGCGAGGTCGCCACCGGAACCGCCCCATTGCTCGGGATAGTGCAGTCCCAGGAATCCCAGCTCGCCGCAGCGGCGGAATACCGAGTCGGGAAAATACCCGGCCTCCTCCCATTCCTCCACATGGGGGCGGAGTTCGGTCGCTACGAACCGGCGCACGGAATCGCGCAGGGCATCGTGGTCGTCGGTGAAGATCGGGTGTCGGCTCACCGGCGCATTCTGTGACGATCCGGCCGGTTCGGGGAACCACCTCGGAGAAATTTCCTCCGACCACGTACAATGCGCCCGTGTCTCGGGCCTCCATCGAACGGCGTCTGCTCGATCTCAGCGGTCGGATCAAGTCGACTGTGGCAGAACTCGCCGTCACCGACGAACAACTTGGCTTCCTGGAAGAAGAAGCCGAAGACGCGCGCCTGCGCGCGATTGTCGCCGAAACCCCGATGGAAGTCGCGACGGCCAACGAAGCGCAGAAGCACGTCGACGCGCTGCGCCGACACCGGGATGTCCTCGCCCAGTCCATCACTTCACTCCGGACCGAGCAGGACGAACTCCTTGACCGCCTGACCGCCGAACCGGCACCCCGCTGAGCATCGACGAGAGGATCATTGTGGCCACAGAAAAGACTCGGGTTGTCGTCGCCGAAGACGAAGCCATCATCCGCCTGGACCTGAAGGAACTCCTGGAGGAGGAGGGCTTCGAGGTCGTCGGCGAGACTGGCCGCGGCGACGAAGCCGTCGAGTTGGTGCGCAGCACCCGGCCCGACCTCGCGATTCTCGATATCAAGATGCCGGGGCTCGACGGCTTGTCGGCGGCTCGTCTGATCACGGAGGACCGGCTCGCGGCCGTCCTGATCCTCACCGCCTTCTCGCAGCGCGATCTAGTGGAGCAGGCGCGCGACGCCGGCGCGATGAGCTACATCGTCAAGCCGTTCCAGAAGAGCGATCTCATCCCGGCGATCGAGGTCGCGCTGGGGCGGCACTCGGAAATGAAGAGTCTCGAGGCCGAGGTCACCGATCTCGCCGAGCGGCTGGAAGCTCGCAAGATCATCGACCGCGCCAAGGGCGTGTTGATGGACAAGCACGGGATGAGTGAGGCGGACTCGTGGCGCTTCCTCCAGACCGAGGCAATGAACCGACGTACGAAGGTCCACGAGATCGCGGCACTCGTGGTCGCCGGGGAACTCGCACCGCCCAGCGCCGCGTGAGCGCACCGTCGCGCAAGCTGCTCCTGCTCGACGGCCACTCCCTCGCGTACCGCGCCTTCTACGCCCTGCCCACCGATTTGGCGACCTCGTCCGGGCAAGTCACCAACGCGGTCTACGGCTTCACCTCGATGCTGATCAAGGTCGTGGGCGACGAACGACCGGATCATCTCGGAGTCGCGTTCGATACGGCCGCACCCACCTTCCGCAAGGAGATGGACGCCACCTACAAAGCCGGCCGGAAGGAAACGCCCGACCTGTTCAAGGCGCAACTCCCGCTGATTCATCAGGTCCTCGAGACGCTGAAGGTGCCCATCGTCGAGATCGACGGCATCGAGGCCGACGACGTGATCGCGACGCTCGCCGAGCGGGCCGCGGCCGACGGGATCGACGTCATCATCGTCACCGGTGATCGCGACTCGTACCAACTGGTGAGCGACCCGCACGTCCGGGTGCTCTACAACAAACGGGGGGTCTCGGACTACGCGCTCTACGACGAGGCCGGCATCGCGGAGCGAACCGGCGTGACCCCGACGCAGTACCCGGAGTACGCGGCCCTCCGTGGCGACGCGAGCGACAACCTCCCCGGGGTGCCCGGGATCGGCGAGAAGACCGCGGCGAAGCTCGTCAACGCGTACAACACGCTCGAAGGAATCTTCGAACACCTCGACGATCTCCCGCCGAAGCAACGCCAGAACCTGGGCGAGTTTCGCGAGCAGGTCTTCCACAACCGCACGATGTCGATCCTCCGACGAGATGTTCCGATCGATCTCGCCATCGACGCGCTCCAGATCGGTGGGTGGGATCAGGAGGAAGTCAAGGAGCTCTTCTACCAACTCGAGTTCCGAACGTTGTATCCCCGGCTCCTCGACGCGTTGGGCGAGAGCGAGGCCGCCGAGGCCGAAGCCGGTGAGATGCTCGATGTCGAACTGCTTCGACTGACCACGACCGCCGCGGTCGCAACCCTCGTCGATCAGCTGTGCGCAAACAGTGACCGCTACGCGATCGACCCGGACTGGTCGGGCGCGGCGGGAACGAGTGGGCTCAAGGGCATCGCCGTGGCGACCACAGACTCGGTGAGCTACGTGCCGGCGGATCTGATCGCCCACGAGCAAGCGCGTGATTCGTGGGCGCGCCTGTTGGGACCGGGCGGACCCCCACTCGCCGCCCACCGCGCCAAAGAACTCATGCACGGGATCGAGCGCGCGACGAGCCTGGAGGTGGCCACCCTCGATCTCGACACTGCGGTCATGGCCTATCTCGTCGACCCGGGTGAGGGGAAGTACGACCTCGGTGATCTCGTGGGCCGCTTCTGTGGCATCGAGCTGGTCTCCCCGGACCGGGCGGCGACGGAGGGGACCCTCGACCTCGACGGTGACGCGTCCGCCGAAGACGCTGGGCGGCGCGCGGCCGCGGTCATGCGCCTCGGTGAGGAACTGAGTTCGGTTCTGGCATCTCGGGAGCTCTGGGATCTCTACACCGACGTCGAGCGACCGCTGGTGGGAGTCCTGGCCGAAATGGAGACGGCCGGAATTCGCGTCGACCGCGAGTTTCTCGATCAGATGCGCGCGGATCTCCAGAAGCGGTGCGACGAACTCGAGACCAAGATCCACGCCCACGCGGGGGAGCCCTTCGTCGTGAACTCGGTGCCGCAACTGCGCCGGATCCTGTTCGAGGTGCTCGAACTCACTCCGGTGAAACGTACGAAGACCGGGCCGTCGACGGATGCCGATTCACTCCAGAAGATGGCGGCCGCCGGCGACCATCCGATCCTGGCCGACCTCTTGAAGTATCGAGAAGTCGAGAAGCTGCGCAACACCTACGCCGAGGCGCTCCCACGACTCATCCAGGACGACGGCCGCATCCACGCAACGTTCAACCAGATCGCGACCACCACCGGCCGGATCTCGAGTGAGAACCCGAACCTCCAGAACATCCCGGTGCGAACCGAAGAGGGCCGCGAGCTGCGGCGCGCCTTCGTCGCCGACGACGGCTGCGGGCTCCTCACCGCCGACTACTCCCAGATCGAACTCCGGATCCTCGCCCACCTCGCGGAGGATCCCGGCCTGGTCGACGCGTTCAATCGTGGCGCCGATGTCCACACGATCACCGCGTCGAAGGTCTTCCACGTGGAGGAAGCCAAGGTCGACGACTTCCAACGCCGATTCGCCAAGGTGGTCAACTACGGCCTGGCCTACGGCATGGAGGCCTACGGACTCGGTCAGCGGCTCGACATCCCGACCGACCAGGCGAAGGAGATCCTCGACGCGTACTTCGAGTCGTTCCCGAATGTGCACGCCTACATGGATCGCACCATCGAGGAAGCGAAATCTCGGGGCTACACCACGACGATCTTGGGCCGTCGTCGTCAGATCACCGAACTCGCGTCCGACAACTTCCGGATTCGTCAGATGGGGGAGCGGATGGCGCAGAACGCGCCGGTGCAGGGTTCGGCGGCCGACATCTTCAAGGTCGCGATGATCCGCATGGATCGCGCCCTGCGGGACGGCGGTTTCGCGACCCGCATGATCCTGACCGTGCACGACGAACTCGTCTTCGAAGTGCCGTCGGCGGAACGCGAGGCGATCGAACCGGTGGTGCGTACCGCCATGGAAGGCGCCATCGATCTCAACGTTCCGCTCGTGGTCGACATGGGCTTCGGTCCCAGCTGGGCCGAAGCGAAATAGGGCCCGGGTCACGATTCCGGAGCCCAATCGCCGGTTCGGACTAGCCTCTGTGACGGCCGTCACTGGGACGGTGGTAGCGCATCGCGCGCAGGCGCATGCAATGGGCCTTTGGGGGGGACGTGATGGAAGCATCGACCACGCCGAGTCGACTTGGACGCCGGCGCCGGGGTGCAGTTCAGTGGAGCACGCTCGTGCTCTTCGGTGCGCTCGGACTCCTCGCCGCCTGCTCATCCGCTGACGCGGCCGACACCGCTGCGTCCAAGGCCGACCACAAGATGTCGGCGGCGGACCACTCGACGATGGATCACGACCGTGCGGGGTCCGATTCCGCGACGAACAAGCACGGGTCCTCGTCCTCGCACGAACAGGGCACCGACGTTGCCGGGGCGACCGCAACCAACGAGCACGACGGAGGAACCCACCACGGCACCAGCGTTGCCGGTGCGACCGCAACCAACGAGCACGGCTCGGGGACCCACCACGACCCTGTGGTGGCGCACAACCCAGGCACTGCGCACAACCCGGCAGTGCCGCACAACCCCGCAGTGCCGCACAACCCCGCAGTGCCGCACAACCCCGCAGTGCCGCACAACCCCGCAGTGCCGCACAACCCCGCGGTACCCCACACCCCCGCGGTACCGCCAGAC
>JANLRZ010000228.1:0-5019 GCA_031362155.1 Acidimicrobiia bacterium | reverse complement strand
CGCGGTCTGGAACCGCATGCAGGATCTGGGCGACGGCGAGGTGTACCAGGCCATCAACTGGTCCCGGCTCGACTACGCGGGCAACAACCAGTGGTCCTACGAGGAAGACATCTACAACGTCGACGAGTTCGCGGTGATGGTGACCGCGTATCTCAGAGCGCGAAAAGCCCATCCGCCGGTCAACGGGTAACGTCGGATCCCGGTCCACAGGCTCCAGGGGGAATCCAATGCGCGCAGCCATGTTCACCGGCACCATCGAGCTCTCGGTCGAGGATGTCACACCGCTCGACCCCGGGCCGGGTGACGTCATCGTGCGTATCGGCGCGAGCGGCGTCTGCCACTCCGATGTCTCGGCCGCCAACGGCAGCCTGCCGACCCCGGCTCCGTGCATCCTCGGCCACGAGGGCGCGGGCGTGATCGAGTGGGCCGGATCCGAGGTCACCCGGGTCCAGGTCGGCGACCACGTGATCGCCTCCTTCGTCCCCGCGTGCGGAAACTGCTTCTTCTGTCTCCACGGTCAGACCAACCTCTGCACGCTCGGCAACGAGGTCTTCGGCACCCCGAAAGCCACCCGCGCCGACGGCAGCGTCGCGATCAGCATGACCGGGCTCGGCACCTTCGCCGACCAGATGACCTGCAATCAGGCGAACGTCGTCAAGATCGACACCGATTTGCCCGACTCGCAGCTCGCACTCATCGGCTGTGGCGTCACCACGGGGGTCGGTGCCGCGCTCAACACCGCCAAGATCGTTCCCGGATCGACCGTCGCGGTCATCGGGTGTGGCGGCGTCGGTCAGGCCGTCATCCAGGGGGCGCGCATCGCCGGGGCGAGCCGCATCTTCGCGATCGACCCAGTGGAGCTCAAGAGAACGACCGCCGCGGCGTTCGGCGCGACCGATCTGATCGACCCGGGAGCCGGCGACGCAACCGCGCAACTGATGGAGCTCACCGGCGGGATCGGCGCCGACTACTCGTTCGAAGTGATCGGCCTGCCCGAGACCATCGCGCAGGCGTACGCGATGGCCCGTCGCGGCGGAACGGCCGTGGTCGTCGGCATGCCGAAGTGGGACTCAGAGGTCACCCTCCCCGGCTTCCAACTCTTCTACGACGAGAAGAAGCTCCTCGGCTGCGTGTACGGCTCATCCCAGGTGCGCTCGGACTTCCAGCGCTTCGTCGACCTCGTGGAGACCGGTCGTCTGGACCTCGGCGCGATGGTGTCGGCCGAGATCGGTCTCGACGACGTGAACGACGCCTTCCGCGCCATGATGTCCGGCGAAGTGATTCGCTCCGTCATTACCCACGTCTGACCGATACAGCACCGGCACACCCGAGCCGGAGCGAGGAACGAGCGGAGGCGAGCAGCTCCGCAGCGAGCTCACTCGTGGCAACCGCGCAGAGCGGCGAGCGGAGGAGCCGTTAGGAAGGCGAGGGCCAGAACACTCCGATGCACCGGCACGCCCGAGCCTGGGCCCGAGCGGCCCGCGACGAAGTCGCAGGAGCGGACTAACTCGTGATGTCCTTGCGGCGGAACCACCAGAAGCCGATACCAATGAACACGAAGACGTAGGGAATCTGCACCAGCAGATTGCGCCACATGTCGCCGCCGAACGACGCGCCACGGAACAGGTCGGCCCAGGCCCCGCCGTAGAACGTCGGGAATCCGTAGCGGATCGGTCCGATCGAACTGATCGCGCCGAGGATCGACGTGACGATGTAGAAGCCGACGGCGCCGAAGATCGCGCCGGCCGAGTTGTCCATCATGGTCGAGAGCATGAACGCGAACGCCGCGACGCCCGCAATCCCCCAGGCCGCGAGCAGTACCGAGAGCCCGAGATGTCCGAGCAACGAGCCGGTCGACTCACTGATGCCGATGAGCGGCACGGTCACCGGGTGGAACCCGAACGCGATGACCCCGGCGATCAGACCGGCGACAACGATCATCGCCGTCGCGAACAGGCCGTAGACCGCGGCAACGATCAGCTTCGTCGTGAGCAGTCGAGCGCGTGAGATCGGGCGGGTGAGCAGGAACCGCAAGTTGCCCCAGCCGGCTTCACTCGCGACGGCATCGCCCGCGAACATACAGATGATCACGATGAGGAAAAACTCACTCATGACTCGCAGCGCCGCGGCCGGAATCAGCAGACCACTCTGGGTTGCAAGGCGGAACAGACCGTCCTCGTGATCGCCGCCACCCCCGCCCCTGCCGGGACCGGCGTCGGGCGGGCTCACCTTCAGGGCGACGGTGATGATGATGGGAATCGCGATCACCACAGCGAGGGCAATCCAGGTGCGGGGACGGCGCAGTTGCTTGACCAACTCCGTACGCAGCAAACGGATCATCACGCTCCCTCCCCGACGTGACGTTCGGTCTCTTCGCCCACCAGGCCGAGAAAGGCTTCCTCCAGGGCATGGCGTGACGTCACGGTCTGGACGCCGATCCCCGCGCTCACGAGCGCGGCGACTAGTTCGGGCCGGGTCGCGCCCGCCAGCTTGACCACCAGTCCCGGCGCTTCGTCGAGGACTGCCTCGACGCCGTCCAGCGCGCGGAGCACCGTGGTCGCCTGAGCCGAGTCGTCGACTTCCACATAGGCCGAAGCGCCCGACGCGACCAGTTCGGCAACGGTCCCGGCGGCCACGAGCCGGCCGCGGTCCATGACCACGGCGTTGGAACAGACCTGTTCGACTTCGCTGAGGATGTGGCTGGAGAGCAGGACCGTGTGACCCTCGTCGGCCACTCGGCGGATCAGCGAACGGACCGCTCGCATCTCCTGCGGGTCGAGACCGTTCGTCGGCTCGTCGTACACGAGCAGATCCGGGTTTCCGAGGAGCGAACGCGCGATGCCCAACCGTTGCCGCATCCCTTGCGAGTAGGTCTTCACCCGCCGTTTGATCGCGTCACCGAGACCGGCGACGGCGAGGGCACGATCGACGTCGGCATCGACAAAGCGGTCGCCGCCGGCCTCCCAATACATCCGCAGGTTGTCGATCCCGTTGAGGTGGGGAACGAACGATGCGTGTTCGATCATCGTGCCGACTCGCCGCAGTTCGGGAGTACCGGGCTTGACCCGCTGACCGAACAGACGGGTCTCGCCGCCGGAGGGATGGACGAGACCGACGAGCATGCGCAGCGCGGTGGTCTTGCCCGCGCCGTTGGGACCGAGCAGGCCGCACACCTGGCCCGATTCCACGGCAAAGCTCAGATGGTCGACGGCGTGCACCGATCCGTAGTCCTTCGAAAGATCGTCGACGACGACCGGAGCATCAACCATCGCCGGACCCTACGGCCTCCGTCCGGGAATTCGGGTCGGGGACCCGTGAGGAACCTGTGAAGAAGCCGATAGGGTCGATCGCGTGCCTGACGAACGCGAACGATTCCGCCGGTGGTTCGAACACGGCAGCACCACCGACGGTGAGACCATCCCTGCGGCCACGGTGATCCTCATCCGGGACGGTGACGCGGGCGTCGAGACCCTGATGCTGCGCCGGAACTCCAAGCTCGCCTTCGGCGGAATGTGGGTGTTCCCCGGCGGGCGCATCGATGCCGACGATCACGAGGGTGACGGCGACGACTTCGAAGCGGCCCGGCGCGCCGCCGTGCGTGAGGCCCAGGAAGAATCGGGCCTGACCGTCCCCGTCGACGGCCTCGTCGCCCTCTCGCACTGGACGCCGCCGCCGGAGACACCGAAACGATTCGCCACTTGGTTCTTCGTGGCCCCTGCGCCTGCAGGCGCGGTCACGATCGACGACGGCGAGATCCACGAGCACCAGTGGATGGCCCCCGCCGATGCGCTGGCCCGACGCGACCAGGGTGAGATCGAACTCGCGCCCCCCACCTGGGTCACCTTGCACACCCTCGCGCCGGCGGCCACCGTCAGCGATGCACTGGCCATCGCGGCCGACGGGGTCCCCCACCGGTTCGTGACCAAGATCGCGTTCCGCGACGACCACATGGTCGCGATCTGGGACGGTGACGCCGGGTACGAATCCGGCGATCCCGACACCGTCGGCACCCGCCACCGCCTGCTCATGCGCGGCGCCACGTGGAGCTACGAACGTGACGTCTGATCCCGCGCTCACCGAACTCGGTTTCTACGTCCTGCCCGGCCACACCGACTCTCCCGCCGACGCGCTGATCGAGGCGCGGGAGGGTGAAGCCCTCGGCCTGGGCGCGGCGTTCATCTCCGAACGGTTCAACGTCAAGGACGCGGGTGTGCTCTCCGGCGCGGTCGGGGCGGTCACGGAACGCATCGGGATCGCCACTGCCGCCACGAACCACAACACCCGTCACCTCCTCGCGACCGCGACGATGGCAACCACCATGCACCGACTCACCGGCGGACGATTCGCGCTCGGTCTCGGGCGCGGCTTCGACTTCATGTTCGATGCCATCAACCTGCCCCGCATCACCAACGCCCAGATCGAAGACGCGGTCGGCATCTACCGTCGCCTCTGGCACGGAGATGTCGTGATGGGCCACGACGGCCCGGCCGGCTCCTACCCCGTCCTGCACCAGGACGCGAAGTTCTCCGAGGCCATCCCCGTGTTGTTGTGCGCGCTCGCCGAACGCACGCTGGAACGAGCGGGCGGTTACGTCGATGCCGTCGTGCTCCACACCTACTTCACCGATGAGACCCTCGCCCGGAGTGTGGCCGCGGTGCGGCGGGGCGCCGAGCGGGCGGGCCGGGATCCGGAGAGCGTGCGGGTCTGGAGTGTGCTCGCGACGATTGGCGATCACCTCTCCCACGAGGCGCAACTCCGCAAGACCGTCGGACGCCTCAGCACCTATCTCCAGGGATATGGCGATCTCCTCGTGCGCGTCAATCAGTGGGACCCCGAGGTCTTGGCCCGCTTCCGCGCCGACGACGTCGTCGGGTCCGTCCCCGGGGCGATCGATGCCATCGGCACCGTGGAGCAATGGGAGCACATCGCGGGGCTGTTCCCCGACGAGTGGATGGCGGCCGCTGCGGTGGGATCACCCACGCAATGCGCGCAGCGGATCGTCGACCAGTTCGACGCCGG
>JANLRZ010000204.1:0-1983 GCA_031362155.1 Acidimicrobiia bacterium | reverse complement strand
CTTGGAGCTTGTGATGCTCGCCTGGTTCTGGATGACGCCGATTGTGTACGTGTTCGCGCAGGTGCACGAGAAAATCGGGAACTGGGCACTCCTCAACCCCTTGACGCCCATCGTGATCACGATGCAGCGCGCCATCTGGGGCGATCATCTCGTCACGATCACCGTGAACCAGAAGCCGAAGGTGGTCCCGGCCGTCCCCGATGTCTCACAGTGGTGGTATCTGCGCAACCTTGGAATCTTGTTGGCCGTTTCGGTCGGTCTCGTGTTCTTCGCGTTCTGGATCTTCGGCCGGCTCGAGGACGATTTCGCGGAGAACATCTGATGGGTGCAGTCATCGAGATCGACAATGTCTCGAAGCACTTCAAGCTGAACCATGCCAAGGCCGATTCCCTCAAGGAGCGGGTCGTCAACTTTCGCAAGGCCAGTTACGAGGAGTTCTGGGCCCTGCGCGACGTATCGATCGAAGTCCAACAGGGCGAGACCATCGGATTGCTCGGTCACAATGGGTCGGGAAAGTCCACGTTGCTCAAATGCGTGGCCGGCATCATGCGCCCGACCAGCGGCACCATTCGCAAACGAGGTCGGACGGCGGCGCTGCTCGAACTCGGCGCCGGCTTCCACGGTGACCTCACCGGCCGAGAGAACATCTACATGAACGGGTCCATCCTCGGGTTTTCGCGTACCGAGATCGACGGCATCTTCGACGAGATCGTCGCGTTCTCCGAGATCGAAGAGTTCATCGACAATCAGGTCAAGCACTACTCGTCCGGCATGGCGGCTCGGCTCGGCTTCGCGGTCGCGGTCAACGTCGAGCCCGAGATCCTGCTCGTCGACGAAGTGCTCGCCGTGGGGGACGAGGCGTTCCAACGCAAGTGTCTCGATCGCATCAAGCAGTTCCAACGCGAAGGGCGCACCATCCTGTTGGTTTCCCACGCGGTCGATCTGGTTCGCCAGATCTGTGACCGTGCTGCGGTCCTCGACCACGGGCACCTCGTCACCGTCGGTACGCCGGGGGAGGCCGCGCTCGCCTTCCGGGAGCATCTGCGCAAGCGGGGGGCGGAGGTTCCGAAGGAACTCGACGACCCGACGTTGTTGCGCAACCTCGAGATCGAAATCACCGACCTCCACGTGGAGTACCCCGATCCCAGTCGTGGATATGTGCTCCCGAGCGAACCCCTGAACATCCGCGTCGGCTACGACGCGCCCCGTCGGGTCGATGACGTGGTGTTCTCGATCGCCATCTACGACCAAGAGGGTCGGATGCTCCTCGGCACGAACTCCGAACTCACCGGCGACGACCCGGAGTTCGTCGAAGGTCGGGGCACCTGCCGCTTCGTCTTCGAACGCATCCCGCTCCTCGACGGGGTCTATCTGGTCAGTGTCGGAATCCACTCCCACGATGGCGAGTTGATCTACGACCAGCGGGAGGAGAAGGACACCATCGAGGTCATGAGTCAGGGTCGCGACGTCGGTCTCGTGCACTTCCCGGTGCGGGTGCGACTCGACCCGGCCACCGGGTCAGCTGCTCACTGAACCGAGGGCTTCCGATCGACGCTGAACCCCGACCGTCGCCCCGAAGCTCCGGGTCGGTGCTTTCGGGCGCCGGCGTGTTGGTCGTCGGCCGGTATGCGGTCGCGGCGCTGGCCTGGGTCAGCACCCTCATCATCGTTCGCGTCCTCACGCCCACGCAGTGGGGCCAGTACTCGGTCATCTTCTCGCTGCTCGGGATCGTCGGGTTCGTCGCCGATCTGCGGCTCTCGCGCGTCGTCATCAGCGATGTGCTCGACGCCGACGCCGACGAGGCAGCCGAGATCGTTGGTTCCTATACCGGGCTGCGCCTGCTCATCGGAGTCGTGTCGTACGCGATCGCGATGTTCTGTGTGGTCGTGGCGGGCTACGACACCAAGATCGTCATCGGGACTGCGCTCGGCGGTCTCAACCTGATCATCCTCTCCGTCGCCTACGGACTCATCCTGTTGTTCG
>JANLRZ010000160.1:0-34390 GCA_031362155.1 Acidimicrobiia bacterium | reverse complement strand
GGGGGTTGAGTTGACGTTCGTGTCAGGGAGCGGGGACACTGAGGTCGTCGGGCGACCCGGAGGACGGCGAATGAGCGAACGGAAACTGTTCTTCGACGAGGTCGGGGAGGGCGACGCGGCCCCGGAGGTTGCCCACGAACTCACCCGGACCGATCTGGTGATGTACGCCGGTGCGTCCGGTGACTTCAACCCGATGCACACCGACGAAGTGGCGGCCCAGGCGGCGGGTCTGCCGAGCGTGTTCGGACACGGGATGTTCACCGCCGGCCTGCTCGGGCACGCGATCACCGACTACGTGGGCGTCGGCAATCTGGCCAACTTCAAGATCCGGTTCACGAAACAGACTTGGCCCGGCGAGGTCCTGACGACCCACGTCAAGGTCCTGCGCAAGTACGCCGAGGGCTCGGAGCACCGCATCGACCTGGAGTGTTCGGTCACGAACCAGCATGGCGAAGCCAAGCTGACCGGAGTCGCGGTCGCGGTGCTCCCGGAGCACCGATGACGGCATTGCGGTTCGACCTGCCCCAACCCGATTTCGAGACCGAGGCGTTCTGGGCGGGAGCGAAAGAGGGAAAGCTCCTCATCAAGCGCTGTCTCACCTGTGAACGCACGCACTTCTATCCCCGACCGTTCTGTCCGCACTGCTGGGGCTACGAGGTCGAATGGGTCGAGGCCAGTGGCCGGGCCACGCTGTATACGTGGTCGATCGTGCGCCGCAATGACCTCCCGCCGTTTCCCGAGCGAGTCCCGTACGTCGCCGCCATCGTGGATCTTGCCGAGGGACCCCGCATGATGACCAACGTCGTCGAGTGTGAGTTCGACGATCTGATCAACGGCATGGAACTCGAGGCGTGCTACCACCCGATCTCTGACGACGTCACCATCGTCCAGTTCCGTCCGGTCAGCTGACGTGCCCGACCCCGGCGACGAACCCGACTGGAGCTTCCCCTTCGAGGAATCACTCCACGGAGTCTTCCCGGCGTTGCACGACGCGCAGAGCGCATGGCTCAGTCAGATCGATTCGCTCCCGGCTCCGGATCGCACGACGCATGAACTCATCCGACTCGTGTGCACCGTCATTCTCCGCAACCCACCCGGCGTCCGCCGCCACGCCAAGCTCGCGGCCGAGGTCGGCGCGTCCTGGGACGAGGTGATGGGTTCGATCATGCTCACGGTCCCCGCGTTCGGCATGCTCGCTGCGGTCGAGGCCATCCCGATCGCGCGCGAAGGCTTCGACGCCGCCGAGAATCCCGAGGACGACTGACATGCCCGACACCGATGTGCCCGAGAGCGTCGTCCCGTTCCGAATCCTCCCGGCCCTCACCGACCTCAATCGGGAGTTCTGGACGGCCGGCGCGCGCGGCGAGCTGCGGTTCCTTCGTTGCAATGCATGCGGGTACTACAACCACCCGCCCACCGCGATCTGTCCGATGTGTCACTCCAAGGATCTCGCACCGCACACCGTCTCGGGTCAGGCCACGCTCCACACGTTCACCGTGAACCATCAACCGTGGATGCCCGGCCCGGAACTGCCCTACGTGATCGCGATCGTCGAACTCCCGGAACAGGCGGGGCTGCGACTCACCACCAACATCGTGAACTGTCCGATCGACGACATCGAGATCGGCATGCCGATGCAGGTCGCGTTCGAACATCACACCGACGGCGAGGACGAGATCTACATCCCATTGTTCGAGCCGGCTCGGAGCGGCTCGTGAGTAAGTACATCGAGAAGCAGACCGTCATCAGTGGCGTCGGTCAGTCCGACGTCGGCCGCCGGTTGTTCCGGGATCCACTGGAACTCACGCTCGATGCGTGTCTCGCCGCGATTGCCGACGCCGGACTCACCACGAAGGACATCGACGGTGTGGCGACCTATCCGGGCCCCATGAGTGTGCCGCCCGGGTTCTCCGGCGCGGGCGTGGTCGACGTGCAGGACGCACTGCGACTCGAACTCGGCTGGTGGTCCGGTGGTATCGAGTCTCCCGGGCAGCTGGGTTCGGTCATCAACGCCTGCCTGGCCGTCGCGGCCGGGCTCGCGAACCACGTGCTGTGTTTCCGCAGCGTCTACGAGGGCAGTGCGCAGGGATCCAAAGGCCGCAGCGCGGTGATGCCCGGCGGCGGGGGCGGCGGCAGCTTCCGGGCCAGCGGGTTCATGGAGTGGACACTGCCGTTCGCGGCACCGTCGGCGGCGCCGTGGATCGCACTGATGGCCCAGCGGCACTTTCACGAGTTCGGCACGACCCGTGAGCAGCTCGGCCAGATCCCGCTCACCGCGCGGAAGAACGCGGCGTTGAACCCGAAGGCGATCTACACCGACCCGATGACCATGGACGACTACCTCAACGTCCGCATGATCTCGTCACCACTCTCGCTGTACGACTGCGACGTGCCGTGCGACGGGGCGACCGCGATGATCGTGTCGCACGTCGACACGATTGCCGATCTCCGTCGGCCGCCGATCCACGTGGAGGCGGTCGGCACCGCGCTGCGAGGTCGTCCGAGTTGGGACCAGTTCGACGATCTCACCACGATGGCCAACCGCGACGCCGGCGCCCAACTCTGGCAGCGCACCGACCTCACGCCGAGCGATGTCGACCTCGCCGAGATGTACGACGGGTTCTCGTTCATTGCTCTCACGTGGCTCGAGGCCATGGGGTTCTGCCCTCACGGCGAAGGCGGGTCCTTCGTCGAAGGCGGACAGAACATCGCCCGCGACGGAGGGGTCCTGCCACTGAACACGCATGGCGGCCAGCTCTCGGCCGGGCGGCTGCACGGGTACGGGTTCCTGCACGAGGCGTGTACGCAACTCTGGGGTGAAGGCGGGGCGCGCCAGGTGCCGGGCGACCCGGAGGTCGGCGTCGCCTGCGCCGGCGGCGGCCCGTTGGCCGGCGCGTTGTTGCTCACGACCCACCGCTGATCGGGCGGCCGGCGCAACTAACGTCGAAGGAGTGCTCGCTTCTCCGTCGCGCCGGTTCATGATTGCGCTGGTCCTGATCCTGCTCGTCGCCGCGACCGTCCGGACCACGTTCATCCTGGCCGTCGCCCGCCACGACATCGACTCGTTCTACGACGCCGGCTACTACGAACTCCAGGCCCGCCAACTTGGCAAGGGTCACGGGTACAACGACCCGTTCGAGTTCCTGCCCGGGCGGCCCCACCGCTCGACTCCGGCCGCCGATCATCCGCCGCTCACCGTCTTCACGATCCTGCCGGTGATCTGGGCCGGGGATCAGATCGGGTTCGCGGAGTCGACCACGCAACTCATCGTGCGGTTCGAGATGTTGCTCATCGGGTTGGTGGGCATCGTATTGATGGCGATGCTCGCCCGCCGTTTGGCCGGCGACCTCGCCGGCCTGATCGCGGCCGGCATCGCGGCCCTGTATCCCTACCTCTGGATCAACGACACGCTGATCATGTCGGAGACGCTGGCCGTGGCCGCGGTCGTGGGCGCGCTGCTGCTCCTCCTCCGGCTCGAGGATCGGCCCAGGCTCAGCACCGCCGCGGCGCTCGGTGCGGTGTGCGGGCTCGGAGCGTTGGCCCGGGCCGAATTGATTCTGATGGCGCCGTTGTTGGCGCTGCCGCTGCTGTGGTTCTGGCGGGCCCGCCCGTGGCGGGACCGGCTCGCCACCGTGGCGGTGATCGGAGTCGGCATGCTCGCGATCGTCGGCCCCTGGGTCGGATTCAACCAAGCGCGGTTCGACGAGCCGACCCTGATCTCGACCAACGACGGCATCGCGATCCTGGGATCGACGTGCGACGCGGTGTTCTTCGGCCCGCCGATCGGCCTCACCAAGCTCTCGGTCTGCATTCCGAAGCGCGCCCCGCAGGGTGATCAGTCCGTGGTCTCGAAGATCTATCGCCAGCGGGCGTTCGACTACATCAACGACGGCCACCGGTCTCAGTTCGTGAAGGTCATCGCCGCGCGCATCGGTCGCGACTGGGGCCTGTTCCGACCGACCGACATGATCACGTTCAACGAGAGCGAAGGCCGTCCGCAGTGGGTCACGCGGCTCGGCATGTGGTGGTACTACCCGCTACTCGTGTTGGCGATCGCCGGGGCCGTGATCTTGCGCCGCCGGAAGGTGCGGCAGTGGTTCCTCGCGGTGCCACCCATCATCGTCACGGTGGGGGCGGTACTGAGTTACGGCCAGACCCGGTTCCGGGTACCGGCCGAGCCGGTGATCGTCGTCCTCGCTGCCGTGTCGCTCAGTGCGCTGGCGGGAGTACGAGGTCGGCGAGTTCGCCGAGATGATCCGAGCGCGACCCCAGTACCAGTTGCAGGGTGAGCAACCGCTTGTAGAACAGGTGGATGTCGTGCTCCCAGGTGAAGCCGACACCACCGAAGATCTGGATCGCGTCGGCCGCCACTCGGTAGAAGCCGTCCGACGCGTACGCGATCGCCATCGTGGCGGCGCGGTGTCGTTCGGCCGGGTTGGCCGCGTCGCAGGCCCAGGCGGCGTAGTAGCCGGCCGCCCGCCCGAGTTCGACGGCTTGGAGCATGTCGGCGGCGAGATGCTGCACGGCCTGGAACGACCCTATTTGTTGGCCGAATTGTTCTCGCGTCTTGGCGTACTCCACCGCCAGTTCCAATGACCGCGCCGCCGCGCCGATGCCGTCGAGCACGTAGGCAGTGGCCAGGCGATCCCGGGTGGCCGCGACCGCCGCGGCGGTATCGCCGCTGAGGACCGCACCGGTGACGCGCGTGAACGTGACGGTCGCGAACTTGCGGGACCCGTCGACCGTCGGGGCCGCGACGACCTCGATCCCTGGCGCGGCGGTGCTCACAGCATGCACTCGGCCTTCGGTGACGACCAGCAGGAGATCGGCGGCCGCCGCGTCGAGGACGGCCGGACTCGATCCGTCGAGTACGCCGTGGTCGGCGGTGACCCCTGATCCGGGATGCGTGAGGTCGACGATCGCGGCGACGGCCGTGCCGTCGGCGAGATGGGGCAGCCAATCGGCGGCGACGTGATCGTCGGCCAGGTCCGCCAGCAATCCGACCGCGCCGACCGCAGAGGCGGTGAACGGGCCCGGATACAGCGCTCGTCCCATCTCACCGAGCGGTAGCGCGAGTTCCACCATGCCCATCCCGGCACCGCCGAACGCCACGGGGGCCAGCATCCCCGTGAGCCCGAGGGCGGCGAGCCCTGACCAGACGTCGTCGACGGTGGACTCGACGTCGTAGTGATCACGGACGTACCGAAGCGGTGCGCGCTCGGTGAAGAATCTCCGGACCGACGCTCCCAGCCGCTCGTGATCGTCGGAGAACTCGAAGTCCACGGTTCCTCGCTCGTCGGGACACTCACACTGATCGCCGACCTGACGCGGGTGTCAGGGAGGCGACGCTAGCGGGTACCGTGCCCGGGTGCGATTGCAGTACGGACCTGCCGAAGAAGCGTTCCGGCGCGAGCTCACCAGTTGGCTCGACGCTCATCTGCCACCCGAGGAGACCCTCCGGCGACCGAAGCGCTCGAGCGCCGATCTTCCGCCGTGGGCCCGGGAGTGGCAGCGTTCGTTGTTCGACGCCGGCTGGCTGGTGCCGGGATGGCCGCCCGAACTCGGCGGGCGGAACGCGAGCCCGGTCGAGCAGATGATCTACTTCGAGGAGATGTCGCGGCGCCAGATTCCGCGCAGCCTGAATCCCCAAGGGCTCGGGATCATCGCCCCGTCGATCCGCGACTACGGCACGCCCGCTCAACAGGAACAGTTCCTGCTCCCGACCCTGCGGGCCGAGATCGCGTGGTGTCTCGGCATGAGTGAGCCCGGCGCCGGCAGCGACCTCGCGAGTCTCCGGACGCGCGCCGTCATCGACGGCGACGAGTTCGTCGTCAATGGTCAGAAGGTCTGGACCTCCGGCGCGCATCACGCCGATTGGTGCATGTGCTTCGTGCGGACGAACCCGGATGTCCCGAAACACCAAGGCATCACTGCGCTGATCATCGACATGAAGACGCCGGGGGTCGAACCCCGCCCGTTCCCCGAACTCACCGAACCCGACTTCATGGACTTCAACGAGGTCTTCTTCACCGATGCCCGGGTCCCGCGCACGAACCTGCTCGGCGAGATCGACGGGGGGTGGCCGATCACCCAGGGATCACTCGCCCACGAACGGGCCATGCTCTGGATCGATTACGCGTTCAGTCTGGATCGGGCGACGCGCGCGTTGATCGAACTCGGCTCCGAAGTCGGAGTCGACGGCACCCGCATTGGCGACGACGCGGTCTACCGGGATCAGGTCGCGGGGAGTGCGATCGACGCGCAGGCGCTCATGTGTATGGGCTACCGCGGATTCTCCAAGTTCATGGCGGGCAAGTCGGCGCCCGAGCATTCGTTGCTCAAGCTGTTCGGTAGCGAGTCGGTGCAGCACGCGCTGGCGGTGGGAACCGAGGCGCTCGGTGCCCCCGGGCTCGACCGACGCCGGCTCGGTCCGCAGATGTGGCGGGAGGGCGCATGGTTCACGCAGTGGATGCGGTCGTTCGGCGGCACGATCCCCGGCGGCACCAGCGAGATCCAACGCAACATCATCGCCGAGCGCGTCCTCGGACTCCCTCGGCGCTGAGGAGGGGAACGCATGGCTGACCGGGTACTGAGCGACGCCGAAATCGAGAAGATGCAGACGCCGGTCTGGCAACAAGTGCGAGCCGCGATCGACGCCGGTGACGGCGAGGAGGCCAAGACGCTGCTCGATCGGGCAGTCACCCAATGGTCGGGTCTGCAGGAGTACTCCATCAACTGGATCACGTCACTGCTCACCTTCATCGCGGACGAGCTCGGCGAGGAGGCGGTCGAGCGAGCACTGCGCACGACCGGCGATGAGTTCGTCCGCCCGCGCCGGACCGCCGAGGTGGCGTGGGGTGACCTGCCCGCGGCGCAGCGGGCGAAGGTGATCAGCCGCGCGATGCTCGCGAACACGGGCGCAGTCGAGGTAAGTGAGGACGACGAGAAGATCGTGCTCTCGTTCCGGTGCGGCAGTGGTGGTCGCCTGATCGACGACGGCCGGTACGAGGGCGAGCACGCCTACCGCAAACTCTCGGAGCGCTCGGGCCAGACCTTCATGCGCGACGAGCTGTGGGTGTACTGCGCCCACTGCTCGGTGAACAACGAGATCCAACCGGTGGAGTGGGGCGAGACGCCGACGAGCATCGAGTTCCCACCCACGCGACCCGGCGAGCCCTGTGTCCATCACGTCTACAAAGACGTCGATGCGATCCCGTCCGAAGACTATGACCGGATCGGGAAGTCCAAGCCGGTCTAAGGACCTACGACGAGCGCGCGCAGTCCTTCGTCGAGGCGGATGGAGGGGGACCAGCCCGGCGGCGGATCGGCGGTCATCCACGGCCGCAGCATTTCTCGCGGTCGCGATGGGCGCGCCCCCCATTCCACGTCGAGGGGAAGGCCCGTCGCCGCCTGAAAACGTTCGACGAGTTGGCGCAGGGTGATGGCCCCGTCGCCCCGCGCGCCGTAGACCGGCCCGGGCGGTGCCGCGGCGGTGGCCAGCAACGCGCTCGCCGCGTCCTCGACGTGGACCAGGTCGATCAACTGGGTGCCGTCGGTCATCTGGAGGGGTGTGCCCTCGGCCCCGGCCTTGAGCAGGAAGGGGATGAGCTTGGCGCGCGGATCGGCGGGCCCGTACGTGTCGGTGAGTTCCAACGTGTGCACCGCCAGGCCTTCGACCTCGGCGTAGAAGGTGAGGAGATCGGCGAAGGCTTGCTTGGTCGCGGCATAGAGCGACACCGGGCTGTATGGGGCGGCGTCGAAGTGCTGCCAGACCGTGCCGGTGTTGACGAATCGGGCACCGGGCACTCGGACGATCGCCTCGGCGAGCGCGGTTCCGAACCCGAGGTTGGCCTCCACCATCGGCGCGATGTCGGCGGGGGTGTGGACGCCGCGAAACGCAGTGGCGAGGTGAAAGCAATGGCTCGGGGCGATCTCACCCACTAGATCGATCAGTGCGTCGATTTCGGAGGGGATGACGTGGGAGTTCACACCGGTGGGGACGATCACGTCGGGTCGGCGAACCAACGTATCGACTGACCAGCCGTCGGCGACGAGGCGGCGCACGAGTGTCGTGCCGACGAAGCCCGTACCGCCGGTGACGAGCGCGTGGCCATCATTCATCGGAACGGAGGTTAGTGGTGGCGGGTGGAGGGCCTCGCGTCTCGTTCGGGTGAGGTCACTCGCGCTCGCACCCGGTCGGACCGCACACCGCGCCACGAAGGCGGTCGGCGGCCGCGAGCAGATCGGGACCGTCGAGGGTGGCGAAACTCAGCCGGAGATGGTGCGCGTGCGTTCCGGCGGTGACCGCGAACGCGGCGCCCGGCACGTAGGCCACACCCCTCGCCACCGCGCGCGGCAGCATCGCCTGCGTCTCGGTCGCGGCCCGGCCCCAGAGGAACATCCCGCCGGTGGGCGCATCGCACCGGATGAAGTCGGCCACGGCGCCATGGAGGTCACTGGCCCGCGCCGCGTTGTCGGTACGCACGTGCTCGAGGTGGGACCCGAGAAACGCGTCGTCGGCGAGGATCTCCGCCACGATCAGTTGGGTGAGCGGCGGGGTGTGGAGGTCGATGCTCTGCTTCGCCGTCACCAGGGTGTCGAACAGCCACGGCGGCGACGCGATCCACCCGACCCGTAACCCGGGCGCGATGCATTTCGACGCCGAGCCCAAGAACACGGTGTGGTCGGGGGCGTGCGTGCTGATCGGATCGGGCGGTGCCGGGCCGAAGCCCAAGGGCCGGTAGGGATCGTCCTCGACGATGACGAACCCGTAGTGCTCGGCCAGCGCGGCCAGCCGCCGCCGACGCGGCGGGCTCAGTGAACTCCCGGACGGATTCGAGAAGTTGGGGACGCAGTACACGAGACGCGGTCGGAGACCGCCCGCGAGGAGGTCGGCCAGGCGTTCGGTGTCCATGCCCTCCGAGTCGGTCGGAACGCCGATCAGCCTCGCGCCGTGGGCGTGGAAGACCTGCCGGGCTCCCAGATAGACGGGGTCCTCGACGACCACCGGATCACCCGGGTCGACGAGCACCCGAGCGATGAGATCAAGGCCCTGTTGGGAGCCGGTGGTCACCACGAGGGCCGTGCCGGGCGTGCTCGCCGGGTACGCCGCCGACCCCGCGGCGAGGCGAGCGCGCAACGCTTCGACCCCGACGGTCGGACCGTACTGGAGCGCGAGCGAGCCGTACCGGCCCGGCGCCGCGAGGGCACGTTGGGCCGCGACCTGGATTCGAGCGGTGGGGATGGCGGCCGCGGCGGGCAGTCCGCCGGCGAGTGACAACACTCCGGGCTGCTCGATCACAGCGAGCAGGTCCCGGATCTCGGACGATCGGTATCGGCGGGCGCCGGCGGCGAGGCGTGGCCGCCGCGACGGAGCAGTCGAGGAGTCGGTGGTGATCATCCTGGTAGTGAACCGGGTCGCGAGGCCCAACGGAAGGGTGCGTCGAAGGGGGGACCAGGAATCCCACCCACGGTGACGCGAGCGCGTTGCACAATGGAGCCATGAGTCCCCGAGCCGACCTTGCTGCGTTCCTCCGGGCGCGTCGGGCCGCAGTCACTCCCGAATCCGTCGGCTACGCGCCGGGAGCGCGGCGCCGGACCCCGGGCCTGCGTCGGGAGGAGGTGGCGCTCCTCGCCGGGGTGTCGGTGAGTTGGTACACGTGGCTGGAGCAGGGCCGATCGATCAACGTCTCGGTCGACGTGCTCGATGCATTGGCGCGGACCCTGCAACTCGATCCGGTCGAGCGCCGGTATCTCCGAGACCTGGCCGGCCACCCGGAGGTCCCCGGACCGCTCGACGATCCCCAGCAGTGTCCGCCGGGGGTGCTCACGTTGATGGCGATGGTCGAGCCCGCGCCGGCCTACGCGCTCGGCCCGACGTGGGACATCCTGGCGTGGAACGACCCGTTCGCGCGCCTGTTCCCGGAGATCCGACACCTCCCCGGGCCGGAGCGGAACCTCGTGTGGTTGATGTTCGGGAACGCGCCCGCCCGGGCGTTGAACGGCGAGTGGGAATCCGAAGCCCGTCAGACGTTGTCGCAGTTCCGGGCCGAAGTGACTCCTCGGGGTGAGGACGCCACAGTGGCCGACCTGGTGAACCGGCTCCGCTCAGTGAGTGACGAGTTCCGGGAGTGGTGGCCGCGGCACGACGTCGCCCGCTTCGAGACGCATCGGAGGGTGTTCAATCACGCCCAGGCGGGCCGGTTGGCCTTCGAGAGTGAGCAGTTCGTGTCGGCCGCGGCTCCGGGAATCCGGGTGATCGTCCATATGCCGGTGCCGGGGGACGACTCCGCGCTGCGCCTCAGTGCCGTCGAGTGACGGTCTGGTTCAGCTGCGCAGCACGACCCCGGGTCGATCGGCCAGGCCGTCGGCGCTCGGCGCGCCGTCGACTCGAATCGGAACGCCGTTGACGACGGTATGGGTCATGCCGACGGGTTGATCGGCGGTGAGTCGTTCACCGTTGGCGGGGAAGTCGCGGATGCGTCGCAACGGGCCGGGCGCGACGGTGGCCGGATCGAACACGGTGATGTCGGCGGCCATGCCCACGGCGAGGCGGCCGCGTCCTCCGGCAGGGGAGTCGAGGCCGTAGACCCCGGCCGGTTCCGCGGTGAGCTTGTGGACGGCCCGTTCGAGGGAGATGACGTCCTTCTCGCGCACCCAGTTGCCGAGCAGGTCGGTGGGCAGGCAGGCGTCGCAGAGTTGGCTCACATGGGCGCCGGAATCGGCGAGACCGAGCAAACACCCCTCCTGCTGGAGCAGCCACGCGATCGCGTCGGGATCGTTGTTGGCCAACACCGAGCGGAACCGGGTGTCGAGGTGCTCGGTGAGCGCGAGCTCGAGCATGACATCGAGCGGCGTGCAGGCACGATCCTTCGCGAGGTCGACCACTCGGCGTCCGATCAGATCGGGATGCGCCTCGGACTCTGCGACTTCGATCGACGGCCAGTTGGGGCGGATCATCGTCTTGGTGTCGAGATCCTCCAGCGCCGTCCGGCGCCAAGCAGGATCGCGGTAGGCGTCGATGCGAGCTTCGTCGCCGGCGTTCATGAGTGCGGCGAATGCGGGCGCCTGATTGAACGTGAAGGGTTCGCGCAGGTTCATCTGGAACGCGAGCACGCGCACCGAGATCTGCGGCCAGACCTGGCCGCCCGCCGCCCGCGCCGCGTTGTTGTCCTCGATGATCTTCTCGTGCCAGGGGTACCCCTTGACCGTGAGGAGTGCCGTCCAGGTGAGGGGTCGGCCGATACGCGCCTGCAAGCCGTAGACGTCGGCGTGTTGGATTCGCTCGCCGGGCAGCAGGGCCGCGACTCCCTTGCCCAGGTCGTGCAGCGGCGCCAGGAGGGCCTCGACCTCGGCGAGGTCGGCGCGCCGACTCGGGACCGGTCGTCCTCCGTCGCCGTTGTGGGTGGGGGAGGAACTCGTGGCGAAACCCATCGCACCGGCCTGCATCGCTTCGTACACGAGCGCCTGCATCTGGCGGAGTTCGTCGGGCGTGGGGTCACGGTCGTAGCCGGCCTCGCCCATCACGAAGATCCGTAATGCCGTGTGACCGATGTAGACCCCATAGTTCAGCGCGCTGCCGTGGTGAGCCACGGAATCCATGTACTCGGGGAAGGACTCGAAGTCCCAGGGAATCCCGGCCGCGAGCGTGTCGAGGTCCATGTCCTCGACGTGTTGCAACGTGCGGGCCAGGAGGTCGCGGTGCTCGGGTCGGCACGGCGCGATGGAAAAGCCGCAGTTGCCGGCAATGACGGTGGTCACACCGTGGAAGCTCGACGGGGTGAGGGCCGGGTCCCAGAACACTTGGGCGTCGTAGTGCGAGTGGATGTCGACGAAACCGGGCGTCACGGCGTGGCCGTCGGCATCGAGCACGCGATTGCCACTGAGACCAGTGCCGATCTCGCTGATGAGGCCGTCGGTCACCGCCACGTCGGCCGCGTACCCGGGGCCGCCCGTGCCATCGACGACGGTTCCCCCACGAATCACGAGATCAGCGCCCATGTGCCCTCCTCGGTGACAGATCTCCGCACGTTATGCGTTCATCGTCGGACGCGAGTCCGAGGCACCCTCAGGCGGCCAGTACACTGGTTCTTCCCCCCTTTCACGGAGATTTCTTGTATGTCCGCGCGCGCCCGTCGCGATGATCTGCGCAACGTCGCCATCATCGCTCACGTTGACCACGGCAAGACCACGTTGGTCGACGCCATGTTGTGGCAGACCGGTGTGTTCCGGGCCAACCAAGATGTCAACGACCGAGTCATGGACTCGAACGACCTCGAACGCGAGAAGGGCATCACCATCCTCGCGAAGAACGCCGCGGTTCGCTACGGCGGAGTGAAGATCAACATCATCGACACGCCGGGCCACGCGGACTTCGGCGGTGAGGTCGAGCGAGGTTTGACCATGGTCGACGGTGTGCTCCTCCTTGTGGATGCGAGCGAAGGCCCGCTCCCCCAGACTCGGTTCGTGTTGCGCAAGGCACTCGAGTCGAACCTGCCCGTCATCCTCGTGATCAACAAGGTTGATCGCCCCGACGCGCGCATCAGCGAGGTCGTCGATGAGGTCTACGAGTTGTTCCTCGATCTCGACGCGAACGAGGAGCAGATCGACTTCCCGATCGTCTACACCAACGCCCGCGCCGGGTGGGCGAGCATGGACGTCGAGGTGGAAGGCAGCGATCTCAAGCCGCTGTTCGAACTCCTGCTCGACCGCATTCCCGCGCCGACCTATACGGAAGGCGCTCCGTTGCAGGCGTTGGTGACCAACCTCGATGCCTCTCCGTACGTCGGCCGGCTCGCGCTGTGTCGGGTGCAGGAGGGCACGATCGCGAAGGGCCAGAACGTCGCGTGGTGCCGAGTCGACGGCTCCATCGAGCGGGTCCGGATCACGGAGTTGTACGTGACCGAGTCGCTCGAACGACTCGACGCCGTCGACGCCGGACCCGGCGAGATCATCGCGATTGCCGGTCTGCCCGACGTCACGATCGGCGAGACCCTCGCCGACGCCGAGAACCCGGTACCCCTCCCGGTCATGACGATCGACGAGCCGAGCCTGGCCATGACCATCGGGATCAACACCTCCCCGGTCGCCGGCAACGATGGTTCCAAGCTCACGGCGCGGTTGCTGAAAAACCGACTCGATGCCGAACTCGTCGGTAACGTTGCCATCCGGGTCGTCCCGACCGAGCGTCCCGATGCGTGGGAAGTGCAGGGCCGGGGTGAACTCCAGCTCGCAGTGTTGGTGGAGCAGATGCGCCGGGAAGGCTTCGAGCTGACGGTGGGCAAGCCCCAGGTCGTCACGCGCGAGATCGACGGCAAGCTGCACGAGCCGGTCGAACGGGCGTCGGTTGACGTCCCCGAGGAGTTCCTCGGTGCCGTGACCCAGTTGTTGGCGGTCCGCAAGGGGCGCATGGAACAGATGATCAACCACGGCACCGGTTGGGTCCGGTTGGAATACCTCGTTCCGGCTCGTGGCCTCGTCGGCTTCCGTACCGAGTTCATGACCGAGACCCGCGGCACCGGGATTCTGCACCATGTGTTCGACGGGTACGCGCCCTGGTTCGGAGACTTGCGGGGCCGTCCGAACGGTTCGATGGTTGCTGACCGTCGGGGCGTGACGATGGCGTATTCGCTCTTCAGCCTTCAGGAGCGGGGCGAGATGCTCGTCGGTCCGGGCGTCGAGGTCTACGAAGGGATGATCGTTGGTGAGTCATCGCGTTCGGAAGAGATGGACGTCAACCCGACGCGTGAAAAGAAGCTCACGAACATGCGTGCATCGGGCTCGGACGACACCGTTCGGCTGACCCCCGCCCGGCAGATGTCGTTGGAGCAGGCGCTGGAGTTCGTCGCCGACGACGAGTGCGTCGAAGTGACACCGAACAGTGTGCGGTTGCGCAAAGTCATCCTCGACGCGTCCCAACGCGGCCGGATGCGCAACTCGAAGAAGCCGCCGCGCTCCGCGTAGTTCGTCGTGAACGGGGAGTCGCTCGAGTGGTCGTGGACGACCGAGCGCCTCCGGATTCACCAACCGCCGACTGATGGCGCGGCGCCACCGCGTTTCGGGCGCGGCGCAACCACGCGCCTCGCGATCGAGCGACGGGACCCACTCGACACGGTCGGCGATGTTCGCGTTCGGATCGAGACCGACGAGCCGACGGCCGAGTTGTGGGTCTCCCTCGGGACGGCGTTCCACGGCCGGGGGTACGCGACCGAGGCGCTCGCAGCCCTCGTCGAGCACCTGGTGGGCGAACTCGGTTTCGTACGGGTCATCGCCGTGATCCATCAGGAACACGAACGGGGCCAGCGCCTGTTCGGCCGGCTCGGATTCGACCCGGTGGCGATCGATGGGGACGAGGTCATCTGGAGCCGCCGCGGAGATCGTCCCGACTGATCTGTCATCCTGGGCCGATGCAGTCTGGCTCGTCGCTCCGCGTCCACCGCCGTTCGTTGTACCTCGACGGGGCGAACTGGACGATCTTCTCACCCCGTCCGCACGAGGTGGTTCGGTTGGCGACGGGGGTAGTCGACGAACACGTCTATCTCTGCGCCAACGCCCACAGCCTCGAAGTCTTGGCGCAGGGTCTCTGGGCGATGGCCTACCAGCACCACGAGCGGACCGTATTCCTGTTCGACCGGTCGCTGATGGTGCCGAACCCCGAAACCGGTGACACCTCGCGTCCGGTGGTCGTCGCGAACTCCGCGCTCGGCGCGCTCCCAGCCGCCATGCTCGACGAACTGCGGACTCGGCTGCCGCTCGACGGACCGAGTGAAGGCACCGTCAAGTTGCGGACGGCCGGACTGGACCGCGCGCTCGCGGATCCTGACGCCTTCGTGACCCGTGAAGCGGGGGAAGACGACGCGATCGCGTGGACCTCGGCCGGATGGGATGAGTGGGTGAAACGAGAGGCGGGTCTCGTCACCGTGTGCGCGCCGCCACCGGTCCTGCGCGGCTACGCGCGAGCGACCGGCGAGTTCGGATCGTTCTCGTGGGAGAGCCTCGATGGCACCGGGTTCACCGCGCCCGAGACCGCCAACCTCAGGTTCGACGCCGGGATCATCGATCGCGCCGACGCGTTGCGGGACCGCCGGCTCGACCGGTTCCCTGGCCGCACGTTGGTCGATCTGGCCGCGGCCGAGCGCGAAGAACTCTGGGCCGAGGTCGAGCGGGACGCCGCCGCGACCGTCGAGGGTGCGTGATGACGAACGTCGAAATGCGACCGATCGGTTGGGTACGCGGTGGACGCGCAGCCGTCGAAGACGATGCATGGGGTGGAGTCACGGCCCGCATCGAACTCGATGCCGACCAGTTCCGTGCCGATGCGGTTGCGGGTCTCGACGCGTTCTCGCATGTTGAGGTGCTGTTCCTCTTCGACCAGGTGGATCCCGCGGGGGTCTGCACCGGAGCCCGCCACCCGCGCGGCCGCGACGACTGGCCGCTGGTCGGGATTTTCGCCCAACGAGCCAAGGACCGGCCGAACCGAATCGGTTCGACGGTGTGCGACCTGGTGGGAACCGACGGTCGATTCGTCGAGGTACGGGGTCTGGATGCCGTCGACCGCACGCCGGTGCTCGACCTCAAGCCTTACCTGCCAGGGTTCGGCCCTCGCGGCCCCGTGCACCAACCACCCTGGGCCGAGGAACTCATGCAGGGCTACTGGTGACCCCACCCCTCGGCGTTTGGCGGATGGTGGTCCTGGGGCGATCACCAGATGCCAAACGTTGCGAGGGGGGAGAGTTGACGTCGGTGTCAGGGTGGGACACGCTGAGCCCATGATTCCTGAGCGGATGCGAGCTGCGGTCTACAAAGGTCACCAGACGATCGAGGTCGAGGAGTACCCGGTCCCGACGGTCGGCGCTCACGACGTCCTACTGGAAATCAGCCACTGCGGCGTGTGCGGCTCCGATATCCACTTCGTCCTGGAGGGCTGGTCGGCACCGAACCGCGTGCACGGCCACGAGTTCAGCGGCACGGTGGTGCAGGTCGGCGAGGCGGTGACCGCCTGGGTGGTCGGAGACTCGGTGGTCGGCGGACCGTCGGCGCGGTGTGGCAACTGCGAGTACTGCCGCGCCGGTCGCCCGAATCTCTGTACCGGACGTTCGGAGGTCGGCGCCGGTGGAGAGTGGCAGGGTGCGTTCGCCGATTACATGCGCGTCCCCGAGGCGGAGCTGCTGCGACTCCCCGATGGTCTGAGCCTCAGGGAGGCCGCGCTCACGGAGCCACTCGCGGTGGCGCTCCACGGACTGAGCCGGGCCGACGTACAGCCCGGCGAACGGGTACTCATCACCGGTGGCGGTCCGATCGGCGCGCTGAGTGCCGCCGCGCTCATCCATCGCGGGGTGACCGACGTCGTTGTGAGTGAGCCGTCAGCAGTGCGGCGGGAATTGTGCGCCCGCCTGGGCGCGACGGTCGTCGAACCCGAATCGTTGGTCGCTCCCTCGATGCCCGATGCCATCACCGACGAACCTTTCCACGTCGCCCTCGAGTGCTCGGGTCACGCCGTCGCGATGGAGCAGTGCCTGGGGCAGCTCGCCCGGATGGGTCGTCTGGTGCTGGTGGGTGCCGGTATCAAGGCGCCGCGCTTCGACCCCAATCGCATTCTCCTGAACGAACTCAACATTACGGGTGCGTTCTGCTACGACGACGGCGGATTCGACGACGCGCTCGCGATGCTCGCGTCGCCGACCTTTCCCACCGACGTGCTGATCGAACCGGACGACGTCGGGTTGCACGAGTTGCGCGACGCCATCGGCCGCCTGGGCGCGGGTGAGGTTCCGGCCAAGGTCGTGGTGGCGCCGGCCCGAGGGAGGGAATGACCATGACGAGTTCCGAACTGCGCCCACCGCGCTTCAACCATGTCGCGATGAGCGTCCCGTCCACGCTCTTGGAGCCGGCCGGTCGCGCGGAGCTGACTGCGTTCTATGGCGACGTGTTCGGTTGGAACGAACTCCCGACCGAGACGATCGACGGCGCTCGACTGATCTTCGGCGTCCACGCCATGGAGCAGTTCGTGTTCCTGATCGCGGACGACGCACCGATGACGTGTCCGCGGCTCGACCACTACGGACTGAGCGTCGGCACCGAGGCCGAACTCGACGACGTGCTCGCCAAAGCCAAGGCCTGGCAAGCTCGCGACGAGCGCGTGGACATCGTCGACAAGAAGACCGACGATCACGGGATGCTCGCCATCACCTCGATCTACGTTCGGTTCCTGCTGCCGATGATGGTCGAGATCCAGTGGTGGGACTTCAAAGGCGCGGGCGAATGAGTCACCCGATCCGGTTCGGCGCCTTCGTGCCCCAGGGCTGGAAGCTGGAGTACTCGGGCTGGAGCGCCGCCGACGCCTGGGCCCGGTCAGTGGAATTGGCCCAACTCGCGGAGCAGATCGGCTACGACCATCTGTGGGTGTACGACCACGTCGAGACGGTTCCTCGGCGGGAAGCCACGCACTGCTTCGAGGCGTTCACCATGCTGGCGGCCTTGAGCCAGGTCACCGAGCGAGCCGAACTGGGCCAACTGGTGACCTGTGCCAGCTACCGCAATCCGGGATTGCTCGCCAAGGAGGCTGCCTGCGTCGACGTGTTCTCGGGGGGCCGGTTGATCCTCGGGATCGGTGCGGGTTGGTTCGACCGTGAATACCAGGCGTATGGATACGAGTACCTGCCCGACCGCACACGGCTCGCGGTCCTCGAAGAGACCCTCACCGTGATTCCGCGTCTGTGGAGCGAGGAGACGGTCGACTTCTCCGGTGAGCACCTGCAGTTCGACGGGGCCTTCTGTGACCCCAAGCCGATTCGCTCGCCGCGTCCGCCGATCTGGGTCGGTGGCGGGGGAGAACGAGTCACCCTGCGGATCGCGGCGCGGCACGCCGACGCGACCAACTGGCAAGTCGGGCTCGAGGCGTTCGTCCACAAGTCCGAGGTGCTGGCCGGACACTGTCGCGAGGTCGGGCGCGAGTTCGAGACCATCGTGCGGACCCACGGTCCCGACTGCCGGCTCTTCGACACCGACGCCGACCTCGCGTCGTGGATGAACTCCACCGGCGGCGGCTCGCTCTGGGGACGGGGCAATCCCGACGAATACGTTCGGGACAACTTCGTGGGGACGGCGGAGCAGGTCACCGAGAAGGTACAGGCATTCGTCGATGCCGGGTGTTCGGAATTCGTGCTGTGGTTCCGTGATTTTCCTGGCTCGGAAAGCCTCGAACGTTTCGCCGCCGAGGTCATCCCCGCCATCCAAACCTGAGACCTCGCACCCTCAGGTCCGCGCGGCATCGACCCGGCCCAGGAAGACCGCCCGGTACGCTGCGACACCCGCATGAACGACCACGACTCGCCGTCCGTCGACGCGCCACCATCGCCTCCGGCGTCTGCCGAACCCCCTCGGGGTATTCCGCCGGCGCTAGGCGTCGGCATCGCTCTGGTGCTCGCGGTCGCGACCGCGTTGCGGTTCATGGCCCAACCCGATCTGTGGCTCGACGAGGCCCTGACAGTGAACATCGCGGGTCTGCCCCTCGACCAACTCCGGGATGCACTGCTGCGCGACGGCGCACCTCCCCTCTACTACGTGCTCCTCCACGCCTGGATCGGTGTCTTCGGGACGAGTTCGGTCGCGGTGCGGTCGCTGTCGGGGCTGTTCGGTGTCGTTGCGGTCGGTCTGGCCTACGTCGCCGGGACCCGGCTCGGTCGGAGTCGGAGCGAGTCCCGATGGTTGGGGTTCACCGCGATGATCATCGTGGCGGTGTCGCCGTACGCGATCCATTACTCGACCGAAGCCCGCATGTATTCGCTGGCGATGGTGCTCGTGTTCCTCGGGATCATCGTCGGCGTCGACGCGTGGCGGGCCCCCACCCCGCTTCGGCTCGTCGCGATCGCGATCATCACGGGCGCGCTGCTGCTCACGCAGTACTGGTCGTTCTTCATGGTGGCGGTGGTGTTCGTGGCGCTCCTGATCGGTGCGGTTCGAGGCCTGCCGCCCGCGCGCCGTCTCCTGCTCGGTGTTATGGGCGGTGTTCTGATCTTCGTGCCGTGGGTGCCGACGTTCCGTCGGCAACTGGGCCACACCGGAACGCCATGGGACACCGCGACCTCACCGGTCGGGGGCACGGTCAAAGCCATGGTCGCGTTCGGTGGCGGACGAAACCCCGAGGGTTGGCCCAACATCGCGGTCTTGGTTGCCCTCCTCGGGCTGGCGGTGGTGATGTTGATCATCGGGTTCCGCCACGCAGCCGCGGCGCCGTCGGTGGCCGCGCGGGCGGTGGTCGTCGTCGGGCTCGCGACCTTCGTCGTGGGCATCGTGGGATCGTCGATCGCCGGCGTCGGCTTCCAGGATCGGTACGCCGCGGTCGTGTTCCCGTGCATCGCCTTGACCGTCGCGTTGGGCATCGTCGCGATCGGCGACGTCCGGGTGCGGGCGATCGTCCTGGTCGGGCTCGTTGGGCTCGGGCTGTTGGGCGGCATCCGCTCGAGTCGTCGAGTCCGCACCCCCTCGGGGCCCATCGCGACGATGGTGCGCGCCGATCTGGCGCCCGGTGACGTGATCGCGTACTGCCCGGATCAGCTCGGCCCGAGCACCGCACGATTGCTTCCGAGCGGAGTGCGCCAGTTCCGATTCCCCGACCTGGGATCGCCCCGCTTCGTCGACTGGACCGACTACGCCGATCGCAACCGTGCGGCCGACGCCGAGCGGTTTGCCGACGCCGTCGTCGCCCGGACGGGACGCGGCCGGGTGTGGATCGTCTGGTCTCCGGGATACCGCACCTTCGGCACGAAGTGCGAAGCGGTCGTCAACGCGTTGAGTCGCGCTCGCACTGCGGCGCCAGTGGCCCGATCGTTCGACGGACCCGATGGCGACACGGTCGAGGTGCGGAGATTCGATCCATGAACGACGGCGGCATGAGCCAGGTCGCAGGATGGGACTCGAACGCCCGGGTGCGGCGGTCCTCCGCGCGCGAACGCCAGATCGGATACGCGCTCCTCGCCCTGCTCGCGTACGTCCCGGTGCTCATCGCCCACACTGGGCGAGTCGTTGCCGACACGAAGCAGTACCTGTACCTCGACCCGGGCCGGGTATTGAGTCGCGCTTGGTCGATGTGGGACGCGAACATCGGGATGGGCACCGTCACCCATCAGAACATCGGATACCTCTTCCCGATGGGTCCCTACTACTGGGCGATGGAGCACCTCGGCGTCCCGGACTGGGTGGCGCAGCGGATCTGGCTCGGTTCGATCCTGTTCGCGGCCGGCCTCGGCATGCTGTACCTGTTCCGCACCATCGACCTCCGTGGTGCCGGCGCGCCCATCGGCGCGTTGGTCTTCGTCCTGAGCCCCTACTGGTTGGAGTACGCCGCGCGCCTTTCGGTGCTGTTGCTCCCGTGGGCCGGCTTGCCGTGGATGCTGGCCTTCTTGATCCGGGGTCTCCGCCGCGGCGGCTGGCGCCATGCGGCGTTGTTCGCGCTGCTGATTCAGGTCATCGGCAGCGTGAACCTCACGGCACTGGTCTTCGCGGGTCTGGCTCCGGTGCTGTGGATTCCTTACGCCCTGTTCGTCGACCGCGAGGTCGATTGGCGTCGAGTGCTGAGCATCGTCGGCAAGATCGGCCTCCTCACGCTCCTCGCATCGGCGTGGTGGATGTCGGGCTTGTGGGCCCAAGGCGGGTACGGCCTCAACATCCTGAAGTACACCGAGACGATGAGCGTGGTGTCGCGCACCACGCTGCCGAACGAAGTGTTGCGCGGCCTCGGATACTGGTTCTTCTACGGTCGAGATCGTCTCGGCCCGTGGATCGAGGCGAGTACGGGATACACCCAACACCCGACGCTGATCGTCGTGTCGTACGCGATCCCCGCCGTCGCGTTCCTGTCGGCGGCATTCGTCCGTTGGCGCCACCGGGCCTACTTCATGCTCGTGATCGTGGCCGGTGCCGTCGTGGCCGTCGGTGCTCATCCGTACGCGTCGCCGACGCCGTTGGGTGGAGCGTTCAAGAAGCTGTCCCAGGAGTCGTCGGTCGCGTTCGCGTTGCGCTCGACCGGCCGAGCGGTGCCCCTGGTTGTGCTCGGACTCGCAGCGCTGATCGGCGCCGGGGTCACGGCGCTGGTGGCGCGGGCCGCGACCTGGTCGCGACCGCAGTTCCGCGTCGCAATCCCCATCCTGGTCGGACTGCTGCTCTTCCTCAACCTGCCGGCGCTCTGGACCGGCGGTTTCTACGGCGACAACTTGCAGCGGCCGGAGGACATCCCGACCTACTGGAAGGAAGCCGCTGCGCATCTCGACGCGGCCGGAACCGATACCAGGGTCCTCGAACTCCCGGGCTCGGACTTCGGGTCGTACCGATGGGGCCAGACCGTCGATCCGATCACCCCCGGGATCATGGACCGCCCGTACGTCGCCCGCGAAGTGATCCCGTACGGCTCCGCGGCATCGGCCAATCTGCTCAACGCGTTCGACCTGCGCGTCCAGAACCGATTGTTGAGCCCCGACGCCATCGCTCCGTTGGCGCGACTGATGGGGGTCGGCGACATTGTGTTGCGCAACGACATCCAGTTCGAGCGCTACCGGTTGCTGCGACCGCAGTTCACGTCAGTGCTGTTCACGCCGACGCCATCGGGTTTGCGCGACCCGGTGTCGTTCGGGACGGCGACCTCGACGCAGAGCACCGAGTTCCCGTTCCTCGACGAGCAGGCAATCCTCGAGCCCGGAGTGCATTCGATCCCGCCGCCGGTGCAGGTCTTCGCGGTCGAGCGCCCGCAACCGATCGTGCGCGCGACCTCGGCGGCCCGACCAGTGATCATGGCGGGTGATGGCGAGGGTGTGGTCGACGCGGCCGAGGCCGGCCTCATCGATGCGGGAACCGCGCTCTTGTACTCCGGGTCCTATGACAAGGACGCGGCGGCGCTCCGGCGCGAAGTCGATCGCGGCGCCACCCTGGTCGTGACCGACACCAACCGCGATCGCGGGCGGCGCTGGAGCAGCCTCACCGAGACGTCGGGATATACGGAGGGGCCGGGCAGTCACCCGCTCCAGCGCGATGAATCGGACTCTCGGCTCGATCTCTTTCCCGATGCTCGGCGCGATTCCCAGACGTTCACCCGCTTGGTGGGTGCGCGCAGCGTGCGGGCCGACCACTACGGCAACGCGATCAGCTACACGCCCGAAGACCGACCGGCGCGGGCGTTCGACGCGGACCCGTTCACTTCGTGGCGCACCGGCCAGTTCGACGAAGTCCAGGGTCAGCGCATCCGCATCACTCTGGACCGACCGACCACGACCGACCGCGTGAATCTCGTGCAGGTGCTCACCGCGCCGAACGATCGGTTCATCACCGACGCCACGCTGCGATTCGACGGAGGTCACGAGACGCCGGTGACATTGGGACCGAAGTCGCGCCGCGAGATTGGCGAGACGGTGCGGTTCGCTCGCCGCCGCTTCTCGACCTTCGAAATCGAGGTCCGCGGCACCAACGCGGGCGAGAAGATCATCTTCGGAGGTCTGAGCCCCGTGGGGTTCGGGGAGGTCCGCCTGGTCGACGCCCAGGGAACCCCGGTCCGCATCCGGGAAATCATCCAGATGCCCCAGGACTTGTTGCGGATGGTGGGGTCGGCGTCGGCCACCCGGCCGCTGGTGCTCCTGATGAATCGGGACCGCGTGCCGCCGCTGCCCGCCCGGGTCGACCCCGAGGTCGAGCTGGTCCGCTCCTTCACCCTCCCGACGGCGCGCGCGTTCGCGGTCGCCGGCGATGTGCGTGTGGCTCGGAATCGTGACGACGCGGCGATCGATCGCGCCGTCGGCTACACGGGACCGATCACTGCGACCTCATCGGCGCGCCTGCTCGACGCCCCGGCGGTGCGTGCGTCGACCGCGCTCGACCACGACCCCGCCACCGCCTGGACGACCCCGTTCAAGACGGCCGTGGGCTCGACCGTGCACATCGACTTTGGTGCTCGTCGGACGTTGGACCACCTCCAACTCGAGCTGGTCGCGGACGGACGCCACAGTGTTCCGACCGAACTCGACATCCGGACTGACCAGGGCGAACGACGCACGGTCCCCCTCGAGGTGCCGCCGGATGCAACGACCCCGGACGCAACCGTGCCGGTGGCGGCGAACTTCCGGGCCATTCGCGGTGAAGCGATCGACATCCGGATCAGCAAGGTCCGCTCGGTCCTCACCCGGGAGTACGACTGCGGCTGTGATGTCGAGGCGCCGGCCGCGATCGCCGAGTTCGGCATTCCCGGACTCGCGGCGGTTCGCCCTCCGGCCGAGATGCCGCGGTCGTGTCGCGATGATCTCGTCCGGATCGACGGTGTGCCGGTCGCGGCCACCCTCGTCGGCTCGACGGCCGACGCAGTCGCGCTCCGTCCGATCCATCTGGCCCCGTGTTCCAGACGCGCCACGGTGCTGAGCGCACAACTCAGTGCCGGCGCGCATGAAGTACGCACGACGACGGGAGCGGCGACGGGCTTCGTGGTCGATCGTCTGGTCTGGGCCAGCGCCCCAACGGGTGCGGCCAGCGATCGACTCGGCGTCGCCGGCACCTTGGCCCAGGACCCCGCGCCGACCGCGCCGACGGTCACAGTGGTCCGGTCCGGGCGCGCCCGGATATCGGCCGAAGTCGTCGACGCGAGGGAACCCTTCTGGTTCGTCCTCGGCCAGAGCGATAACTCGGGATGGCACGCGACCGTGAACGGCAAGGACCTCGGGGCGTCCCGACTCGTCGACGGGTTTGCCAACGGCTGGTTGATCTCACCCAAGACCCCAACGGTCGCGATCGAACTCGAATGGATGCCGGAGCGCACCGTCCAGCGGTCGATTGCCCTGTCGGTGGTGGCCATCATGCTGTGTCTCGGGATCGTTGCGTTCTCCCATGCCCGTTCCCGTCGCGTCGATCTCCGCGCGTTGGTGCTGGATGTCGCCGGCACACCGACGCTCGAGCTGACGGCCCCCGTCCGGTCGGCCAGTTGGGTGGTGGCCGGCCTGACCGCCGGCCTGGTCGGAGTCCTCGGTGCCATCGTCGTACGTCCGGTGATCGGTGTGGTGCTTGGTGTGGCGGTCTTGGGTGCGCTGCGGGATCGGCGGATCCGCCGCGTCCTCGACCTGGTGCCCGTCGGGGCGATCGTCCTGGCCGGCGGCTATATCGCGTATCGCCAGGCGAGGTACGAACTGCCGCCGATCTTCGAATGGCCCACGCTCTTCCCCCGCGCGCGAACGTTGGGCTGGATTGCGATCGTCGTCCTCGGCGCCAACGCGCTGATCGGGCTAGTGCTCGACCGGCGCGGGAGGCGGAGCCGGATCGACGGGGCCTGAGAGATCCGCGACTGAGGGATCCGCGTCTGAGGGATCCGGCCCGGTGCGGTCCGGTCGGGGCACGAAGACCGCGACGGCGAACAGGGCCAGCGCCAGCCATGAGAGTTCGGGCCGGTGGCCGACGCGACTGAGGATCACCAATCCACCGGCGCCGATCCCGACCAGAGAGACCGACCGCGGGAACCGGCGGACGACCAGAGCACCGAGTGCGGCGACGGCGGCGAACTCGACCCGGGAGACGAAGGCCGTCAACGCGAACGTCACTACCATCGCGCCAATGGTGCGCGTCACTGGTTCGCGATGGTGTGACATCGCGAAGTTGATGAGCCGCGGTTCGTCACTCAGGTTCGAGTCCGAGGAGGCATGACCGTCTGGGCGACGGCGCCGCACCACGAGCAGCACGCACGTCAACCCGCCCGCGATCGATAGGCCGATGCTCCACCACACGGTGCGTTGCGGAGTCCATTCCAACGAGACCGTCACCGGACCGGCCTGGTCCGGGCGAACGAGCCAGGCATTGGCGTAGCCGTTCGCCAGGGTCGGTGTTCCCAACGAGCGGCCCTTCACCGTCGCGCGCCAACCGGCATTGTGACTCTCGCCGTACACGAGCCAGAACGGCCTCCCATCGGAGTCGACAGTGGCGGTGACGCGATCCGGGCTCGCCCGATGAACGCGCGCGGAGCCCGCCGTGGCCGGCGCGGGGACCAGAAGGCCTCCAGTGCCGGGGGCACCGCGACCATTCGAATCGACGACGATCCGATCGATGTCGAGTCCGGAGTCCCAGCCGCGCGGAGTGGTCAATCGGTGGCTTCCGGCTCCGAGCGCAACTGCCGGCGTGCAGGCCGCCAGCTTCAGACCGGCGCGCGTATCGAGGGCGGCCGCGGCGTCGATCCGTACGGGCACGGCGGCACCGTCGAGTCGGACGAGGTCGGTGCGGCACGTCCCGTTCAGCTTCGGGGTGGTGGGTGCGACCGCGCTCGGCGCAATCTCGATCCCACCGAGCGCGACCGGCGGGATGCGAGACGGTGCGGGCTCGGGACCGTCGGGCCGCGTTGCCGCGCCGACGCCGATCCGAATCGTCCGGGCGGCGGTGGGTGTCGTCGGGATGGTCAGGGGAGTGGCGCCGGGCCGGTCGGCGGTCCGGGCTTTCGCAGGAACAACCACCGGGGCCGAGCCGATAGCGACGCCGTCGGCGAACACCGTCAGCTCCGTCGGTGTCGAATGCCAGCGGTCGGTCACGACCGAGAGCGTCACCTGATCGACCGTGACCGCGTCGGGAAGCTCGACCTCGACCCATTGACCAGCCTGCGGACCGTACCCGCTGGTCCAGGCCGTGGTGGCCGGGCTGGTGAATGCTCGCGAGGCTCGAGCGTCGAGGCTGCCACTCAGTCGACTCGACGACCGGTAGTCCGTGCCGGGCGCTGCGGTGTGAAGGAGCGTGTCGAGCGCCTCGTCGGATGCGTCGGGATTGACCCGGACGGTACCGGTCAGGCCGTACCGCCGCGAGTCGGGCGTGACGAATCGGCGGTCCAATGCGAGTTCCTCGTCTTGGCGTCCCTCGCTGCCGGTTTCCTGACGAAGACGGGTCATGACGATGGCCAGGGGATGCGAGGCCGCCGCCCGGCCGACCCGGCGCGTGAGATCGGTCGGGAGTCTCACGGTCTCACCGATCCGCAGGTCACCGAGGCGAATCTCGGCGAATCCCACCGCGTTGGCGAAGATCGGTTCGAACGGCGGGAGATGCGTGCCCCGAATCGTGACCCGGAGGGAGCGGACCTTCGTCGTGGGAAAGGCGATGCGCTGGCCGGCGGGGGTGAACGAGGCGGGCCCGAGTGTGGCGCGGATGGACGGGGAGTGGTTGATCGTCACTTCGACGTCGGTCACCCATCGGTCGCGTGGCAGGCCGGTCGGTTGGACCAGGGTGACTTCCGAGGCGGTGACGGGACGGGCCGGCCGGACCTCGATCCACTCACCTGCCGGATCCACCCCGCCGACCCGCCAGGCAGTGCGGAGCTCACCGTCGAATGCACGCGCGGCCCGATCCTCCGGTCGTTCCGCGCCGCCATCGGCGCTGGCATCGACCCGACCCCCGACCTGTTCGACCACGGTGTGGGCGCGAGCGGACGAGTCGGCGAACGGCTCGAAGTGACCGTCGTACCCGTTGACGTCGTGCGTGGTCTGGCGAGCACGTTCGGTCGATCCCTTCGTGTCGCGGATCGACGAGAAGAAGCTGGTGACCCGCCGCCGGTTGGTGTCGGTCACTACGAGACGCGCGTCGGTCTCGAGCGCGTGCCGCAACCCCGCGCTCGATTCCGCCGCGAGTTCCAGGATCCGTTCCTGACCGTTGATGAGGCCGGCGGCGGCGAGGTCGACAATGCCGTCTCCATCGCCCGCGAGGACGATCGGATCCGTGTCCGGCGCCGCCCGCACGATCGGAACCGCGTCCTGGACCGAGAAGATCGACACTGCCCGCGGGTCGGTCGCGGTGGAGTTGGTGCGCAGATCGGTGGCATCGCGCACAGAGTCGATAGGCGCCACCACGGGACCGAACGATCGCGGGGGGTCGATGCCGGCCGCCAACGGTTGGGTAAGTGCGCTCCACATTTCTCGGGGGTGCGGGGAGCCGGAGCGGTCGTACGCGAGGTCGCTGCGCAGCGCGATGGTTCCTACGCCGAAGAGCCGCGAGATCGGAGCCAGCGTGTCGGGTTCGAAACTGCCGTTCTGGAGCCGGCGATCAAACGCGTCGAGCAGGTTGACCGACTCCGGTGAGCCGTAGGGGAGCACTTCACGGGCGAGATAGGGCCGGTCGGTCAGGCCGGGCGTGACCGGCTCGACGGTGTTGCCCCAGCGATAGGTCGCAAAGCTCGAACCGGGGATTTCGAGAATCCGGGTCTGGTGCGAGCCTCGATCGAGGGTGTCGACCGCTCGATTCCAGTAGCCCGGGATCGACTCCGGGCGTTCGGTCCCGGGAGTGAAGTACCCGTTGCGCCAGACCGGGAGAAAGGCCAGGACGACGAGCGCCGCCACCCCGGCGACGGCGAGCGATCGGGCTCGGGGCCACCGGAGTGCACCGACTCCGGCACCGAGCAAGCCGGCGACGCCGAGCACCACGATCGGCACGACGCGCGGGGTGTTGCGCAACGCCAGGCCGAGCGCCGAACGATCGGTGAACGTGCGCCACAGTCGTCCGTAGATCGTCGTGTCGTCGAACGGCCACGCACCCACGCCCACGATCGTTCCCACAACGATGCACGCCGCGAAGTAGGTGCGATGACGCCATCTCACCAGTGCGCCCGATGTCAGTGCCAGCGCAGGCACCGCGAAACTCGTGAGGACGACGACGCGCCCGGAGACGTAGGCCGAGGTCTGAATCAGTGAGAACCCGCTGCGGTCGTAGCCGTAGAAGAACCAGTTCCCCAACCCGCGCAGGATGTCGCCCGGAGTCGATGCGGTCGAGATCGTGCGCACGTTCTCGGTGAGTTGGAGCACCGGGAGCCCGTAGCTCCCTTGGGCCCACAATCCTGCCAACCACCAGAGCGAGACGATGCCGCTCAGGAGCCCGACTTTCCCTGCGACCCCGAGTGCGGCCCGAGCCCGGTCGCGACCACCACCGAGTTCCAGTGCGAGCCAGAGCGCCGGTCCGATCGCCATCAAGAGGAGTGCGGAGGCGTTGACCGCGCCGATGGTCAACACGATCAACCCGATCAGGGCGGGATCGCGCCAGCCGCCGCGGCGCGCGGCTCGCATCGTGAGACCGACCACCCATGGGAGGGCGGCCCACGGGAGCAACAGGATCGACATCCTGGCGGTAAAGGACAATTGGTAGGGAGAGAGCAGGTAGACCAGCGCCGCGACCCCGGCCGCGGTTCGGGACAACCCGAGGCGCAGGAACAGCCAGCGCGCGCCCAGCACGGCGACCAGGGAGATCGTGCCCAACCAAAACCGCTGGACGACCCAATCGGGGAGGCCGAGTTGCTGGCCGACCCAGAAGAACGGGCCCATCGGAAAGAGGTAGCCGATGTGCTGGTGGGGGACGGTGCCCGCCCCGACGTGCGGATCCCAGAGCCAGGGCACCCGCGTCAGGAATCGGCCCGGATCGAGGTAGAGGTACTGCTTGGTATCGCTACTCAACCGTCCGGGCGAGGACAAGAAACACGGCAGGTACGCAAGGACGATCGCGCCGATGACTTCAGGGGCGGGTCGGCGAACGGGGCCCCGAGGTGATCGGGTCTCGGTCTGGCCCATGCGAGGCGCGAGCGTAGTTGGTGATCCGTCCCGAGCGACCGGCAGTGCACGACCCGGTGCAGCGGGCCGGGTACATTGCCTCCGGTGCTGAACACGCGTGCGCCGGCCCGCACATTCTGGCCGATAGCCGCGCTGGGTCTCGCGGCCATCGCGGTGTCGCTGCTCTCACGTCACCTGCTCTACCCCGCGTTCTCCTGGAACCGTGACGAAACCGTGTATCTCTGGCAGGTCGCCGGGCTCCGTGCCGGGCAGTTCACCAGCACGACCGGTGGGTTCCCGGCCGCATTTCATCCGTGGCTGGCGGGCATACGTGGCGATTCCTTCTTCTCGCAGTACACCCTCGGTTGGCCGCTGATCCTGTTGGCCGGCGATGTGGTCTTCGGCTCACCCGATGCCGCTTTGGCCTTCGGGGCGGTGTTGACGGTCGTGGGGACCTACCTGCTGACCCGCGAGATCACCGACGACGAGTTCCTCGCTCGCCTGGCCGGCGTTGCCATGCTGGTGTCGCCCATCGTGATCATCCAGGCGGGGGTGCATCTCGCGTACCTGTTCGCCCTCGGCCTGGGGTTGCTCTTCACCACGGCGATGATGTCGGGGTTCCGAACCCGCCGCCACGGTCGCATGGTGGTCGCCGGGGCACTCCTCGGCTGGATCTTCATGACCCGCCCCTACGACGCGGTCCTGTGGGGTCTCGCTGTCCTCGGGCCACTCGCGTGGTCGCGCCGACGTGATCTTCGTTCGCTCGTCCGGGTGATGGTCGCGGTCGGCGTGGGATTCGTCCCGCTGGTGATTGCGACCTTGGCCTACAACCGTCACGTCACCGGGGCCTTCGGACAGTTCCCCATCACCGCAGCCGATCCGCTCGACACCTTCGGCTTTGGCGACCGGCGCTTGATGCCCACGTTCCGCACTGCGAATTACACCCCAGGCCAGGCCCTCCGGAGCTCGACGAAGCAGGCGGCGCTCCTCCCGATCTTCATGATGGGGAGCTATGTCCTGGCGGCGTTGGCGGTGTGGGGTCTCGGCCGGCGGCGACGCGAGATCGGCACCCATCTCCTGATTGCCATCGGACTCGTGTTCCCGGTGGGGTATTTCTGGTTCTGGGGCATGTTCGTGTCATCGCCGACGATGCCGCTCAGCGGTCCGATCTACTACATCCCGCTGTGCGCCGTGTTGACGATCGCCGGCCTGCGCGAACTGTTGGAGCTCATGCGCACCCGGCGGCGGATGGCGATCGGACTCATCGTCGCCATGGCGGTGCTCACCGTGCCCGTCGGGCTCAATCGGATCCTGGTGAACCGCAAGATCAGCCTCGCCCAGCTCCCGTGGAAGCGCAGTTCGGAGGCGGCACCGAAGCACTCGTTGGTCGTGGTCTGGCGGTCGGGCGACTACCTGATGTTCATGAATCCGTTCTCGGCGAATCCGCCGCATCTCGACGGGTCCGTGTTGTACGCGACCGATCAGGGCGCGGCGACCCTCGACGTCATTGCCGCGCATCCCGATCGGAAGCCCTACCTGCAGCAGACGTCGTTGCCGCCCGACGGGGTGGTGCCGAACGATCATCCCAAGACGCCGACGATCACGATGGTGCCGATTCGGGTGGTCCGCGCACCGATCGTCGACATCGGCGTCTCGATGAGCACGGGTGCACCCAGCTCGAGGTCACTGACGGGATTCGTCCGCGGCGCGGATGGCGTCATTACCGCGTGGGGCGGTCCGGTCCAGCTCGATGCGAGCGAACTCCCAGAGGGTCATGGCACGGTCACGGTCGGGCTCGGCCGAGGAACGACCGCCCGGACGGCGGCGGAGGATGGGGTGGTGCGCCGGGACGTTCATTACCGAGTCGTGGACGGCCAGATCGAGGTTCTGACCCCGATCGATGCCTTCCGTCGCGTCACCAAGAACGGGAAGCGTCGCTGGGAAGTCCAGGCGCCGGGAGTATCATCGCCAGTCGCTCTTGCGCCCGTCCCTGCAACTCGGAGGAAGTGATGACCCAGCCCGACATGTCTGCCCCGGCCGATCCGGCGGTGGTCATCATCGGCGCCGGGCCGGCCGGCCTCACTGCGGCCTACCAGCTCTCCAAGAGCGGGAAGCGGGCAACCATCCTCGAGGCCGACGACATCGTCGGTGGGATCAGCCGGACCGTGGAACGCGACGGGTGGCGCTTCGATATCGGCGGGCACCGGTTCTTCACCAAGGTGCGCGACGTCGACGACCTGTGGTTCGAGATCCTGGGGAAGGACGAGTTCCTCCAGCGGCCCCGGATGTCGCGCATTCTGTATCGCGGCAAGCTCTACGACTATCCGTTGAAGCCGATGAACGCGCTCGGCAATCTCGGCCCGATCGAGGCGGTCCGCTGCGTGGCGTCCTACGGCTGGGCCAAGGTCCGCCCGCCCGAAGACACCAGCAACCTCGAGGGCTTCTACGTGAGCCAGTTCGGCTGGCGGCTCTACGAGCACTTCTTTCGCCGGTACAACGAGAAGGTGTGGGGGGTCCCCACCAAGGAGATGTCGGCCGACTTCGGAGCTCAGCGGTCCAAGGGCATGTCGCTCATGACCGCAATCGGCGACGCCATGACCCCGAAATGGGTGAAGGCGCGCAAGAGCAAGGGATCCCAGGTCACGTCCCTCATCGAGTCCTTCAACTACCCCAAGTACGGGCCGGGTCAGATGTGGGAGCGCGCGGCCGAGATCGTCACGGAACGGGGGAGCGAACTCCTCTTCGACGCCAAGGTCGTGCGAGTGTCCCACCGCGACGGCGCGGCCTATGAGGTGGTGGCCACCGTCGACGGGCAGGAGCGCAGTTTCCCCTGCGACGACGTCATCTCGTCGATGCCGTTCCGGTCGCTGATTCGCGCCATGGATCCTCCCGTACCCGACGACGTGCGCGCGGCCGCCGAAGGCCTCACCTACCGGGACTTCATGACCGTGGCGCTCGTGGTGCCCCAGGAGTTCTCCTTCCCCGACAACTGGATCTACATCCACGATCCGGCCGTGAAGGTCGGCCGCATTCAGAACTTCGGTTCGTGGTCGCCCTATCTCGTGAAGGAAGGGCGCACGTGTCTCGGTCTCGAGTTCTTCGTGAACGAGGGCGACGACATGTGGACGAAGTCCGACGAGGATCTGATCGCCCAGGCCAAGCGCGAGGTCGAGCATCTCGGGCTGGCCGACAGTTCCAAAGTCGAAGCGGGCTACGTGGTGCGGATGCCCAAGGCCTACCCGGTGTACGACGAGCACTATCAAGCCAACGTGGCGGTACTCCGAGCGTGGATCGCGCAGAACTGCCCGAACGTGATGCCCACGGGTCGCAACGGCATGCACAAGTACAACAACCAGGATCATTCGATGCTGACCGCGATGCTCTCGGTCGAGAACATCCTCGGTGCCCACCACGACGTCTGGACCGTGAACGTCGAGGACGAGTACCACGAAGAGTCGATCGAGCGTGACGACCGCGGCGGGACCGGGCGCGACGCGCCGGTGCTCGCACGAGAGTCGATTGATGCGGCGGCCGCGCGCCGACGAGAGAGCGGCGAGCCATGAGGGTCCAGGTGTGCACCCCCACCTACATCGAAGCCGACAACATCGAGGAGTTCCTGCGGCGGGCCCGGGCGGCGCTGCCCGAGGCCGACATCCTCGTGCTCGACGACAACAGCCCGGACGGCACCGCCGACATCGCCGATCGAGTCGCGGCCGAACTTGGTCACATCGAAGTGCTCCGCCGGCCGGAAAAGCGCGGTCTCGGCAACGCCTATCGCGCCGGATTCGCGGTGGGGATCGCCCGGGGGTACGAGATCATCTGCCAGATCGACGCCGACCTCTCGCACGACCCGGCGGTGCTCCCCGAACTGATCGCCGCGGTCGAAGGCGGCGCCGATCTGGCGATTGGTTCGCGCTATGTGCCGGGTGGTGCAATCCCGCACTGGCCCGCTCGCCGGCTGGCCCTGTCGAAGTACGGCAACCGCTACGCCCGGTTCATGCTCCGAACCGGCGTGAAGGACACCTCCGCCGGCTTCCGGGCCTATCGGGCCGACACCCTCGAAGCGATCGATTACGCGAATACGCGCGCCAAGGGCTACGGCTTCCAGCTCGAGACGACCTATCGGGTCGCCAACCTCGATGCGAAGGTCGTCGAGATTCCGATCACCTTCACCGATCGTGTCCGGGGCTATTCGAAGATGTCGACGTCGGTCATCGTCGAAGAGATGGCCCTCATGACCTGGTGGGGCATTCGCGACCGGTTCCGTCGGGTTCGGAAGTCATCGACCGCTTGATGTAGAGCTCGTACAGAGGCGTCTTGGCCTTGTCGTCCGGGCGCACGCCGAAGGTCTTCACCAGGCAGAACTGACGCCGGAGCACCCGATTCGACTCGTCGCTTCCGAACTTGCGGGCGTCGTTGGGCTCGTCCCAGTCGTTCCAGACCCCGGACAAGATCGCGACCTCGGAGCCGGCCAGGTCCGAGGGCATTCGCGACCCGGCGCGGTTCGCGACCCCCGGGTCCATCTCGATGAAGTAAGTCCCGGGCGGGAATTCCGGAAGCAGGTAGTACAGGTAGGCATCCGAGTACGGCGTCTTGCGTAGGTCGGTCGGGCCGACGAAGAGCCGGTCGCCCGGCTTGGCGACCTTGGGGACCTCGGCAAGCAGGTCGCGAGCGGCCCGCGCGACATCCTCCCGGCCGTAGAAGAAGGTCCGGCCGTTGCGTTCGATCTCGAACGCCAGCCGGTGACGACCGAAGGTTTGGGCGGCGAAGTCGGCGTAGGACCACCCGGTGAAGTGGGGAAACAGCAGCACGATCGCCACCGGGATCGCCACGATGGTCAGGGCCGGTGACCACCGGGGAAGCGGCGAGCGGCGGAGTCGGAGGAGTTCGACGGTCGCCACCGGCGCGAGCGCGAGCGACACACAGCTGACCCACGCGAAGTGGGCCGAGTCGACCCGTTGGATCCCCTGGGAGAGTATGCCGAGCCCGAACAGGCCGGCGGCCAACAGTACGCGGGCCTGGACCCGTTGGGGGTCGCGGCGCAGCGCGTACCGCCCGATGATCGGCAGCGCAATCACCACCACGATCATCACGAAGAACCAGACGAAGAGCTGTTGTGAAGTCTCGAGGTGGGGGAGCGGCCATTTGGGCGGCTGGATCGCGCCGGACCGCTGCAGGAACCCGTCGAGGTGATCCCAGGTCGGCGGGATGGGCAACCGGCGCCCACCGCGTAGGTACACGACCGGGTCCAGCACCATGCCCTTGAACGTGTTGTACGGGCCCGCGGTGACGAGTTGGACGATGTAGGCAGACAGGCCCAGACCGAGCCCGATCGCGAACGTGCGCTTGAAGCGCCAACTCAGGCCGGCCGTCGCGCCGAGGGCGCCGAGCCCAACGGCGAGAACGAGGTCGAGCCGGAACAGCAGTGCCGCGGCACTGACGAGCCCGGCCCAGAACAAGAACCGACCGGCACGCTGCGGGTCGCGGTCGACCGACCGACGCCCGACGAGCGCCAGGTTCAAGCCGATCAGGCCGAGGGCCACGCCACCGACCCATGCGAGTGCGGTGAGACCGAGGGGCGGCACGATGAACAACAAGGCGAGGAGCGCGCACGCCAGACCGAGTCGTCGACCCCAGGCCCGGGCGAGCCAGTAGATGCCCGCCACGACACCGACCTGTTGGAGGAGGCCGAAGAGTCGTTCGGCGGTCAGGTTGACGCCGAGCACCTTCATCCAGCCGGCGAGGGCCCACAGGCTCCCGGGTCCGTAGAGATGGAGGAAGTCGGCGTTCGGGAAATCGCCGTGGAGCACCCGTTCGGGGAAGACGAGCATGAAGCCCTCTTCCATGGGCGGTCCCTGACTGCGCAGCAG
>JANLRZ010000137.1:0-5621 GCA_031362155.1 Acidimicrobiia bacterium | reverse complement strand
GCCATCTTCGCCAGTTTCACCTTCGACAGTTGGTAGTCGAAGATCGGCTTGCCGAAGACGTTCCGGTCCTGCGCGTATTCGAGCCCCGCTTCGAACGCGGCCTGCATCAGGCCGACGGCCCGAGCCGCGGTCTGGAGCCGGCCGTTCTCGAAGCCTTCCATCTGCAGGTAGAAGCCCTTGCCCAGCCCGCTTTCGAGCCCGATGAGGTTCTCGGCCGGGACGAACCAGTTGTCGAATGCCACCTCGTAGGAGTGCATGCCGCGATAGCCGAGGGTGTCAATGGCACGGCCTTCCATCTTGCCGTCGCGACCGTCGTCGAACGCGAAGTGGTGGCCGGGTGCCGGCGGCTTGTCGATGACGAGCACGGAGAGGCCGCGGTGACCGAGCGAACGGTCGGGATCGGTCCGGGCGAGCACCATGAGTGTGTCGGCGCGCCCGGCGAAGGTGCACCAGGTCTTCACGCCGTTGACGACGTATCCACCGTCGACGGCGGTGGCGGTCACCTTCACACCGGCGACGTCCGAGCCGTAGTCGGGCTCGGTCACCATCACACCGACGATGCGCTCACCGCTCGCAATCTGCGGGAGCCAGCCGTGCTTCTGGTCTTCGGTCCCGCCCTTGACGATCGCCCGCGTGAGGATCTCGGGGCGGGTGATCAGCGCGCCACCGGCGCCCAGCGAGCCCCATGAGAGTTCTTCGGTCGCGACACACATCGCGAGATAGTCGGACTCGCCGCCGGCCGCAAACCCGCCGTACTCCTCCGGGACCGAGAGACCGAAGCCACCGATCTCGGCCATGCCGTTGATGATGTCGTCGGGGATGTCGGCGTTGGTCCGGTGGATGTGTTCGGCAACCGGGCGGATCTTGTCTTCGGCGAACCGGTGGAACGTGTCCCGCACCATGTCGAACTCGTCGTCGAGGTGGGCGGGACCCGTGCCGTGACGGGGGAGTTCGTCCGCCAACGCTTCGAGGAACGCCGGGTCGCGGTGCGCGGCTACGAAGTCGTGGGCACTCGCGAGCTGGGCGGGGTCGACGCCCCACGCGGCCTCGCGTCCGACGAGTCGGCCCACGATGTCGGCGAAGGCATCGGCGATATAGGCGTAGGCCAGCTTTGCCTCGAGGTCCCCGTGTTCCGCGTACTCGAGCATCACGCGGGACCCCTCGACCGCGGCCGAGGCGTGGGCGAGGTCGTACGCGACCACCTGATGCTCGTCGAGTTTGGCGACCGAGATCCGGCCGTTGTCGGAGGCGGCGGTGGCCAGGTTGCGGGCTGCTTCCTCGACGAGGGCAGCGGCGGCGTCGACGGCCGCGCCCGCGGCTGCATGCGTATCAGTCATGGCCGGGGATCCTACCGACGGTGCTTTCGTGGACCCCGAAGCGGAGCGATGGCCGCGCGGGCCACCGGAACGGCGCGACCGATCTACGGGCCGAGGGGGATCGTCAGGGTCGTGGTGGTCGTGGGCGCGATGGTGGGCGGCGGTGGCGGCGGGGGTGGAGGCCCGCTGGTCGTCGAGGTGGTACTGGAAGTGGACGAGGAGACGGTGGAACCGCGGGTGGTATTGGTCGTCGACTTGCCTTCGACGGCGGTCGTGCCGGATCGGTGGGTGCCCGGAACCTGGGTGGAACCCTTGGTTTCCCTGACTTGCTTCGGCTCGCCCGGCACCGCCTGAGCCACCAGGCGCCATCGTCGGTCGAGGAGGGCGAAGAGTTCCTCGCCGAGGAGGTCCGCGCCGGCCACCGAGAAGTGGACGCCGTCACCCGCCCGCATGACCTGCCGTTTCCCCGTGCGATCGGCGAAGCTCTGTTGGTAGTTGCCGTCGGCGTCGTCGAAGATCTCGTGGGTGTCGACGTAGGTGACCCGGGGGATGCGGGCGGCCGCGGCGCGGGCGATGAGGTTGACCGCGATCACGCCTTTCTCGAGCGAGGTCGTCTTGGCCACCGGCGCGCCGACCCAGATGACCTCCCGGCCGTTGGCCCCGAGCTGGCGCATCATCGCCTCGGTACGAACTCGGTACTCGTCGGCGAGGTCGTCGCTCCACACGTTGGCGTCGTTGGTGCCGACCACGAACACCACAACCTCCGGATCCAGGAGATCGACCTGCTCCTTGGCGCGCTTGGGCCAGTTGACGAAGTTGGAGTTCAGCAACCCGCTGGAGACTCGCGAGTCGTACTGCGGCTGGACGACGCCGGTATCGGCCGCGAGTTGGCCGAGCGACGGGCCGATGGATCCGGCCAGAGAGTCGCCTGCGATCCAGAGGCGGAGTGGGTCGGTGGAAGTCAACGCGCGACGGTTCGATCGCGGCGCGTCCTTCGGAGGAGTCGAGACCGACGTCGACGGCGTCGCTCGTCGGTCGGTCGCCGCGGTCTGAGAGTCATTGGTGCCCGGCCAGCTGACGACGTCGGTGACGATCAGTGCCGCGCCGACGATCGCGACGAGCATGACGCTCGCCGCCACGCCTTGGGCGATGGCGCGGGCGCGGGCGCGTCGTCGCCGACGGGCATCGCGACGATCGGAGCGCGGAAAGAATTCGGGGTCGGCCATACGGTCGAGAAGGTCACCAAGCGTGGGAACGGGGTGGGAATCGTACCGTGACCCCGCCCGCGGATCCCGGCGCGACCACTCAGCCCAGCTCCGTCGACGGTTCGGTGGTCTCGCGGCCGCTGAACAAACTCGGAGCGGTTTCGAGCTCGTCGCGGTCGAGTTGGGTGCGGTACAGGTCCGCGTACAGTCCGCCGTGCGCCAGGAGTTCCTCGTGGCGCCCGGTCTCGACGACTCTGCCGTCGTTCAGGACGAGGATGCGGTCGGCGTTGACGATCGTGGAAAGTCGGTGCGCGATCACGATCGCGGTGCGTCCGTGCAATGCCGCGTCGAGCGCGCGTTGGATCGCGTATTCCGATTCCGAGTCGAGGTGCGAGGTCGCTTCGTCGAGGATCACGATCGCGGGCTGCTTGAGCAGGACGCGCGCGATCGCGAGTCGCTGCTTCTCGCCGCCCGACATGCGGTACCCGCGTTCACCGACGATCGTGTCGTACCCGTCGGGGAGCGACATCACAAGATCATGAATCCGCGCCGACCGACAGGCTGCTTCGAGCTCCGCATCGGTCGCGCCCGGCTTGGCGTAGCGGAGGTTCTCCCGGATCGTGTCGTGGAACAGGTGGGGGTCCTGCATCACGAACCCGACCGCGTTGCCGATGGATTCCAACGTCAACTCGCGAACATCGTGGCCATCGAGGCGCACGACGCCCTGTTCGACATCGGCAATCCGGGGCACGAGCATCGCGGTCGTGGTCTTGCCCGCGCCGGACGGTCCGACCAGCGCAATGAGCTCGCCCGACTCGACGGTCAGGCTGACGTCGCGGAGGATCCACTCGCTCGGCGCGTCGTCGAGTTCGGACATGCCTTCTTCGAGTGAGGCCAGCGACGCCTCGGCGGGCGCGGGGTGGCGGAACCAGACGTGGTCGATCTCGATGCGACCCTTCGGATCCACGAGGTCATACGCGCCGGGCTTCTCCTGAACCAGGGCCGGGAAGTCGAGCACTTCGAAGACTCGCTCGAAGCTGACCAGCGCCGTCAGGACGTCGACCCGGGCGTTCGTCAGTTGCGTGAGCGGCTGGTAGATCTGCGAGACCAGCAAGGTGAGCGCCGCCAAGGTTCCGATCGTGATCACGTCGCTAATCACCATGCGGCCGCCCACGTAGTAAACGATCGCGGTGCCGACCGCAGCGACGAACCCGAGCGCGGCAAAGAGCACGCGTGAGTACATCGCCGACGAGACGCCGATGTCTCGGACGCGTGCCGCGCGGTCGCCGAACTCATCGCGTTCGCGGTTCTGGTTGCCGAACAGCTTCACCACGAGGGCGCCGGCGACGTTGAAGCGCTCCGCGATGGTGTTGCTCATCGACGCGTTCAACCCGAAGCTCTCCCGGGTGATGACTTGCAGCTTTCGGCCGATGGTGCGGGCCGGGATGATGAAGGCGGGCAGCACGAGCAGCGTCAGGATCGTGAGGCGCCACTCCAGGGTGATCATGTACGCCAGGGTCACCACCAACGTGATGGCGTTCGAGATCACGGTGCCGATGGTGTTGGTCACGGCTTGCTGTGCGCCGACCACATCGTTGTTGAGCCGGCTCATGAGGGCACCGGTCTGTACCCGGGTGAAGAAGGAAATCGGGAGTCGCTGCACGTGGTCGAAGAGGGCGACGCGCATGTCGTAGATGAGGCCTTCACCGACCCGCGCCGAGTACCACCGCTGCAGCAAGCTCAGCGCGGCGGTGGCGAAGGCCACCCCGACGGCGGCGAGCGCCAGCTGGAGTACCAGGGATTCGTTGCCGTTCTTCACCGCGTTGTCGAGCAGCTTCTTGAACAGGTACGCGGGGATGATGCCGACGATGGCGGCGAGGATCACGGTGATGAGGAAGCCGATGAGTGCGCTCCGATACGGGCGTGTCATCGTCAAGACGCGTCGGAGCAGTTCTCGCTCGACCCGTTTCCCGCGGATGGCGTCGGGGTCCCGTCGGAACCCCATGAGGGTTTGGTGCATCTGCATGAGTCAGTTGCCAGTCGTTGTGGTGGTCTCGGCGGCCGCGGTGGCGCACTTGCGCAACAGCTGGTGCAGCGTGCGGAGCTCCGGGGCCGAGAGGGTGAGGAGTACTTGCGGAGGAACCCGCAACTGCTCGGTGATCTTCCCGCGCACGTCGCGTCCGCGTGGAGTGAGGGCGAGGGTCTTGACTCGCCGGTCGTTGGGGTCGCTCTGGCGCACGACGAGACCGCGCTCCTCGAGCCGATCGGCCAGCCAGGTGATGTTGGAGGCGTCGCAGCGCAACTCGGTCGCGAGCGACCCCATCGACTGCGCGGATTCCGGGTCGAGAGCATCGAGGGCGCGGAGTTCTCCCGGGGTGATGTCGAACTCCCGAGCGATCTCGAGCAAGGAGTCCTTGCCCAGGTGCATCACTTCGTGGAACGCCTGCCAGGCGTCCTCCGCGATGTGTTCCTTTCTCGCCATATCGGCGATGGTAGCCGTCCCGTTGTGACTTTCAACCATTGAAGTGATAGAAGCTTGAGGCATTCAACTAAGTGTGCGAGGGTAAGTCAATGAGTGAAATTGCAGTTGAGGTCGAAGGCCTCGTCAAACACTTCGGCAACGTCCACGCGCTCGACGGCGTGTCGTTCGGCGTCGAGGCCGGCACCGTCTTGGGGCTCCTGGGGCCGAACGGCGCCGGGAAGACGACCGCGGTGCGAGTCCTCACGTCGATCATCACCCCCGACGCCGGGACCGCATCGGTGCTCGGCATCAACGTGGTCGAGTACCCGGAGTCGGTCCGGCTGCGGATCGGCCTCGCCGGCCAATACGCCGCGGTCGACGAAGTGTTGACGGGCCGGGAAAACCTGCGACTCGTCGGGCGGTTGTGTCATCTCCCGAAGGCAGAGGCCGAGGCGCGGGCCGAGGAACTGCTCGGACGGTTCGGACTCAGCGACGCCGGTGATCGATCGCTCAAGACGTATTCCGGCGGTATGCGGCGGCGACTCGACCTCGCCGCCGCGCTGGTCCATCGGCCACCGGTGTTGTTTCTCGACGAGCCCACCACCGGACTGGATCCGGGTTCGCGGCTCGACCTCTGGG
>JANLRZ010000130.1:0-6855 GCA_031362155.1 Acidimicrobiia bacterium | reverse complement strand
TGGCGGTCGTTCTGGCTCCAGTCGACGAAGACCTTGCCGTCGCGCTGCATCGCGACACGTTCCGCGAGCGCGGTAAGGGTCTGATCGGACGCGCGGTTCGCCCGGTAGAGGTCGCCGCGGCGACCGACGCGGTCCAGGACGGCGTGGGTCTCGAACGTCAGCCGACCCGGGTCGTCGGCCGCCTCGGCATCGGCGACCTCGTCCCACGTCACGGGCGCCGAGACCGTCGGCCGGGGCCGGGCCCGAAGCGAGTAGGCCGCAACGGTGGTCTTGTGACGGTCGTTCTGGCTCCAGTCGACGAAGACCTTGCCGTCGCGCTGGTCCTTGGCCATCGCGACGGTCACTCGCTTCGGTGCCGACTCGGCCAGTATTCGCCCGAGCGCAAGGGCGAAGCCCTTGGTGTCGTCGTCGGTCGCGGTCCCGGTCGAGATCGGAACCGAAACGTGGAGCCCCTTGGAGCCGCTCGTCTTGACCACCGAGTCCAAGCCGAGCCGCTCCAGCAGCGCGTGCAGGTCGAGGGCCACCCGGGCACATTCGATCACGGTCGCGGGAGCGCCCGGATCCAGGTCGAGCACCACGGCGGTGGGCAGATCCGGAGCGGAGACCACATGCTGATGCGTGTGGAGTTCGAGTGCGGCGAGATTGGCGAGCCACACCAGGGTCGCGGTCTCCTCGCACAGCACCGAGCCCAGTTCGCCACCGACCTCCACCCATTCGGGGGCCGAAGGCGGTCGGCGTTTCTCGAAGAAGGACTTTCCCGCGACCCCGTCGGGGTACCGAACCAGCGTCAAGGGTCGCCCGGCGAGGTGCGGGAGCAGGACCGACGCAATCCGGGCGTAATAGTCGACGACCTGGGCCTTGGTGAACCCGGTCTCGGGGTAGAGCACCTTGTCCAGGTTGGTCAGGGTGAGGGAGCGCCCCTCGATCTGCACGGCGACCTCGGCCATTGTGCGAACCTAGTGGGTCGCTCTCGACCGGAGGTATGTCGTGCCCACGACGGTGTGGACCGGAACCATCAGCTTTGGACTCGTCACGGTGCCGGTGAAGCTCACGCCGGCCACGAAGTCGCGCGATGTCTCGTTCAACCAGCTCGAGGCCGGTACCGGTTCACGGATCCGATACCGGCGGATCTCGGAGCAGAGTGGCGAAGAGATCACTCCCGACAAGATCGTCAAGGGCTACGAAATCGAGAAGGGCCGATACGTCATCGTCGGGAAAGACGAACTCGACGCCATGGCCCCGAAGGCGACTCACACCATCGACATCGAAGACTTCGTCGATCTGGCCGACATCGATCCGATCTACTTCGATTCTCCGTATTACGTCATGGTCGACGAGAAGGCCGCGAAGCCGTATCGCTTGCTGGTCGACGCGATGACCGAGCTGGGCAAGGTCGCGATCGGTCGCGTGGTCTTGCGGGCCAAGGAACGACTCGTCGCCATCCGACCGATGAACGGGATGTTGTGCGTGGCCACGATGCGCTACGCCGACGAGATCGTCGACCCGGCATCACTCGGCCTCCCCGATGGCGACATCGAGTTCACCGATCGGGAGACGTCGATGGCGCGCCAACTCGTCGAGACGCTCGCCGCTGATTTCGACATGGACAAATACCACGACGAATACCGGGAGCAGCTCCTCGCACTGATCGACAAGAAGGCCGCAGGTGAGCAGATCGTGGCCCAGCCTCAGCCGGAGGCGCCGGCCAAGGTGCTCGATCTGATGGCTGCGCTCGAGGCCAGCTTGCAACGAGCCGGATCCGACTCCGAGGCGACCGAGGCGGATGCGGAACCGGCGAAGACGAAGCGCGCCCGTCGGAGCAAGAGCGCCTGACCTCCAGGAACTACCCTCCTGCGGTGCGCGGACGTGACGAACTGCTCGACGCCGCCTTCCGGTGGTATTGCATGCAGGCCTCGATCGGGCCGCGCAGTCGCCGGGCCCGGAAGTTCGGAGCCTTCGGTGCGGGGAGCGGGATCCTGTTCCCGACGGTGTCGCTGTACGGAGAGCCGTACATCCAGATCGGTCGCGACGTGATCGTCGGACCCTACTGTTCGCTCGCCGCCGGGGTGATGCCCGGACATGTCCCCGCCACCAATCCGGTCGTCACGATCGGCGACGGAGTACTCATCGGGCGGGGGAGTGGCGTCGTCGGTCATCAGTCGATCACGATCGGCGACGGCGTCTTCACGGGTCACAACGTGTACGTGACCGACGCGAACCACGGGTACGAGGATGTCACGCTCACCATCGGTGAGCAGTTCGCTCCGCCCAAGCCGGTGGTCGTCGGCGCCGGATCGTGGTTGGGCCACGGGTCGATCGTGCTCCCGGGTGTGACGGTGGGCGAGCACGTCGCCGTCGGCGCGGGGTCGGTCGTGACCGGAGACCTCCCGAGCTTCTCGGTTGCGGTCGGCAGCCCGGCGAGGGTCGTGCGTCATTACGACGTCGACCGGGAGCAGTGGGTCAGCGATCTCCGGGACCAGGCTGTCGCTCAGCGGGCGGCCGGCGACGGGTAACGCGGCGGACCGGTTCCGGCGGGGAATCGGTCGAACTGCGTGACCGAGTTCGCAGCGACGAAGAGCTTGGGTGCCCTCTTGGGCCATTGGGTCGGCAGGTAGCGCCGGCCCCCGTCGGCAAAGCGCCACATTCCCGTGCCGTCGTTCCCCACCTCGTCGATGCCCGTGGCGTTCGGATCCCACCAGATCACCGTGGCGTCGTCGCCGCCGAAGTAGTCGGTAGTGGGCCAGATGCCGTGGTTGCCCCACGAGAAGTGGATCTGGCTCGGATCGGTCGGAGCGGATGGGAATCGGAACAGGCCGGCATTGAAGGTGTCGGGGGTCAGGTTCGGACCCGCGAGTTGCAGCGCGGTGTAGAAGATCAGCGGTGCCTGGACGAGCACCTTGTACGTCTTGGCCGCCGGCGGTTGGCCGGTCTGCCACCGCAGGATCTCGGAGTATTGGTCGAGTCGTTGCGGCGTCGGGACGTAGAGCGACGACACGCCGAACGCGTGCTTCCACTGCGCCTTGTCGTAGGTGCGCCCGAACAGTGTCGTATCGCTGTAGGCCGCGCCGAGGATGATCCACTCGGGGAAGTACTCCTGGGCCGTCGCTTCGGCCGTCAGGGTGGAGGGCGTCAACGGATCGCCGGCGAACATCACCGTGGTGACCCCGGCCGACTTCATCTTCGCGATCGTGTTGCGGGCATTCTCCTGCGCACGCGTGAGGTCGAGTTCGTACGGCGCGTCGACCGCGACCTTGACGCCATCGGACCGAAGCTGATTGAGGAACTGTTTGCCCGCCTCCTGAAATCCCGCAAACGACTCGTCGAACCGGACGAGGCCGAAGACGCGCGGCTTCTTGGTGAGCGCGTCGTCTCCGGCATAGACCGCACGCCGGCCACTGAGACCGTCGACGAACTTGGCCCAATGGATCGCCGACTGGTCGACGGCGGGCAACGTCAGCCAGATGTTGGGTTGGCGTTGATCGACGAACTGCTGCGACGACGCAAGCATGCAGTCGCCCAGACACAACACACCGCGGGCTGCGAGTTCCTGCGCGTAAGCCTCGGTCTGGCCCGGACCGCCGAACGACGCGAACGCCTTGACCTCGGTCGCGACCTTGATGGCGTCAGCGCGGGCGGAGGCGTCGTCGTCCGGCGACCCGGTGCCCTTGACGATGACGAGCTTGACCTGGCGTCCGTAGGTCTCGTAGTGCGCTTCGAAGAAGTCGACGTACTGCTGCACCGTCTGTGCCTCGGTGGCGAGCGATTCATCCGACCCACTACGGCTCAGGGCGGCTTCCTGCAAGATGTCGGGCTGGGCCTGGTACAACGCGATGGTGATCGTGTCGGCGGTGACGCCCGCCGCCGTCGCGCCGCCGTTGTCGCCCTGGAATGGTGTGACACAGGGTGGTGCGTAGCTCAGCGGAACGGCGACCGTGCCGCGCTGGGTGTCGCAGTTGGGGCCCCAGTCGATGGTCGAACGGTTGGCATCGGTGAGGGTGACCGGGCCGTTCCCCGGTGGGGCCGAAGGTCGCGCCTTCGGCGTGGTCGGGTCGTCGTCCTGGTTGAGACTGATACCGATCACGACCAGGGCCAGCACGGTCACACTGGCAATGAACGGGAGATATCGCCGCAACGGGGAGCGGCTCGACTTGGGAGTGTGCGCCGTGGGTTCCACGGGTCGGCAGGGTAGTGGCGTGAGTTCCCGGTGCCGCGGAACGGCACCGGGAACTCACTCGTCTACTTCTTGGCCGGCGACGGGTAGCTCGGCGGCTGGTAGGCCTTCGGGAGTTCGGTGAAGATCTTCACCGACTTCGACTCATCGAAGTATCCCGGGTCGGCGGCGGGCAGGTCGGCCAGTGACCACCGCTTGCCCATCGCCGCGTACTCGTACAGGCCCTTGCCGTTCGCGCCGATCTCGTCTTCACCGGTCGCGTCGGCGTTCCACCAGAGGAGGCCGGTGTCGTCGGAGCCTCCCCAGTCGACGCCGGGCCACAGGCCGTGCTCACCGCGGGAGACCTTCGGAACCGTGGGGATACCGCCCGAGGGTTCGGCATTGAACAGGCCGGTCTTGAACGACTCCGGCGTGAGGTTCGGGCCGGCCAAGTGAATCCCCTGGAACAACGACGTGAGGTCCGCGAAGATGACCCCGAACGTGTTGTTGGGCGGGTTCTCGCCGGTGTACCACTTGTACAGCGAGAACGATTGTTGGTATTCCTGCACGACCTTGGCCGGGTTCAGTCCGAGCCCGAACGCATGGGTCCACTGCTTCTGGTCGAACAATCGACCGAAGACCGCGGTGTCCGCCAGGACATTGGAGCCGAGCACCCACTCGGGGTAGTAGTTCTGCGCGGTCGCTTCCTTGGTGAGGGCGAGCGGAGTGATCGGGTCACCGGTGTAGATCACGGTGGTGGCCTTGGCCGCCTTCAACTTCGCGATCATCGTGCGGGCGTTCTCCTGGCCGCGTGCTAGGTCAAGTTGGAACGGCAGGTCGGCTGCGATCTTGACGCCACCCTGGTTCAACTCGTTCTTCAGGACCGCAAACGCGGCCTTCTGTTGTCCATCGACGGTGTCGTAGTGCGTGACCGCGAAGACGCGAGGCTTCCCGTTGACGTCGTCGCCTCCGTACTTGACGGGCTTGCCTTTGAGCTGGGAGAGCACCAACTTCGCGGTCATTCTGCCGGCCTGTTCCGGCGTCGGGCCGACGCCGAAGAGGTACGGAGCGTTGGCTTCGACGGTCGCGGTGGGAACCGCGAGCGAACAGTTGCCGAGACACATGAGCTTCGCGGCGGCTACCGACTCCGCCCACACCGGCGTCTGGTTCGGACCGGAGAGGACGGCGAACGGTTTCAGGTCGGCGATTGCTTGCGCGTCGGCGCGGGCCGTGACTTCGTCCATCGGACCACCGGTGCCGGGGAAGAACACCAGGTCGATCTTCCGGCCGTAGGTGTTGTAGTACTTCTCGAACAGCTCGAAGTAGCCACGGTAGGTGTCACGGGCCGTGGAGGGGTCGACCGACGCCCCCGCACCCTTCACCGTCGCAGACTGCAGGGGGTTCTTGGCCGGGTCGCCCTGGTAGACGACGACCTTGATCGAATCGGCGGTCACCCCGGATGCGGTTGCTCCACCGTTGTCGCCGGTTCCCACGTCGGCACAGGCCGGGGCCTGCGTATACGGAATCGCGACCCGGCCCGTCTTGGGGTCACAGTTCGGACCCCAGTCTCCGGAGTCCTTGGTGGCCTCGGTGAACGTCGGCCAGACCTTGGCCGACTGCCCGGACTTCGTCGTCGTGGTGGTGGCCTTGTCGTCGTCACTGCCGCCCGTCGCGACCACGATGATCGCGACGACGACGATGATCGCGATGATGGCGCCGATCGGTCCGTAGCGTTTGGCGGCGCTCGGACGATTGCCGCCTCCGGCCTTCTGCTGGGTTGGTTCCATATTTTCCCCCTAGGTCCGATCGCCCGAACGGGCGATAGCGGCTTGATCTTCACCGAGGTACGACGCGACGACCATCGGGTCGTGCACGACTTCGTCTGGCGTTCCTTGGGCGATCACTTGCCCGAGGTCCATGGCGATCATGCGATCCGACACCGAGGTCAGGAGCGGGAGGTCGTGTTCGATGACCAACACGCTCGCACCGAGCTCGTCACGGATCTTGCGAATCAGCGGTCCGAGCGCCTCGGCCTCGCGCTGCGCGATGCCGCTCGATGGCTCGTCGAGGAGGAGGACCGTCGGATGGTGGGCGAGGACGCAGGCGAGGTCGACGATTCGTCGACTTCCGGTCGACAACTCGCTGATGAACTTGTCACGGAACGCGCCCAGGTTCATGAAGTCGATCAACTCCTCGACGCGTTCGTAGACCGACGCCTCCGAGTCGATGACCGCGGGAAGGTAGAGCGCCGCCGCGATCGGGTCCTTCACCTCGACGCTGCACTCCAGCGCAACCGCGATCGTCTCGCGCACGGTGAGCGCCGGGAAGAGACGTCCGTCCTGGAAACTGCGACCGAGCCCGAGTCGGGCGCGCACCTCCGCGGGTTTCTCGGACAGGTCGTAGATCTCCCCGTCGTTCGCCGCCATGATCACCCGGCCGCCGTCGACGGGGAGGAACCCCGAGATCGCGTCGAAGAGCGACGTCTTGCCGGCACCGTTGGGCCCGATGAAGCCGACGATCTCTCCGGCCTTGACCGTCAACGAGACGTCGTCGAGCGCGGTGACGCCGCCGTACCGCTTGCTGAGGCTGCGCACCTCCAGTCGATCGGCTCCACTTCCGCTCGGGCCCCGCTCGGCTCCACTTCCGCTCTCGTCTTCACTTCCGCTCTCGGCCCTGCGGGCCAGGCCGCTCGGGCCCCGCTCGGC